>JACUUC010000046.1 GCA_014859445.1 Bacterioplanes sp.
AGGCTTCTTTCAGCCTGACGGGTTTGCCAGCTTCGCTGGGCAAACAAAAAAAGCCACGGCACGTATGCAGTGGCTTTTTCTGAGTGGCGTAGATGACCGATGTTTATTGAGACAGCGGCATCTTGGCTGCCCTAATCGTTGTGCAACACCACTTTGTCTTTGTGACGTGCAGGTTCATCAAAGGCAAAGTCATCCACAATCAACATATCCAACACTTCCGCTTCGAAGGTTTTCATAAAGGCGGCTTCGTCTGCACTGATCAAACCGGCTTCGGCTGATGCCGCAAATCGTTCCTCAGGATGCAATGCCGTCATTGGGATATCACCTTGCGCATACGCTTTGCTGGCTATGCGATAAATTGCTTCGGCTTTGTCGTAATCACGCAACAGCGCGTTGTAACGCGCCAGCGGATTTTCAACAGCACCGTCTTCTTGCGTGTCCCACGTGTCTTCAATCAAGTAGCTGCGCAAAGGCGTATCACTGGAGATGTCGTTGGCAATGGCCGACGTTAATTCATCTTCGGGCATCGGCCAGCAACGACCGAATGGCATCACAATGGCGCGTAGTTTGAACGCCACCAAACGATTGGGCAGGTTATCCAGCACACCGCACACGGCATTTTCTAAGCGATGCAGTAAAAACGCCGCGCTATAGCGCATCAGAGCTTCTTCACCGGCCACTTTGTTGCCTTCATGCCAGTGCTTTAACACCATCGAGAGCAAGTACAAGTTTGATAAAATATCACCCAAACGCCCAGACAACAGTTCGCGTTGCTTCAGTGTTGCGCCCAGCATAGTCATTGCCGCGTCGGACAATAGCCCCAAAACGGCACTGAAACGATTCACGGCTTTGGCATACGGAGCGGCGGCCGAATCAAATGGGTTATCGCCCGTGGGCACACCCAACGCGGCGGTGAAAGCACGTGCAGCGTTGCCCATGATCAAACCGACATGACCAAAGAAGGCGGTATCGAATGCATCAATGTCGTCGTTGTTCTTCGCTTCTAACTCCGCCAATACCCATGGATGGCAGCGAATAGCCCCTTGACCAAAAATCATCAAGCAGCGCGTCATGATGTTCGCACCCTCAACGGTTATGGCCACTGGCGTGGCGGAAAAGCCAATACCCAAATAGTTGCGAGGCCCCAGTGTCACCGCACGACCACCATGCACATCCATGGCGTCCATCATGATTTGACGCTGAAACTCCGTTAACTGGCTTTTCAAAATCGCCGATGGTACGGCCGGTTTTTCGCCGTTATCAATCATGTTAGCGGTTTGTGAAACCGTCGCTCGGGCGATGTACGCCATCGACGCCATGCGCGCAAGCGGCTCTTGCACCCCTTCCATATTCGCCACCGAGGTATTGAACTGACGACGAATGCGGGTAAAGCCACCAGACCAACCGACCGCATAGCGACCAGAGCCACTGGCACCCGACGGTAAGGTAATGCAGCGACCAACCGACAAACATTCCACCAGCATGCGCCAGCCTTGGCCAGCCATATCCACACCACCGATGATCCAATCCAAAGGAATGAAGACGTCCTTGCCTTTGATCGGGCCGTTCATAAACGGACTGCCAATGGGGTGGTGGCGACGACCAATTTCCATGCCTTTGGTATCACGCGGAATCAAGGCGCAGGTAATGCCAATGTCTTTTTCCTCGCCCAACAGGCCATCAGGGTCAAACATGCGGAACGCCAAACCAACCACGGTGGCAACCGGCGCCAAGGTAATCCAACGCTTTTCAAAGTTAAGACGAATGCCCAGAACCTCTTTGCCGTCAAATTCGCCTTTACAAACAATGCCGGTATCCGGAATGGAAGTCGCGTCCGAACCGGCGCGAGGCCCAGTTAAACCGAAACAGGGAATTTCACGACCATCAGCCAAACGCGGTAAGTAATGATTTTTTTGCTCATCGGTGCCGTACTTAACTAATAACTCGCCGGGCCCTAATGAGTTCGGCACACCGACAGTGGACATCAAGGTTTCATTGGCGGCCAGTTTTTGTAATACCGCCGATTGTGCTTTGGCGGAAAAATGTAAGCCGCCATATTCGGTGGGAATGATCATGCCGAAGAATTTTTCTTTCTTCAAAAAATCCCACAATTCTTTCGGCATATCAGCGCGCTCAACGCCAATTTCCCAGGCATTGCACATGGAAACGGCTTTTGAACACTGATTGTCTAAAAACGCTTGTTCTTCGTCGGTTAACCCCGAATACCGATTATCCAGTAACTGATCCCAATTCGGACGCCCTGAAAACAACTGGCCATCCCAACCCACGGTACCGGCATCCAGCGCGACTTGTTCGGTCGGTGACACTTTAGGGGCGATTTTTTTGAACAAAGAGAAAATTTTCGGCGTCAACCACGTTTTGCGATACGCGGGCAAACCCGCCACGGCCGTTACACCGGCTCCTATCAAGAAAAGAATGGCCAACAACGGGCTACTGAAATAAAACCCGACAACCGCCAAGGCAATAAGAGCAGCAATGCTGGCAACAGCCCCTAACTCTCGTCGCAAAATCGTCAGCATGACGACTAGTGCAATACCAATAACCAACAAGTGATTCATAGTAACTCCTTTCAGCAATTGAACTGACTTGAATGAGCTTTGACACTAGCAGGAGATGAGAACAGATGCCAGCTGGCCTAATAAGAAAATACGCCAGAGCAAGTCAAGACACGTTATGTCCATAGTCAGAAAATCAAGCCCCACCAATTTATGAGCTATACTGATAAAACTCGGGTTAATGAAATCATCATTCACCCACTGCACTACTCCATGGAGGATCGTCACGCATGAGCGCACCGTTAACCAAAACCGATGACATACATCACATCCAGACAAAAATTGAGCGCATCGAAAGCGACATTCAACGCATTACCAACAAACTCAACAACGATGGCTTTATCGCCAGAGTGCCAGCGGCCATGATTGAAAATGAACAAAAGAAAATGGCTCAGTTTGAGCGGGAAAAACGCGAACTCGAAATACAAATGCGTTTAATCAGTAACGCTTAAATCCACAGACTATCCTCTAAAAAACATCAAACGAGTTTTACTAAGTCCGTCCGCTCGCTACTCCAAAAAGCGCTGCCGGATAGCCCCGCTGACTGCGGTCAGTGGCACGATGATGCTTAGCTCATAGGCCAAGCCAAAATCCTCATCCAAGGCGGCATCGTCGAACCAGATGCCGTTGCCCACACTTAAATACGACTGCAAAATGGGCGGCAGACGGCAGCCATAGAGCTTGAGCAGTTGCTGCAACTGCCGGATACGCCCGTCTGGGCTCAACTCTGCCCAGCCACGGCACTCCAGCGTATGTGCTACCGCGTAATTCAGGCCGGTTTTTGCCATCATCATCGGCTGCGTCGGGGTATACAGCTGCTGGCAAAACTGCACCATGCAGGCAATGGCTTCTTGACCCAGACTTTGATAGAGCGAAACATTGCCAAAAAAGTACTGCAGCTGTGGGTGGATACGGGCTAAAGCTCCCAGCCCGGCCCATAACGCAAAGAAACCCAGGACACGGGCCTTAGCACTGGTATTGACCACCGAACGGCCCAGCTCAATGCCATAGGGCAACACCTGGCTGCAAAAAGCCTTGCTGTAATCAAACAGCTGGCTGGTACGTAACAAGGCATGGCCATGCTGTGCTGCTTGCCATCCTAACTGGTAGCGGTAAATAGCCACCAACTCCAACCTAGCCGGATCCCACACCAGCAACTGGTAATAGGCATGTTCACCATAATCCAGTGCGTCCAGATCACGCGCCAGATTACGGCCGGCACCGGCACTGCGAAACATCAATTCGCGTAAACGGCCAATCTCCAGCATAGTCACTGGGATCCTATCTGCCTGAGCGCTGAATACCAGCAAACCACGAATGCTGGCAATGGGTTCAAGCTGTGCCAGCTCCTGTGCAATCAACTTAGTCGGCTCGGCGGCTGCAACTGGGCTTACCATCGGCATCGGGTTCCTCCTGATAAATAGTGGGTAGTTGATAGCAACGGCGTTTCAACCAGGCGATACGCTGCCGATCGGTTTCGGCCAGAGCGTCCAGTTCGACGACATGCATCGGAATATCAACATACAGTCGAGGTGTACGGTTGGCTGGCTTTAGCATTTCCCGTACCAGCAACAGCATTTCCAGATTGGCCTGAATACCCAGACTGGTTCGTAGCCAGGCCAAGGTATAGAACCAAGTCGAATTCTGACTTTGCAGATGCAACACGGTCAGACTGCGCTGCTGGCGCCTGGCCAATGTCACCGTCAACTTGGACCAATTGCCATCGTCCAACTGACCTTTGTTGCTCTTTCTGGCCGTGCGACCAGCCGGAAAAATCAACAGAGGGGCGTCGCTGGCAAAAGCAGCCTGAACCATTGGCAGCGCATCTTTAGGCTTGGCAAATACCGGGATCGACACAATGCGCCCAGCCAGCTGCTGCACTTCGGTCAGTACTTCGTTGGCCAGTACCTGCAAATTTGGATAACGCTTTTGCAGTACACTGATCAGCAACAAGCCATCAATGCCACCGGTCGGATGGTTGCAGACAAACACCGGCCGGTCTGCAGCTGCCGGCCAGCGGCAGGCGATGACGTCCGGAGTTAACTGCAAATGCTGCAGGGCTACATCACAAAAGCGCTCAACCGGCAGCCGGTTGAGCCGCTCCAACCTCTGATTTAACGCCTTTTCCGCCAACAGCCAGCGCAGCAAATCCCACTGCCAGCCTTTTAGTTGGCTGGCTAGCGTTGGGTTATAGCGGCTAAGCAGGGCCTGCACATCCAACCGGCTGCTAAAATAGTCTTCGGATACTACAGGCTGTTTCAGCGGCAGTTCCAGGCAGTGGCTGGCATCCACCTGATGGGTGGACGGATGCCCATCCCAATACTGCATACTAATCTTGCCTGCTTCGATAGTCAGTTGTGTGATACTGACGGTCTGTACCTGGCTACGCTGCATGGCAATGCCGCTAAAGGCGCTGAATGGTCCGGGCCGGCGATGCAGTTGCTGCTGGGTTTGCAGTGACGGTGAGCGGGCCATAGCCCGCTGCCAATGCCAGGCTCTGAGCCTCGGGATCACCCTAGGTAAAACACTGGAACTGGATAACGGCGAGTTTGGTGCCAGCTGCTGACGAAGCTGGCTGCCATCCCAATGCCACAGCAGCGGCTCCTGTTGTCCAACAAAGAGCAGCAAGCGAAAAGGGGCATAGCAGCGTAACTGCTCTGGTTGCAATGAAGCGTCCAGCATTTGCCAGTCCGAGCTATGCGCCAGTGCCCGTAGAAGCAGACCACGACTGCGGCGGATAGCGGCATCCGGCTGATACGCGGCAGCATAATCGTTGAGCAGACAAAACACCCGGCCTTGCTCATTGGCCGCTACCCAGCTGCCACCACCGTCTGGATCGATGGGGATGACGGCGTCCACACCGTTCTGACTAAAGCGCTGGGGCGCATGCGCCCGGGCGCGGATTTTTCGCTCATCCCGGTTGAACAGGATATGCAGCTGTCCTTGCTGGTACCACCAGCTTAGGGTGCACATCGTTTGTGATACTCTTGGGTCGAGCTGTGCACACCGGCATCCTCTGGCCAGGGGTAGCCCCAGGGATCCAGCATGGCATGGATCAACGCCAGATGATGCACTGCATGGCTGGCAACAAAATCCAGCTCACGCTGCAGGCTGGTGTAGGTGGTGCCTTCGGCAAATTGATAGCTCAGCTGGGTATCCAGCTCATCGGTTTCCAAGCACTTCAGCCAGCTTTGCAAACGCTCTATCCAATGCAACGCTTTTTGCGGATCGCTTTGCACGCCTTCATCTCGCAACCGCAGCCGGTAGTCCAGCTGCTGACTGTTCGATGCCAGCCACAGCTGCTGGTAGTGATCCAACACATGACGAATATGTTTGCCGACTGAAGGCTCACCGGGCCAGTCTTTGACCTGCCGGTAATGTTCAGGCTGCACCTGCCGTAGAATAAGACGGATAAAGTCCAACTGGTGCAGGTTTTGTTCAATCACCGTCATGCGATTCTGTCCTTTGAATGGTTAAATCGTTTAGCCGCTGTTTGGCGGCACTGTAACTGGCGACCGAGAAGGGCACCAAGTAATTCAGTAGGATCAGGCCAAAGCGCCAGGGTGCTTCACCGGCAATAGCTTCCCATTGATTGATTAGGTTCAGCAAAGTCCCCACCACAAGTGCCACCTTAATGGCATTGCTGAACACCTCGGGATGGCGTAATTGTTGCAAAAAGTCTTTCATCCGCGAGCAAACCTGACCAGTTGTTCCAGCGGGATATGCGACACCGACTCCTCAATCAACCGCTTAATTAATAGTTTATCTGCTTTAGGTTGCAGTTGCTGGGCCGAAACCTTGCGACCGGTTGGCTTGACCGTCCATTGGTCGTGCTCAGCACACAACTCCATCTCGCTGTGACAGACACCACAAGCCAACAGATCACCCGGTTTGTCCTCGCTGTGTTGCAGTACCGTCGGACCACAGTGCGGACAGGTGTGCAAGGGAATGCCATAATCACTGTGCCCCATAATGGCATCCACTTCACCTCGTTCAGCCAACGCCAGCAAATGGTTGCACCAGAACTGGTTAAACTGTCGGCCGGACTCCTCACGCAGAATACCAAGCACTTTTTCCAATGGCATAGGTTTGCGGTAGGAGCGTAAACTGGTCATGGCATCAAAGGCATCACATACCCCGATGATGGCCGCATCGGTTGGGATCATGCTGGCAGTCAGGCCATGCGGATAGCCACGACCATCCGGCCGCTCGTGGTGCAACTCGACCGCAGCGGCGACCAGATGCCCTAGCGGATGCCCTGCCAGCATGCGGCCACCAGCCTCCGGGTGCGTTTGGATCACAGCAAACTCACTGTCATTCAACTTGCCGGTCTTATTTAAAATTGCATCTGGGATGGCGACTTTGCCCAGATCATGCAAAAAACCGCCGAGCGTCACCCGGGCAATATCGGCCTCCGGCAAACCACCGGCTCTGGACAATAAATTGGCATAACGCGACACCCGCCACAAATGTCCGCCGGTGTAGGGATCTTTGGCTTCCACAAACCAGGCCATCACCATCAGACTGGCCAACAGATCTTTGCTTAACTGACCGGCATCCGCCGGTAACGCTTTTTCTGCTTGAAACTGTTGAAACCATCTGAGCATGATAGCCCCCTGTTAAGTTAACCCTGCTTATCTTTTTGCGTGAATCTTCAAAAGCTTAGCAAAAGACTCCCGCTTGACTGCATCGGCCAGATCATCTTTGCAAAAATACAGCACTGTACCAGCCTGTCCGGGCTGGGCTGAACCAATCACCTGGCCAGCGGCAGCAATGGCTGCCGCTGCGTGATGCTGCTGCATCAGATGCAAAATAGTCTTTTGCACCCGCTCCAATGGCAGCAAACTGGCAAACACCACCGGCAGGCTTGGCTTAAGCTGACGTATTGCCAACAGCATCTCTTCGGCCGACTGCGGCAGCGGCGACGACAAAGCCAAAGAAATAACGGCAACATCGGCGTTGGCCAGTTCGTCATTCAGCGCATCCAGCTGTGACAGACGGTTAAAACTAAAACCCTGCTGCTGCAGAAAAGGAGCCATCTCACTAACAATAAAAGGATGGGGCCTGGCAAGTAAAATATGTGGCATGATTTTTCCTAAGGTTGAATTGTAGTTGCATTGTGCTGCAAACTGCTTAGGCTAAAGGATTCATTAATCTTAGGAAGTTCTGCTGCGTACCACAATGACCAAAACACCGGCCTTATCTACCGAAACACCAGAAGCCTTAGAACAGTTATTAGCACAATTGGCTTTTGGCTCGGAGCTGCATTTTGAGTCTGGCTTTTGTGACCACTGGAACCTGCTCACCACCAAATCCAGCAAAGCAGCCCTTCATGTGGTGACGCAGGGCCAACTTTGGATGGCGATTCCTGGTCGGCTTCAGGAACAAGTGCTACTGGAAGCCGGCGATGCTATTTTTTTCAGCCACAGTTTCCGGCATTGGCTAAGCGACGAGCCAGTGGATGAACACACCAGCGAAGTCGACTTTGCCAACTTCTGTGTGCCCAATCATGTTGAACGTGGTCTGGTCTGCTACGACATTGCGGTCGAATCCCCTCTCACCGCCAATCTGTTTCAGGTGATGCCGGACTACATTCACCTGCCTGCCAACCAGCAGTCCGGACGGCTCAGTCCACTGGTGCAACTAATCCAGCAAGAAGCCAAATCCCGTCAGCCTGGTTATCAGGCGGCTATCAGTCGCTTGAGCGATGTGGTGGTGTTGCACTTGTTGCGTCAGGTGCTCAGTGACGACAGCATGCAACAAGGCCTGCTGGCAGCACTAAAAGATCCGGCGCTACGCCGGGTGCTACTGGCCATTATGGATGAACCGGGCGCTAACTGGACGGTGGAAAGCATGGCCGCTCTGGCTTTTTTGTCCAAAAGCGCCTTTGCCGAGCGCTGCCATAAAGTGATGGCTATGACTGCAAAAGCCTTGTTGGATAAGCTTAGGCTACAACGCTGCCGTTATCTGCTTATCCATACAGAGCTGAGTCTAGAACTCATTGCCGAACAAATTGGCTATCAATCAGCAACGGCATTTATCCGCTTTTTTAAGCAACAAGAAAGCTTATCGCCCGGCGAATTCAGAGCATTGCATAACTAATCGCTGCCAGCTCCTCCTGTAGCGCGCGCTTCAGACAGTGAAAAGGATTTAACACGCTCAAACGGCAAGTGATCTCCTTCATCGGTACCATAATACGCCATACTAATACGTCCATTGCGGTCGATAAGAAAATCTGCTGGCATAGTGGTCATGCGGCCTTTGATGCCCAGCGGCAGATAACCGCGCATCATAGCTCTAAGCAGAGTCGGCATGCGTAATAGCATGCCCTTCACCACGCCCAGCAGTGAATACTCAATACCGTATTCCCAGTAGAATTGATTGCTCTCATCCGCCAGCACCGCAAAAGGCGCTTTATGACCGCTCGCATGATGCTGCAGATTATCCAGCGGCGAGTCAAATACCGCGACAATAGTGAAGTCGTCGGCAAATTCATTGAAGCGGGACACTAATTCATGCATGCGCAGATTGCAAAACGGACAACTGGCAAAGCGAAAGAAAGACAGCATAAAAGGTCGCCCCTCCAGACTTCTCGTGTCAAACAGCTGGCCATCAAGTGCTGGCAACATGACGTGCGTCAGCTTATCTCCGGGTTGACGTTTCATGACATAACTCCTTTTAGTAATTTTTAGTTAACTGCAGCTGAAGCATTACGACCGTTTTTCAAGCCCCAGCCAGCGATCCAGCGAAAACAATCCTGGGCCGCGCGCGAGCAACATCAATAATAATGCCGCCCACCAGGCCGCAGGATTCCAAAAATGTGTCCAATCCGGATAAACGGCAAATTGAATAAAAAGGGTCATGCCCAGTAAACCCAATGCAGCAAAACGGCTAAATAGTCCCAGGATTAATAGCAATGGCAGCAGCACTTCCACCACACCTGCAGTTATTGCCATCGTTTCAGCCAGCCATTGGCCGAAAGCGCCCTCAGAGTATTCCAGCGTATCGGCATCGCACAATAACAAAGCACCGGGCCGAACAGGGTCCGGACAGAAAAATTCGTACATAAAAAGTTCGTATTTATTAACGTCAAACTGTAAAAAGCCATCCCATTTTGACAGGCCAGATTGTAAGAAAACCCGGGCCACCAACAAGCGCAACGCCAGCAAAGCAAGTGGCTCCAGCCAGCGCTGTAAAAACTGAGCTAATTGGTAGTAACGTGTCTGAATAGAAGTAACGAAAGTCATCAGTGGACTCCTTTAAAGCGTTAACGTATGCACAGCAGACCATGCTGTAACAACCCGGCAAAGCTGCCGCTGACATCGAAATGCTCATCCACCCTGAGAGCTGCAGATACCGCATCATGCAGGCAACAAGACTGAGTATTTAAAGCTTGCAGAAAGTGCCATTCTGCGGCAGACAATACCCGATACTGCAATGTATGATCGGCTTGTCGCCATAGCGCCCGACGGTTATGCTCTAAAGCAACCGTCGCCTGCTGCTGATAGCTGGGATCATCACGTTGCTGTACCCACAATGTCCAAACATCAAAATGCGTTTCAAGCAGTTCAACGCTTGAACACAATCCTAGTTTGAGCTTTTCAATATTGGTTCCCGCGTTGGCCAAATGCGAGATATCCTCCGCCGAAACTGCTTTTTGATCCTCGGCCAGCAAGCAATTCAGCCAACAACGTTCTAGCCTAGCCAGATCGCTCAACCACGGGCACTGATGTCGGGGCAACTGCGTTTGCAACCAATCAGGAAATTGCTGACCATACCAGGCCAGCACGGCATGCTCAGGCCGATGAATAAAAACATAATCTCTGGCCAATTGGCGGAACTGCTCGTCTGCCAACACCGAGCCACTGACAGGAAAGTTGTCAGCTAAAGCCTGCACTGATGCCTTCATGCTGCTGTTGCGATACACTTGCAATCGTCGCCAATCTTCAGGTTTAGCTTGTAACCAGTGAGCCAGCGTGGTCTCAGCTTCACCTTGCAAATATGCAATAAACTGCTGATAAAAATGAGGCTTAGCCTGCTGCATCTGCTATCTCCAGATAAGGTCGCAACACGGCATGAAGCCGCTCTCGCTCATTCAGTAAATCATCCAGAGCAGGAATACGATCATCCCACTCCAATAACACGGGCCTCGGACCAAATCGCTGTAAGGCATAATCCAGTAAATTCAGGATGTCTTCTTGTGGTGCGTGATCGTGGCTATCAATCAACAAACGATTGCCTTCAACCGGATCGGCTGAAAAACCTGCCACATGCAGCTCACCGACTAAATGCGCAGGGATTTGATCCAAATATTGCTTAGCATCCACACCACAATTGGTTTGGCTCAGGTATAAATTGGTTATGTCCAGCAACAAACCACAGCCGGTCCGTTGTGTTAACTCCACCATAAAATCAGCTTCATGCATTTCATGCTGAAGCCCAACATAGTGGGTGGGGTTCTCGAGCAAAATAGCTCTGCCAATCGCTTCCTGATACTGATGTACTCCGTCCGCTAATTGCTGCAAGGCTGCCCGAGTTCGTGGAAAAGGCAATAAATCTGCAAAATATGCGTGCTGCACTCCTGACCACACCGCATGCTCAGAAATCAACGTTGGCTGAATGTTATCTACCAGTGCTTTAACCCAAGACAGGTACTGAGTGCTGAGGGGTTCCGGCCCACCAAGAGAAGCACCAACACCATGTAGGCTAAGCGGAAATCGTTCCGCCATCGCCTGCAGAGCTGCCAGCCTAATTCCGCCGATGCCACAATAGTTTTCCGTATGCACTTCATACCAGATCCCTTTTGAAGCAACATCCAGTACCTCTGGATAGTGCTGAAGCTTAAGGCTTATACCAGTACTAAGCACGGATCCTGGCAGGCTGTTTGCGTTAAAATCTGCCATCAGGAGTTGTTACGATCCAGTTCAGATTTCGATGCCTGACCGTGTGGGGTGATGACATACTCGCAAACCCCTCTTGGAGTGAAAGTCCAAGCGTTGCCTTGAAAATCAATAGTTGATGAACCTTCACAGCTAGTGCCAGCTCCGGCCCGGCAATCGTTCTGCCCCGCCAGGGCAATGCCATAGCATTTGTCACGGCGGCCCCGTACTCGCTCGCCGGCCATCCATGTTTCAAAGTTTTGTTGCACCGCCTCAGGCGCATTTTCTGCCAGGCTAAGTTGAGCATTCGGTCCAGCCTGTGCCACACCCACAGCACTAGCCATAGCTACACCTGCCAGCAATAATTTGGTTAAGTTAGGTTGTTTCATGTGTATTTCTCCTGTTGTGAATACACTTAAAGTCTAGTCAAGTCGTGCAAGAGCCACACTAACCAAAACACCGCAGCAATCGACCAAAACACTTTAACTACCACTGAACAAAACGAACCGGTGTTTTGGTGGATTCAACGGGTGCGGTGGTTAATGACGAAAATCCTTATCTCTCTCACACTGGTTGGCGAATCATCCACAACCTGAAGAGGACTTCTTTATGAAAACCATGATTAATGTCGCGATTGCAGTCATCTCCCTGGCTGCAGCCGCTTTTTTCCTGCTGAGCCCGGCCAATGCTTCCACCGAGCATCTGCTCAAACACAAACAAGCCTTTACTGAAACCTCGTTTCGGCAAGCGCAAGCTGAAAACCGACTGATTTTGATCGATGTGTATGCGCCCTGGTGCCCGACCTGTCGCCGCCAGCACACCGTTTTAAATGATTATTTTGCCCACAACCCCAACAGCGACATCCTGGTGCTGCAAGTGGATTTTGATAACCAGAAAGACTGGGTCACTTACTTCAAAGCGCCACGTCAGTCAACTCTGGTGTTGTATCGTGGTGAAGAGCAACTTTGGTTCAGTGTGGCCCAAACCCTTGAAAGTACCATCTTTGCCGAACTGAAAAAACACGACCAGGGCGCGGACTGATTATGGAATTTACCGCCATCCCACTGGCACTGATAGCAGGCGTGCTGAGCCTGTTATCACCTTGCGTTCTGCCGATGATACCGGCGGTTACGGCATCGGCCATGCGGGCATCCAAAACCGGTGTCTGGTTTTTGGCTGCTGGCCTCGCCTTTACCTTTGCTCTGGGTGGCTCTTTGCTGACCTACCTGCTGCTCAGCGCCGGTTTATCGCCCGATATTATGCGTACCTTTGCCGCAGTCTTTATGCTGGTGATGGGGTTGGTGCTGGTGGTTGGCTGGCTGAATCAGCAATTTAGTCTGCTGTTGTCACGCCTGACTAGCCGGTTACCTGCTGGCGGCCAGTTGGCAGACTCCTCAGACCGCCCAGTCTTTCAGTTTGTGATCGGTGGCTCTTTGGGCCTGGTCTGGCTACCGTGCGTAGGACCCACGCTAGGTGCTGCCATTGCGCTGGCATCGACCGGGCAGAATATTCTGATGTCGTTTACCGTCATGCTTGCTTTTGGACTTGGTACAGCGCTGCCTTTAGTTGGTATAGGCTATGCCGCAGGCACAAAACTCAGCACCCTTCGCACTTCAGGCAAAGTTGGCAGATTGCTGCTCGGCTATGCGTTATTACTGATCGCACTAATGATATTTACCGGCTTTGACAAAGTGATGGAGACGTGGGCTATTAAGCATCTTCCAGACTGGGCAACGACCATATAATTATTCGAATGGCAAGATCAACAACTGCTGATCGAGCCATTTTTGGGCATAAGAAGAAAGAATCAATTTTAACGCGATTAATACTACAGTACTAAGGAAGGTCTGAATAACTGCCAGTTTTCACCAGCATCGGCATAAGCCCGCAA
>JACUUC010000021.1 GCA_014859445.1 Bacterioplanes sp.
GTTGACGATGGCCGTATTATCGCTGATTTCGGGAATTATTCAGAGTCTCCCTAAAGAAGGAAAAAATACGCCGTCGTATTTATCAAAATCGTGCTGAGGCTAAGCAGGCCGTGTTTCACTATATTGAGATGGTTTACAATCCCACTCGCCGTCACACCAAAAATGGTAGGATGTCACCAAACAACTTTGAGCGTGAATATTTTAAACAGGTAGAAGGTGTCTAGAAAAATCAGGCCTTACCAGACCGAAGCAGCAAAAAGGATACACAGTAATGGCATACCAACCGCCTTTTACTATTACCACCGATATTTTGAACTTGGTTGCGCAAATCAGCCAGCAGGTGGGTGAGCTAAACGCCAGCCAGCTTAATGCCTCGCCGCAACTGCGCAAGCAAAACCGCATTAAAACCATTACCGGTACGCTGGCGATTGAAGGCAATACCTTAACCGAAGAGCAGATCACGGCCATTGTTGAGGGTAAATCGGTGCTAGGCAGCGTGCGCGAGCTAGCCGAGGTAAAAGGTGCTATTGCCGCTTATGATGCACTGCCTGCATTCACACCCAGCGCCATTGACGATTTACTCACGGCTCACGGTTTAATGCTGTCAGATATTCTTGTGAATGCCGGTGAGTTTCGCTGTAAAGGCGTGGGTATCCATAAAGGTGGTGTGGTGCACCATGTTGCGCCGCCTGCGCATCAGGTATCCGGTTTAATGGCCGATTTGATCCAATGGCTTAAGCAAACAAAAGATCACCCATTGATCGCCAGTTGTGTATTTCATTATGAATTTGAGTTTATTCACCCCTTTGCCGATGGTAACGGACGAATGGGGCGGTTATGGCAAACGCTGATTTTATCCAAGTGGCATCCGTTATTTTTATCCTTGCCGCTAGAAAGTGTGATTAAAGATCACCAGCAAGCGTATTATCACGCTCTAGAGCAGGCGGATAACCAAGCGGATAGCACGCCGTTTATTCATTTTATGTTGTCGGTTATTCAGCAAACACTAGCGCAAAACGCCTCGGTAAACGCCCCTCTAAAAGAGGGCCAAAATGCCCCTGTAAATGCTCATGTCAGTTTAACGGGCCTTAAAACGCCTGAGGCTATTTTAGCATTGCTGAGTAGCACGCCTGAGCTGACCCGACAACAACTCTCTGACGCGTTGAATAAAGACGTTAGAACCATTGGTCGTGCCATTAGTAAACTACAAAAAGAAGGCAGGTTAACTCGGGTCGGTTCAGATAAAACCGGCCATTGGCAAGTCACTGAATAATGCGACGTCGTGGCTATTTCCATATTGGAAAACACCACGGCTAACGAAAAGGATGTAAGCGAATGACAACGTATAAAACGGTTGCTGAATCAAAAAACTTTATTGTCTTAGATAAATTCACCAAAGACTGGAAGGTGACTGAGAGCTTTTAAAGTGAAGCCGATCTGGAACGTGAGCGAGTTATTGTCAATTCTGGTGTATGACCATCAGGCAGAGTTCCTTAGGATGCCCTCGGCTCTCATAGACCATGATTAGCGCCACAGAAGACGTGGCTAATGAAATTGAAACGCAGGTCGAAAACAATATACGTTCCTCTGCAAAATTGCGTACACTGATTGAGACGTACTATGACAACATTATCGAGCAGGCGAACCGACGCAGGGCAGCATGTTCGGCCCCGTCGATGTTAGCTTGCGCTCATTCGTAGGATTATCCGATGACAACCAACAAGCAAATGCAGAACAAGCTAGACCTGATACGCAACAGCCACAAGCAGTTGAAAGCGGAGAAAGCGGACGTGGTAATCGAGGGGAACAAGGAACCCAAGCAAAAGCTGATGAATCCACGCGACCCGAACAAGACCTACTAAGCGACTACACAGAGCAAGACTTGGCGGTAGCGGAGTAGCGGTAAGAGCCCAACCGCAAGTCGACACAGGTGCCGATGCTCGATTATGAAAACAGGAGAAATGTTGGAGGTTGCTCTGGAGCAGGGAGACCGTCCCTGCTACACCCGCCGTCGCAGATGCCTCATTTGCTGAACTCGATCAAACAAAGGACGGTGATCGAGTCACGATGTCTCAGGGCCAGAGCATATCTAACGACTCCCGGGCCAAGGCGTCTGACGATTCCGGCAACCGTCGCTCATTTGTTGAACCATCACCTGACAAGGCCGGAGGTGAGGCCACAAACCCATCGAGCAAAAAGAGTGTAGCTGACCTTGGCAGATATTCGCAACTAGCTCTCAACACAGCAGGAAGTTCTTTCATGAGTATTGGCGCATCTTGTCGCCCTCTGAAAAAGAATCACGGTTATGAAATAGTTAAGGCAAAGATACCGGAATTTGTCTCTGAGCTATGCGACGTACTAGAAGCGGCTGCCGGTGATTTGAATTCTTGAATGGATGAAGTATTAGTCTGTGTGAAACGCATTCACAAAGTCTCCCCAATCCTGCTTGAGATCTGCTCGCTTAGCGAGCAGATCCCCTCGTCTGTATGCCGCTTCTACCTTGTTGTCGATGGTGTGGGCCAGTGCCATTTCGGCAACATCCCGTGGGTGGTTTGATACTTCACCAGCCCAATCCCTGAATGTCGATCGGAAGCCATGGGGCACATATTCACCTAGCTCGCTGTTTTTGTGGTATCCGAGCTTTCTCATGAAGGTGATGAGGGACATATTGGATAGCGGTGAGTTCTCTTTTGCCCCAGGGAATAGGTAGTTACATCCAGCGATGCGAGGCAATTCTTGTAGTAAATGAATGGCCTGCTTAGGTAGCGGGCCCCGGTGTTCTTTTTTTGCTTTCATTCTTTCGGCTGGGATCACCCAAAGTTTGTCTTCTAACGATATTTCATCCCAGGTAGCATTTAGCACTTCTGAGGTGCGTGTTGCTGTCAGGATCAGAAAGCGCAGTGCCTTCGATGATGTCGAATTCATGCTGTTCAGCTGTTTCCAGAACGCAGCAATGTCTTTGTAAGGCATGGCTGGGTGGTTTCTTCGCTTCTGGATGCTGGTTGGCTTAGGAAGGATAGTATCCAGGTGGCCTTGCCATCTTGCAGGGTTAGCAGGTTCACGATATTTGCGCGCAGCTGTATAATCAAGAATCTTAGCGATTCGTGTTTGCATTCGCTTGGCTGTCTCATTTTTGTCGTACCAGATCGGTTCCAGCACTTTCAAAATATCTTCTACGGTGATTATGGATACCAGTTTGGTGCCAATAACCGGATAGGCGTAAGTGGTTAGGGTGTTGGTCAACTGGCTGACGTGCTTATCGTTGCTCCAGGCGTGTTTGTTTGCTTCAATGAAGGCTGATGCACACTCTTTGAAGGTTGGGGTTTGGCTGACGCTCTGGTTCTTAAATTCAATGGGATCTTGTCCGACATAGACCTTTTGCCGGCACTCCAGGGCAACTTGCCGTGCGGTTTCAAGTGATACGGTCGGGTAGGGGCCAAGTCCCATTTCCCTGCGTTTGCCATTAATGGTGAAGCGGAAGACCCATTTTTTGGCTCCGGTTGCGGATACGACAAGACGAAGACCTCCGCCATCTTCGTATTTACCTTTCGTTGCTGTAGCGACTTTACGGGGTGAAAGCTTGTGAATGGCCATAGGTACTCCGCCAAATAAAATGATCCCCCAATCAGTCCCCCTTTGTGTCTGGATTGGGTCGGATCTCTATGGACTGGAAAGCTTTGATATTCAAGGGGTTACAGGATTATGTCGGACAACCTGGGATTCTATATAAACGGACTCCCTCACCGCCAATAATTCTTAAAAAGCCCTGATTTATCAGGGCTTTTTATTTTCTTCATGTCCCGCAATTGCCCCTCCATTCGTTGGATGGGAATATCCGCAATAATAAACGCCGTGTCTTGTCATCGTATGGTTTAGTCATGCGCGTGATTCCTCTATAATCGCGAACACTTTTGATCTGACTAGAGATTCCAATATGACGGTTCGTACTCGGGTTGCTCCTTCGCCCACTGGTGATCCTCACGTAGGCACAGCTTACATCGCGTTGTTTAATTTGGCCTTTGCCAAGCAACACGGTGGTGAATTTATTTTGCGTATCGAGGATACCGATCAGGTGCGCAGTACGGCCGAGTCAGAGCAAGCCATTTTAGACAGCTTACGTTGGCTGGGTATTGAGTGGAGTGAAGGCCCTGATGTGGGCGGTCAGCATGGGCCATACCGTCAAAGCGAACGCGGTGATATCTATCAGCAGCACGTTCAGCAATTGTTGGATAAAGGTCATGCGTTCAAGTGTTATCGCACTACTGAAGAATTGGATACGTTGCGCAACGAGAAGCAAGCGTCCGGCAGCAGTGTGGCACTGAAACCCTCCGATTTGTTGTTGTCAGCCGAGGTGGTGGCAGAACGTGAGGCCGCTGGTGCGCCGTTTGTGGTGCGCATGATGGTGCCAGAAGAGGGTGTTTGCGTTGTGAACGATATGCTGCGAGGTCCCATCGAGCTGGATTGGTCGCAAGTCGATGCCCAGGTATTAATGAAGTCGGATGGCATGCCGACCTATCACTTGGCCAACGTGGTGGACGATCATCTGATGCAAATCACGCATGTGATTCGTGGCGAAGAGTGGATCAGCTCGGCACCGAAGCATCGCTTGTTGTATCAGTATTTTGGTTGGGATATGCCGCAGTTGTGTCACATGCCGTTGTTGCGTAATCCTGATAAAAGCAAGTTGAGTAAGCGCAAAAACCCAACGTCCATCATGTTCTATGAGCGCATGGGTTTTATGCCGGAAGCGGTGTTGAATTATCTTGGCCGTATGGGCTGGTCAATGCCGGATGAGCGTGAGCAGTTTACGTTGGCGGATATGATCGCGCATTTTGATATTCAGCGTGTGTCACTCGGTGGCCCTGTGTTTGATGTGGAAAAAATGCGTTGGTTAAACAGTGTGTGGCTGCGTCAGTTGAGTCATGATGACTTTGCGCAGCGCTATACCGCTTGGGGCTTAACTGGGCCGCGTTTGAAGCCATTAATTCCGCATTTGTTACCCCGAGTCGAGGTATTCTCGGATGTAGCGCCATTGGCTCAGCATTTTCTAGGCGGCCTGTTGCCATTAACGGCTGAACAATTCGAGCACAAAGCGTTTGATGACGAAAAAATGCAACTGACCTTACAGTTTGGTTTGTGGCAGTTGGAAGACATTCGTCATTGGCAGCGTGATGAAATTGAAGGTCGCTTGTTTGCGCTAGCGCAGCAATTGGAGCTGAAGGTTCGAGACTTTTTGTATCCGTTCTTTATGGCCATTGCGGGTACCTCATCCACCATTTCGGTATTGGATAGCATGGTGCTACTGGGGCCAGATATGACCCGTGCACGCATTCGTAACGCGTTGATGCTGTTCCCTGAGATGGGTAAGAAGCGCTTAAAGAAGGTCGAAAAAGACTATCAGTTGCATGCGCAAGCCATTCAGCAAAAATTAGCGGAAACAAAAGCTGAGTAAATTGGCTCGGTGTGTCTTTGCTTGAAACATCATGAATCCATGGTTGGCGACAGCGAACCATGGATTTTTTGCAAAAGCCGTTAAGTTGTTGTTTTAGAGAATTTTTTTAAAAAAAGTGTTTGACAGAAAACGGTGTGCTCAGTAAGATGCGAACACGTTTTGAGACGGGGCCTTAGCTCAGCTGGGAGAGCGCAACACTGGCAGTGTTGAGGTCAGCGGTTCGATCCCGCTAGGCTCCACCAAATCTCAAAGCAGTCCTTGTGTCCCCATCGTCTAGAGGCCTAGGACACCGCCCTTTCACGGCGGTAACAGGGGTTCGAATCCCCTTGGGGATGCCACTTTTTAGCCACTCGGCTAAATTTCTTGCATGTATCTATGCGTGATTTTTTTTCTAATCGTATTTTTTGAAATGACGTCGATGTCGTTGTTTATTTTACTTTCGACGCGATTTTTTTGTGCGTAAACGCTACACTCAAATTTTTGCTGAGCGAGTCATTGTCATGGTTCATTTACCGAATGTGGTTAAAGAAAAAGCCCGTGCCATTCAATTGGTGGTGTTTGATGTGGATGGTGTGTTAACGGATGGCACACTGAGTTATTCCGCTTCGGGTGAGGAAGTGAAGCATTTCAATGTGAAAGATGGCGTAGGCATAAAGTTATTGGCTGAGTATGGTATTACGACGGCCATTATTTCGGCAAAATCGTCAGCACCATTGGCTCGTCGCGCAGCGGATTTGGGCATTGGTCATTTCTTTCCAGGCAGTCATGATAAGTGGGCGGTGTTGTCTGAGTTGATGGATAAGTTGATGTTGGACAGTAACGAGGTGTGTTACGTCGGTGATGATGTGATTGATTTGAAGGTCATGAAAAAAGTGGGTTTGAGCGTGTCACCACAGGATGCCTTCTGGTTAGTAAAAGACCATGCCGATGTCATTACCGATGCACTTGGTGGGCGCGGTGTGGCGCGCGAAGTGGCGGATATTATTCTTGGTAGTCGCATGCCATTGGATGAAGCGTATATTAAGGCCATGTTGCCAGAATTTGAAACCGGAAAGCATTGACGGGTTGGTTAATGTGGCTTGTTTTCTGATTGAAGAGGCGGTGTTTGAGTGAGTGTGATGTCCGATTATAAAATTGTGATTCCCGCGCGTTATGCGTCCAGTCGTTTGCCAGGAAAGCCGTTGTTATCACTGGCCGGTAAGCCAATGATTCAGCATGTGTATGAACGTGCGCTGGAAGTGGGCGTGAATGAGGTAGTGATTGCTACCGATGATGAGCGTATCCAGCGTGTTGCCGAGGCGTTTGGTGCCGAGGTGGTGATGACCTCGATTAACCATGAAAACGGCACGGAGCGAATTGCTGAGGTGGCCGCCATTAAAGGTTGGTCTGCTGATACGGTCGTCGTTAATTTGCAGGGGGATGAGCCGCTCATTCCGCGGAGTTTGGTCGAGACAACGGCGGCCAGTTTGCTGAATTACCCTGAAGCGGGAATGAGCTCGGTGTGTACGCCATTGCATTCTGACCGTGATGCGTTTGATCCGAATGTGGTGAAAGTCGTGTTAGATCGACAGCAGTTCGCGATGTACTTTAGTCGTGCCACCATCCCTTGGGATCGTGACGGTTATCGTGATGGTGCGCAGCAGATGACGACGAAAATCCCAGTGTATCGTCATATCGGTATGTACGGTTACCGCGTTTCATTTTTGCAAGATTATCAATCGATGGCGGTGTGTGCATTAGAGAGCACCGAATCGTTAGAGCAATTGCGCGCTTTGTGGTATGGCGTAAAAATTCATATGTCGATTATTGAACAAGCGCCGGGTCATGGTGTCGATACAGCGGAAGACATTGCGCGGGTAGAAGCATTACTAGCCGCCATGTAACTTGGGGATATGACACACGGAAGCAGGAGATGGGCTATGTTGGCAAGTTGGTGGCGTGAACTGCCATTATCGAATCGTTTTGGTTATGCAGGTTTGTTGCCTTTTTTGGCCATGGCGATCTTGGCGTTAGCGGGTTTTTCATGGGGTTACGACGGTTTTAAGGTCTACTCCATTGTTATCTTGGCCTTTATGGCTGGGGCATGCTGGGGCGTGGAGCAGGCACATCCTCATCGTATGGCCAAATTGCCTTTAACCGTATCGATTGCGGTGTCGCTAGTCGCACTGGGCGCGTACTTCTTACCGATGGTGTTTGCTTTGAGTGTGTTATTAGCGGGTTATTGGGTGTTGCTCTGGGTAGAGCGTGATCCATTATTTCGTAGCGTTTACAGTGTGTCGTATCGCCACTTACGCTGGGTATTGAGTGGTGTGGTGACGCTATTGCATCTGCTGTTGCTGATACCTTTGCTGTCGATATCACAGGCGTAAGCGTCGACCTTCTTTCATCCTCTGGCTAGTTCGCCATAGGTTGTCTATGTAATCGTTAAGCCGAAGGCAAATGGGGCGATTGTTAAAACACGCGCGAACTCCCGCGCGTTCTAATTTGATGTAGCCATGTGGGTTAAAAATGGCAAACGACTCTGCAATTTCACTGTGTACGCGTACTTCAATTCGGCTACTGAGTCGTTGGCTGAATTGAATCAATGGGTGGTCGGCGATGCCCGCGTACTCTTGTTGCAATAAAATAGCGATTCGACGCTGTCGCGATTGGCGTAGGTAATAGAGAATGCTATCGCGAGTTCCTTGATCGCGCCAAACGGGCTCGGTTAAGTCGGCAATCGCGAGTACAACGCGTGTGCTGCGATCTTGCAGTGCAATGTGCAGCAACCCGGCCGCTGCCGCGGTGTGCTGTTCGGTAACGTGATACGATTCGTAATCGCTTCCCAGAATGAAACGCTCTGAGGGCGTTTGTTCAAGGCCGAGTGTTTTGTGCATGACAACATGTGCAATATTGGCATCCCAGCAAAAATCGGTGTCGGCTGCAAAGCCGTTGCGGTGGTAAAAGGTGTACGCGCGAGTTTGTACTGACGCACGAATGGCGCGCAGGTGCAGCGTTTGCTGAGCGTATTGTTCGATAGAGCGTAACAGCAGTGAGCCGACGTTGCTACCACGGTGTTCGATCAAAACGGCCATGCGACCAAGGGTACCGTCTTTCAGTAAGCGTGCGCAGCCCATGGGGCGCTGTCCGTCGTAGGCAATAAAATGCATTGCGTTGAGGTCATCGTCATCCCACTCGAGCGTTTCGGGTACGGATTGCTCATCAATAAACACACGTCGACGAATGTGCTGTAATACGTCTCTGTGTGATTGCCATTGAGTATGAATAACCTCCAAGATGAATCTCCTTATACGATGGTCATTATTCAGATTCGATGTATAACCAGTTTTGTTGCCAAAGCGTCAGCAGTAACTGCTGTGCTTCTTGTGTTTTACTTTCAGATAGTAGTTCGGCAAACACATAGTGATTGTGATCACACAGCCGTTGAACTAAGTGTAAACAATGTGTTGGTAATGACCAGTGTTGTCCAACGGCAAAAAAGTCGATCTCGTTTGCATGTTGGCTAAAGGCAAAGCGAGCAAACTCAGAACGTACGATGGTTTGCTCTGGGCTGACATTGTTAAGTACGTCTTGCCAAGTCAGTTCGTCATCGGCTTCTGGCAGCAGCTCTGGGTATTTGGCTTCGGTCATCAGTAACCCGAGTGTGCGTTGTAAGCGCATTGGGTCTGCAAACAGCGACTGCATCACGCGTTGGAATCGTTCGGCGTCATCGCGTGTGATTTCTCCGCAATGTGGGCGTGTTAGTAAATCTGCGTCTTGGTAGCGACTGTCTTCACTGAGATCCATGGCGTTGTGATCTAAAAACGCCTGTGCTAGTTCCGCTTGTGAAGGTGCACGAAAGCCAATGCTGTAGGTCATGCATTCGCCTTGTGCGATACCGTAATGCGCCAGTTGCGGGGGTAGGTAGAGCATGTCGCCCGGTTCTAGCAGGTAACGCGTTTGTTCTTCAAATTCGGTCAGTACGCGAATACTGGCTCCTTCCAAGATGGAGCTGTCTTGATCGCAGTGTTGCCCGATGCGCCATTCGCGCTGCCCTTCGGCTTGCAACAAAAATACATCGTACTGGTCGTAATGCGGACCCACGCTGCCGCCATCGACGGCGTAGCTGATCATGAGGTCGTCAATGCGCCATGATGGCACAAATCGGAACGCATCGAGCATGGTGCGTGCCTCAGGAATCCATTGTTCTACGCCTTGAATGAGTAGCGTCCATTGACGTTCTGGTAGCTGACCAAAGCGTGTTTCATCAAACGGTCCTTGTTCGACTTGCCATGGGCTGTGCTCGCCGTGTTCAATGATCAGGCGAGACTCAATGTCTTCTTCGAGACTGAGTCCTGCCAATTCTTGGCTGCTGAGCAGTGGCTGAAAATTCGGCCAGGCGTTACGAATTAACAGTGGTTTTTTTTGCCAGTAGTCACGCAAAAAATCGTCAATAGTGAGTGTGCCTAAGACATGCATGGCGAGATCTCAATGAGAAAGAAGGGGAGAGCTGCTTGGTCCAGCAAGTCGCTGTGACCAAGCAAGGGGGCGATACGTTATACCGCTTTGGCTTGTGCTGCCGCGTTACCGATGTAGTTCGCCGGTGTTAAGGCGTTCAACTCGGCTTTGACGTTCGCTGGCACATCCAGTGAGGCGATGAATTCCAGCATGGCCGCTTGGGTAATGGCTTTGCCACGTGTGAACTCTTTCAGTTTTTCATAAGGCTTTTCAATGCCGTAACGACGCATCACCGTTTGTACCGGTTCTGCCAATACTTCCCAGGCATTATCAAGGTCAGCCGCAATGCGTTCGGCATTCAGTTCTAATTTGCTAATGCCTTTTAAAGAGGCTTGGTAAGCAATGAGGCTGTAGCCCATGCCGACGCCCATATTGCGTAATACGGTTGAGTCGGTCAGGTCGCGCTGCCAGCGAGAGACTGGTAGCTTGGCAGCCAAATGATTGAACACCGCGTTGGCAATGCCCAAGTTGCCTTCCGAGTTTTCGAAGTCGATCGGGTTCACTTTGTGCGGCATGGTGGATGAACCCACTTCGCCAGCAATGGTACGTTGCTTGAAGTAACCCAGAGAAATATAACCCCATACGTCGCGATCAAAGTCGATCAGAATGGTATTGAAGCGGGCGATGGCGTCAAATAATTCAGCAATGTAATCGTGTGGTTCAATTTGTGTGGTGTATGGGTTGAAGGTTAGCCCCAATGACGTCACAAATTGCTCGGCATTGGCTTGCCAATCAATGTCAGCATACGCGGATAAATGAGCGTTGTAGTTGCCCACGGCTCCGTTGATTTTGCCCAGCATTTCGACGGCTTGTACCTGCTTAATTTGACGTTCTAAGCGAGCCACCACGTTGGCCATCTCTTTGCCCAACGTGGTGGGCGAGGCGGTTTGGCCGTGGGTACGAGATAACATCGGCACGTCTGCGTGCGCATGAGCCAGTTCACGAATGGCATCGGCCAGTGCTTGCATATTCGGAATAATGACCTGTTCACGTCCGGCTTTTAGCATCAGCGCATGAGACAAGTTGTTAATGTCTTCCGAGGTGCAGGCAAAATGCACAAATTCGTTTACGGCTTGTAATTCGTCATTGTCAGCGAATTTCTCTTTAATGAAGTATTCCACCGCTTTGACATCGTGGTTGGTGGTTGTTTCAATGGCTTTAACACGCAGTGCATCGGCTTCGCTAAAATCGCTGACAATGGCATCGAGTTGCGCGTTGGTGGCGGCAGAGAAGGCAGGTACTTCAGTAATTGCAGGATGCGCTGCCAGTTGTTGCAACCAACGAATTTCCACTTGAACGCGGGCATGAATCAAACCAAATTCAGAAAAAATAGGACGTAAGGCCGTTGTTTTTCTGCCATAACGACCGTCGATCGGGGAAATTGCAGTTAAAGCAGACAGTTCTGCGCACGTGTTCGAAGTAGAAGACATAGGTTCTCTCGCCGGACAATCAATGAAAAGTCGCGATTATAGCCGATTTTTATGTCATAACTCAGCCTTGATCGACGATTGTGAAGGAATTATTGCTATTTGGCGCGATCGTCGCTGGGCAGGACGTCGTTTCTTGGTAAAATGGGCACCGTTTTATGTCGCTTTGGAATGATAATGCTCGAATCGTTACTGAATTATTCAGCACACCCTGCTTGGTTGGTGCTGATTGTGATTGTTTCAACCTTTATGCTGGAAGATTTGGCCATTATCGGTGCAGCGCTGTTGGCTGCTTCGGGTAAGATGGCGCCTGAATTGGCCTTTGCTGCGACCTGTACGGGCATGTTCATTGGTGATACCGCATTGTATTTGTTTGGTTTGTGGGCTCATCGCTGGCCTTGGTTGGCACGGAAGTTTGAGCATCCGCTGATTCAACGTCAGGTGCTGCCATTGCAGCGCGCGCCTTGGCATCAATTAGCGCTTATTCGTTGTATGCCCGGTTTGCGCACGTTTGGTTACATCGCGTGTGGTGTAGCGCGTGTGCCAGGTAGCACGTTTACCGTTGCTAATGTGGTGTCTATCATCGTATGGGCGGCTGCAATTTTTTCGGTGGCGTATGTCTTTGGTAAACAATTTGCCGACAGTATGCAGCAGTGGTTGTGGTGGTTGCTGCCCGTGGCGCTGGTGTTGTTTATTTTGGGTCAGCGTAAATTGCGGCAAAACCTAGAAGCCGAAATGGAAGCGAGCTCTAACGCCTAGCTCGCTCATATCGTTTGACAGCATCCGTACTGAATTTTCTTA
The DNA here is from genome assembly GCA_014859445.1 of Bacterioplanes sp. Classification (GTDB taxonomy): domain Bacteria; phylum Pseudomonadota; class Gammaproteobacteria; order Pseudomonadales; family Oceanobacteraceae; genus Kmv21. The sequence continues at coordinate 12,178 of JACUUC010000021.1, forward strand.
AGCGCTGGCAATCGCGCCTTTGTTCACGCCTTCAAATGCTTGCACCCGAACCGCTTGAGTTGGGTGCTCTGCTTTAATCGCATCGGCTAAGTGCTGAGCAATAAACTCCACCGTCGTGTCGGTGTTCATGCGGTAGCAGGCGCGGCTGGGTAAGCTCATGGCAAAAGCGCCTTGTGCCGACTGGTAACGGGTGGTCAGTTGCCCGTCTTGATCGTCAATAATGTCTTCTTCGCTGACTAAATAAATGTCGGCCCAGCGTTCCGCCCAGTGCTGTTCCAATGCTTCATTGCGCTGATTGTCTAGCCAAATATGAATGCGAGAACGATGCCCATGGGCGATGCGCTGGCAATTCCCGTCGTGCTTTTTTAGTCCATGGCTGTAATGGTAGCTGGCACCCGCAATGTGTTCTGGGGTAAAGGTTAACGCGAGTTGTTCTACATTAACGGGAAAAAAAGGTTGTAACTGCGCACGGCACCACGTCGCAACACTGCTGGCATCGATGGACTCAGCATCGACCAAGGCCAAGGCTTGCTGTGGGCAGCTCAATTGCAATATGTGCTCGGAAAAGCGCCACGTTAGTTCAATGTGATCGTTGTGTTCTTGCAAGGTAAGTGCAGGGTGACGCAAGGGCACCAACAAGCGATGATCCACTTCATCATCAAGCCAATTGCGCAGGATTTTTTTTACGGTTCCGAAGTCACAGATCATGCCTTGTTCGTCGAGTGCGCCATCCAGTGTGGCACCGGCCCACCATGTTTCACCCACTAAGCCTCGCTCTGGATCGAGGTAGCTGAAATCCACATTGGTTAATTGTTCGACAAACAGTTGCATACGTCTCTCCGAAAAGCCGGAAATACTCCGGTAAAAAGGGGATTTTAGCGGAAACCGGCGCGCTAAGCGAAAACCTTCGTTCAGACCCGACACGAAGCCTGCTATGATAGCGCGATTTTTTAAAAACCAGAACGGAATGACCATGCAAACTATCGTTCAACACCGCACCATGGGCCATCTTATTTCAAGTGCCCTCATTCTTTTTTTAGTGGGTGCAGTAACCGGATGCAGTAATAACGACAGCAGTGGTTCGCGTGCGCAAGCTCCGACCGTGTCGTTGCAACTTAACCAAAACGATTTGGCGAACGCGCAAGTGCGTTCGATTCGCGTGTCGGCATCAGGTTTACCCAATGTGGATACAGATGGTGTATTGCAAGGCAATACCTACGTCAGTAACGCACAAGGACAGCTCAGTGGTGTCGATATTGCCGAACAAGCCATTAGTCTGTTCCAAGTCGTCGGCCGTGTCGCCAATACGGATGGTAATGTGGTTGCGACGCAGCAGCGTTGTCAGTGGCATGCTGGTTGCGAAGTGAATGGCGATGACGTTGCGTTTGGTGCTATGTATCCCATTTCGACCGATTTGAATTGGCGTGCTGTGGCCTATGGTTTGGCACGCAACGAAAGTATTCGTATATCGCCATTGACTGAATTAGCCACGGCCTTGGCGTTTGAAAAGCAATATTTTGCGAATTTTGAAACCAGTGAAAATACATTTGATGCTGACGGTACTTGGCAAGAAACTGGATATTTCAATGCCTACTCGGTGTTGCAGTCGTATTCGCAGTTGTCGAATCTATTAGGTATTGCCGATGTACTAACGACCCCCGCTGCCGACTTATCGCAATTAGCGGCGTTGGCAAATACCAATACCGAGTCGGCTCAGCAGCGTATTCGACATGGGGCGTTATTGGCGGCATGGCAGTACATGGCGCTGACTCATGATGATGGCGTGGCTGCATTTACCACAGCGCGTGTTGATGAGTTTGTTGAGCATAATGGCCAGTGGTTGGCCTCATCAAACGATCTCAGTGTGTTTACCTTGGCAAAATGGTATGGCGTTGCCATTGAAAATCTGAACGAGATTAACGTTCCAGCGTCGATGAACAGTCATGTAATGGCCGTCATTGAATTATTGCTAAGTGATAAAGCTAAGTTAGAAAACAGTGTTGGCTCGCGTACTGCGGCACGGAGTGATGATATCAAGAACTTACTGGGTGATCGTCGTGCCAGTTTTGAATTGGGCTTGGCTCGTTCAAAAGCCTTTGTCGACTATCTGCAAAATCTGCAAACCAATTTTTGGCAGGATGGCTACAAAAAAGAGCTGGACGAGCAATTGGATGCGATCAAAGCCTTTAATACCGCACACAAGGATGATTTTAATGACTTGATGGCGGTGATGTTGGAAGTGCAGCATTTCTATCGTCAGTGTGTGTATGACGCAACTACCTGTAATTCCACTCGCTTAAGCAGTGATCCAGTAAATTTTCCAAAAATGGATGTGATTTGGGGTTCTGGTTCTGAAGGTAATGCTTCTGTGAGTTATGACGCCACCTCTGAGCGTTTGACGTTCATGGTGAGTGATAAACCCTTTTCGGTAGAAGCACGCGCTGGGTTGGCGACATCGACCCAAGCCATTGATTTGTTGATGGATGGTGAGATTCCTCTCAATAATGGGTTGGCGTTTACGCTCAAGCAAAAGTACCGTAATGACGATCTTGCTCAAGGTATCTTATCGGCCTCTGGTGTCCGTGTGTTTTTTGCCCAAGCAATCTCTGAGTTACCCAGTGAAGAATTGGTAAATGATCCAGTGGGCGATGCCATCGCCTTTGAGCTGCGTTGGTCGGATTTTGTTTTGCAAGATGCCGTTCAGAAACTTGATGGCAGTTTCCGTGCCTTAATGCGTGGTGTTGAGATGCGAGGTGTGGAACACCCAACGAATAACAATAAACCGCGTCGTTTCAATTTGGACACGGTGGTGATTAACAGTCAAATTGCGCAAGCAAACGCGAGTAACAATGATACAACCACGGATAAAACCACGCTGCTGCTGAATGCCAGCGCGGAGAACGCCGCCAGTTATTACCCTAATCAATTGTGGCCTGTATTGAATGGTTTTTTTAACCCCAGTGCCGATGCCGCTGCTGAACCTTCGCTCCCGATTGAGTATGCACTGGGGACGCAAACAATCAATGGTGATTCAGTTGAGTTTTTCGATGTTAAAATTCCCGAAGGCGAATCCTTCCGCTATCGTTTTTATCCGAATCGTGAGCGCGTGACAACGGATGGTACTGGCAAAGAAATCAGCCGAATAACGACACACGATGTTGAAGAGTGTCGTTTGCAACAGAACGCGGAGAATTGGTCGATTGAGCGATGCGCGCCAAAGCAGCGTGTTTTAGGCAAGCGTGATCGTGCTGGTTTTGTTGAACGTTTGTGGCGCGCGGGTGGTTTGTCGCAAATAACCGTAGAAGGGCAGGGTCGTTACTTTATTGAGTGGCCAGCAACGCTCGATGATAACGGTTGTTACCAATTGGATGCGTTAACGGGTAGCGGTACTGTGCCAGCTGGGCTCATCGATGCACAGGTGTTGGGGTTGAATAACCTGCGCTTCACCAGCGAAGTGCAGCTGGAAAATCAGCCACGGACCTTGTTGGATGTGAGTTTGCGAGCGCCACGTGATGATTTTTACCAAATCACGGCAGCGCTGTCGCACAATTACAGCAACATCGACACCACCGATACCGTGTTTCGTGGTACGGGTAATCAGTTGCAGCGCATTATTTTTAGTTACGATACGCAAAATAACGTGGCTAATTTAGCCAATTTAGCCATCTTCCAAGCGGGTGTATCGCTCGAGGTGGATGACAACACGGAAACCCTGAACAGCGAGCTAATCGGTGTTGTCCAGCAAATGCGAGAATTCACGCCATTGGCGTATCGTATGCGCATCAATGAACAAGGCGAATCTGAGCGCTGCATTGTCGATAATACCTTAGCATCGGCTAAGCCAGATGTGTCGGTTGATGATAAGGTCTGGAATCTGAACTTCCGTGGTGTCGCCTACGGGCAGTTACGTAAAGATAAGTTACTTAATGGGAATCGTGTTTGGCTTGTCCGCTTTGTTGATGGAACGTTCCGCTCACCATTTTAGTTTAGTGCGTTTGGTATTCGCTCCTTTTCTTTAGCTCCCAAGGGCATTAATAAACGAATGCCCTTGGTTCGGATCACAGGACGCGTGATCCTTCCCATCTCTGTTATACCGTTATCTTTGGTGTGATTGGCGAGACAGAACACGTTTTGTTGATTATTTATACCGTTATCTTTTGTTTGTGTGATGAATAGATGAGATGACGCTGTAGAAATCCGCTAAGTCGATACTGTGTTCCAGTGTGAATGGTGATTGGCAAAAAAAAGCCATCGGGTCAGCGATGGCTAAGGGGACGAAATACAATCATGGATAAGAGCAGGGGGATGCTGCTCTCAAAATCAGTATAGGTTATGTATAACTCTTGTCAAACTTTTTCGGGGTGTATTTAACCAGTACCCAATATGAATAGCACAGGTTAATCACCTTGCTGTTTGAATCCGAGGTGTGGGTTAGCAGTATTGTTTCCCTTACTGTATACTCGCGCGTCTAAATTTTGTTGTTCAGCGGTCGATGGTTGTAGATCATCGCCGTTGGATTTCGTGAGTTTTGCGTGGTTTGTTCTACGCGGATTTGACTATTTGTTGAGGCTTAATACATGACAGCATACGTTCAAAAGGGTGGCATTCAAGTCGCTCAAGAATTGTACGATTTCATTACTGATAAGGCGATTCCAGGCACTGGTGTTGACGCCGAACAGTTTTGGGCAGAATTCGATAAAATCGCCAATGAATTAGCACCCAAGAACAAAGCGTTGCTGGCTAAGCGTGATGAATTGCAAGCCAAAATTGATGCTTACCACACAGAACGCAAAGGCCAAGCGCACAATGCCGCTGAGTACAAAGCGTTCTTACAAGAGATTGGTTACTTGTTGCCTGAAGGTGACGATTTCACCGCAACGACTGCGAATGTCGAGCCTGAAATCGCACAAATGGCCGGTCCGCAGTTGGTTGTACCGGTGATGAACGCACGTTTTGCCCTGAACGCCGCCAACGCACGCTGGGGTTCATTGTACGATGCACTGTACGGTACGAACGTAATTTCCGAAGAGAATGGCGCTGAAAAAGGCACAGGCTACAACAAAGTACGCGGTGATTTAGTGATTGCGTATGCGCGCCAGTTCTTAAATCAAGCCGCGCCTTTGGCTGATGGCGATCACGCAGATAGCACTAAATACGCGATTGAAGAAGGCAAGTTGTGCGTGACCTTGAACGATGGTTCGGTCACTGGCTTGAATAACGACAAGCAGTTAGTGGGTTTCCAAGGTGAAGCCGATGCTCCAACCGCTATTCTGCTGTGCAACAACGGTCTGCATTTTGAAATTCAAATTGATGCAGCGTCGCCTGTTGGTTCTACCGATGCGGCCGGCGTAAAAGATGTGTTGATGGAAGCTGCATTGACCACCATCATGGATTGCGAAGACTCGGTTGCGGCCGTTGATGCCGCCGATAAGGTTGTGACTTACGGCAACTGGTTGGGTCTGATGAAAGGCGACTTGGCAGAAGACGTTTCTAAAGGTGGCAAAACCTTTACTCGTCGTATGAATCCAGATCGTGAATACACTGGCGTTAACGGCGACATCGTGACCTTGAAAGGTCGTTCGATGTTATTCGTACGTAACGTGGGTCATTTGATGACCAACCCTGCTGTGTTGTTGGCGGACGGTAGCGAGATTCCAGAAGGCATTATGGATGCCATGATGACCATTCTGATTGCCATGCACGATCTGAAAGGCAACTCGCCGTTCCGCAATTCCACCACGGGTTCTGTGAACATTGTTAAGCCGAAAATGCACGGCCCAGAAGAAGTGGCCTTTGCCAATGAGCTGTTTGCACGCGTGGAAGATGCATTAGGCTTACCGCGCTTCACAGCGAAAATGGGCATTATGGATGAAGAGCGCCGCACCACGGTGAACTTGAAAGAGTGTATCCGTGCCGCTAAAGATCGTGTGGTTTTCATTAATACGGGCTTCTTGGATCGTACTGGTGATGAATTGCATACCTCCATGTTGGCCGGTGCGTTTGTGCCTAAGTCCATCATGAAGCAGCAATTGTGGATCAATACTTACGAAAACTGGAACGTTGACGTGGGCTTGAAGTGTGGTTTGCAAGGTCGCGCGCAGATTGGTAAAGGTATGTGGGCGATGCCGGATGAAATGGGCGCCATGATGGAGCAAAAAATTGCTCATCCTAAATCGGGTGCTAATACCGCATGGGTTCCATCACCAACGGGTGCTGCGTTGCATGCCATGCATTACCATCAGGTTGACGTGTTTGCCGTTCAGGAAGAATTGAAGCAACGTGAGTTCGCCTCGGTTGATGATATTTTGACTATTCCTTTGCAAGGTGATGTGAGCGAATTAACGCCAGAACTGATCCAAAAAGAAGTCGATAACAACTGCCAAGGTATTTTGGGTTATGTTGTGCGTTGGATTGACCAAGGTGTTGGTTGCTCGAAAGTACCCGATATCAACAACGTTGGTTTGATGGAAGACCGCGCCACGCTGCGTATTTCTTCACAGTATCTGGCCAACTGGTTGGAGCACGGCGTGTGCACACAGCAACAAGTAGAAGACAGCTTGAAGCGTATGGCCGCGATCGTTGATCAGCAAAACGCGGGTGATGCAAACTACATCAAGATGGCTCCAGGCTTTGATGGCATCGCATTCCAAGCGGCGTCTGATTTGATCTTTAAAGGCAAAGAACAGCCAAGCGGTTATACCGAGCCATTGTTGCACGCGTATCGCTTGAAGTTTAAAGCCGCTCAGTAATCTGAGTCGCTAGCTCGTAAAAAAAACCGGCTTCGGCCGGTTTTTTTGTGGGTGTTCGCTCAATGCTTATGTTGTCGTCAAGGCAGGGTAAACTTTTTAAACAATGATCACTCTCACTCCGACAAGGCTTTTCATTGCTTGTGATCTCGTTACAATGTCGTTAATCACTTATAAAGAATAATAATCATGCGTATACCTTCTCTCCTATGGACGTTTTGCTCGGCAATTGTTATCGCTTCGCTCGTGAGTGGCTGCTCGGGCAACACATCAACGGGTTCCAATCGTGGCAAAGAACCGGCTCGCTTAAATGGTTATGTTGGTGCCAGTGATGCCTATTCTGTGTTGATTTATGCCGTACCCATTGATTCTCAAGGTCAGCCTACCACCGAGTTGGTGGAATCGACCGAGGTGTATGTGGGGCCACGTTCTACCTCAACCACACGAGCGTTTTATCAGGTCAATGTAGCGGCGGCTCAACTCAATCGTCCTGCTACCTTTATTGCATTGAGTAATAGCCGCAACGACAGCAGTCAGCGTTGTCAGCGTCCAGCCGGTTGTTCATTTGGTGGTGACCCCATCGCCTATAATGCCAGTCGCCAGTTGGATGCTGAGGATTTCGAGTGGCGTGCCTCCGTGGGCACGGTATTGCCTGATATGCGCGTGAATATCAATTGGATTACGCATGCTGCCAGTGCGTTTGCTTACACCAGCTTTGTTGATGAAGCGGGTAATAACGTTGCGGATGTTCCGAAAACAGGCATTTATACGCCCTTTACCATTGAGCGCGCTAATCTTTGGTTAAGCCGTTTGTTTGATATCAGTGACATCATTTCTCTTCGCCCGTTATCACCTTCAGAATTAAACACGTTGCCGGAATTGTCTTCCAGTTTGCGCCAGCAGGGCTTGTATTACGGTGCTTTGCTCGCAGCTGCTCAGGAGTTAGCGTCTACAGAGGGTATTACTCCCGAACAATGGTTAGCGAAATTGGTAGACAAGCTGCTGAAAACGCAAGGCCAGTTGGTAATGAATGATGAAGATTCCGCCTACAGCTTAGTGTCTATTTTTAAAGCAGCGCACACCATTTTGGCGGCCAATCGTGATTATTTAGCTGCGCGTAATGCGACCATTCCGGCAGAAGTTAATACGGTGATCGAGCAGCTAAAAGTACGCGAAACCGGTTATCGCAATGGGACGATCGGCCCCATTAGTGTAAAAGATGAGGATGTCAACGCCAGCTTGGCGCCATTAGCGAACGCTAAAGAATTTATGAAAGACTTGAATGATCGATTGTTTAATTTGACCGGTAAGCACCCCCGAACATGCGGAAAAGAAGGGGTGGACAGCGAGAACTGTGTGCCCAGTTTCGTTGATTATCAGTATGTACAAACAGTCGATGCGTACTATCAAGCCTTGGATGATGATTATCGGCCGCTGTTGCCATTATTAAACCAAGGACTTCATGATGCTCGTGATTTGGTCGAAGGCTTTTTGGCGTGTGTTCATTTCAATCGGAAAGAAAGCAATCCGGTAACCTGTGATTTACCTATAGGTTGGAACTTTGACCCCACAAACAACAGTGCGACCAATGGCTCATTAACGCTGACTTACAAAGGCATCGCCCTTGAGAAACCAAAAGAGGGCGAAACTGCCATGTTTAATGCCTTTGATGTTTTCTTAAATGGAAAACTGGTGACTGAAAATACGCTGAATGAGTCAGCGACATTGCATTTTAAACCCTTGGCCGATGAAGATGACGAGGCAGCTGACCCCACGCTGGCGCGTGTGCGTGTGGTGTTTGATGAGGCGACAGAGCGTCCTCCGCTGGTTTGTCGTAAAGTGACTCCACAGCCTGTGCCGAATGGTTGCATTGAACCGCTTGGTTTTGATGTTGCTTGGCCGCAATTGTTGATCGATGACTTTAAGCGTGTCGGGGGTGCCAACGTTCCTAAATCGTCGTTACGCTTTTCCTTTAATGCCACGTTAATTGGTGTGCGTGATGTTGTTATTGGCAGCAGTGATGCAGGGCCTGTGGTAAGTGGTTATACGCCTTATCATTATAATTTGAGTGCGGTTTCTCTCACAGCATTGTTGGAGGGTGAACAAACGGGACAAATTCGGGAAGAAGGCAAAGATAAGACAGTGCGTAATCAGAGTGAGTTGCTGTTTAGTGGTCGAGCCAGTAATGCAGCGAATTATTACGGCCAGCAGCGCTGGCCTTCGGTTGATGATTTTTTCCGTGTCCGTGATGGTTTTGATACATCGGACTCAGCACCTGTGATTGCACCGGGCTTGTTTCGTTATCGGTATTATGAAAATGTTGAGGTGTTATTCAGACGACAAAATGATAACAACATTATGCGGACAGCGGATTATCTCGAAATTGAGATTTTGGGTGTTGGTATTGAACGCATTGAGTTGTTCAAAAACGAGGATGGCAAGGGTGATTTGGGCTACCGCAAATGCTCGATCGTCGAAGTTGACGATGAAGACAACCCAGGTCAAACGAAGCGTCAGCCAAATCTTTACAGTGATGTGACGGCCGTTACCGAGGATGACTTCACCTTAAGCCAGTTAATTGCCGACGATGGTAAGTTAGGTTTGTTTGCTTATCCCAGTCGTGGTGCGTATAAGCCGTTATTTAGCGGTGTGCTAACACCGACTAGCACAGACATTGTGATTGATGGTGAGCTGAAAGCCACCTTCAGCATAGGCATTGATCGTTTACAATTGCGCATGGCGCATGAGCTGTTTGATTTTGCCGATGAGTCGGAGAATGACAGTAAAACCAAACGTTTACCGATGGCGCTGATGAATATCGATTTGAGTCGCACCAGTCGTGAACGCTGGGAAGTCGCCTTGTTAGCGGGTTACGATTACGATTATGTGATCGAAGGCTTTCCGATAGGAATTCGTGCACAAAGCCTGTATGCCTCGTATTTTGTCGATATGAATGTGCCTTTCCGTGAGGATGATGGCAGCGGTAACGTGGTCACTAACGTGGCCGGTTTTGAAGCGGGCAGTTTGATCGTCAATCGCGGTGGTGTGACCTTGTTTTCAGATACGGGTCAAAGTATCGGTATTACCATTGCCACCTTAGCGGATTATTTACCAGGGGATGTCGAGGTGGGTTGTGCGGTGATGGGGCGTGACCGAAATATCACCAATGATACCTGTGATGCTCGTGGTTATTTGACCTATCGCAATGCGTTGCTGGCGGTGATTCGTGAAGAGCGCCCCAATGTGTTTGTGATTCGTTATATCGATGGGGCATTCCAAGTGATTGCGCCACCGCCACAGTGATATTGATGCTGCGATCGGTTGCGATAATCTTTGTTGTCTTCGTTCTGGCATGTCAGTCGGCTTTGCTTCAGGCGCGTTCATTGTTTGTGGATGCGCAATCGATCAGCGTTTCTCAGCCGGTGCCCGTGTATGACATGATTCACGGTTGGCAGCAAGACTATCGGGACGGTGAATATGCTTTCTCTGATACGCGTTTTCGCACCGGTATTGAATGGCACAATATGCGTGTTTTTTATGAGCAGCGTGTATCGGGATATTTGACCTTTAATAAAGCCACGGCTCGTTATTATCGCGATATTGAGTTAGGGCGAGATCGTACACAGCGGGATCGATTGGCAATGGATGCCCGTTTTTTAACCGCTCGTGGCGTGGGCGCGAGTTATTTGTGGCAATGGGGCTCTGTGATATGGCAACCGACGTTTGTTTACTATCATGTTGATCAATATCAATTTGGTCGTTTACGAGGCTGGGCGCAAGGACAAGATGACGTATCAGCGGTTCTGGATTACTACTACCACGAAGACAAATTATTAGAAGACAAGAACGTCCCCGGTGTTGCCGACGGTGTCAGTCTGTCGATGCAGTGGCGTTATCAACAACCCCAATGGGCGCTAGCGGTGAGCATTGGTGATGCCTTTAATCGTTGGTATTTGAAGGATGCTGGCCATACGGTTGGCTGTGTACGCTTAGGCGGAGAGGGAACGCCAGTGTGCGAAACCAGCTCCGCCATTGAAGGGAGTAGTATTCCGAAAACAACGCAGAAACAACTTTTACCGACATGGCGTGCTCATGTCGATTGGTTGGCACACGATATCGAACTGGACGTTCTCAAGCATGATCGTTATCAACGCGTCGGTGTGACGCAATGGTGGTCATTCGGTTCGTCTCATACTTCGGAATATTCAACCCGAATGGGCGTTACGGCGTATTCGACACGGCAGCTAGGGCTGCAATTTCAGCATGCTTATGGTGCGTTGAGCTTTGCGAGTGATGATTGGCGCTGGCGTCGAGCGCGTGCATTGGATGTGTCGTTGTCGTTGAATTTACCGTTTTGATAACACTGCGTCTGACTGCAAAGTCCGTTATGATAGTCCTGCTTCTGGTGCTTAACGCTCATCTTACCTGGAGCTAGCTCGTTTTGGCTGGCAATGTCAGCCAGATTTCTTTGTCTGGACGGAGTTCGTCGGGTGTTAACCGCAGAAACCAAACAATGCATTCAGGATAGTTATCGTGAATGTTTAAAAGCACTCGATTTAAAACCGCGTTATGGTCAGCGAGTGATGATTGCTGAAATTGCCAAAGGATTGGCCCACATCGACGAAGACGACAAAGGCGTACGTCGCAGCGACTCCGGTATTGTGGTGGTTGAGGCTGGGACGGGTACGGGTAAAACCTTGGCGTATTTGTTGGCTGCCCTGCCGGTGGCGTTGGCGAAAGAGAAGAAACTGCTGATTTCGACAGCGACAGTGGCCTTACAAGAGCAGATCTTAGATAAAGATTTACCGAACCTTAAAAAATCCATTTCGTTGCCTTTTCATTTTGCCTTGGCCAAAGGTCGTGGTCGGTATCTGTGTTTATTGAAGCTGGATAAATCGTTGCAGCAGCTTGCTGGTTTGCTGACCACCGTGGACTTGTTTGAGCGTACGCCAGAAGAGCGTGATAAAGAGCTGTACGAAACCATGTTAGCGAAATACGCCAGTGGACAATGGGACGGAGATCGCGATCGTTGGCAAGATGAACTCAAAGACGGTCAATGGAGTCATTTAACGGCCACGCATCGAGAGTGCTCGAATCGTCGTTGTCAGCATTATCAGAATTGCGCGTTTTATAAGGCGCGTGAGTCGATGGAAGATGCCGACATCATTGTCGCTAACCACGATTTGGTGCTGTCCGATTTGTCGCTGGGTGGCGGTGCGGTATTGCCTGCACCAGAAAAAACCATCTACGTATTCGATGAAGGACACCATCTGGCGGATAAAGCGTTAAATCACTTTCGTCTGGAAGTGGGTGTTCGTGCACAACGACAGTGGTTAAAACAGCTGGAAAAAGGCCTAGAGCAGTTTGTCGCAGCAGCGGGTATTCCTCATAGTTTGTTGCCTTCGTTTTCTGCGGCACCCCAGCAAATTAGTGAGATCGTACAAAACATCAGTTTAAGTTGGCCGATGCTGATGGATATGTTGGGTGATCAAGACCGTCTTCGATTTGAGTTTGGTCGGGTGCCGGAATCGTTGCGTGAAACCTTGAGTCAAATTCGACAACCCTTACAGCCATTGCAGTTGTTTTTAGACAAGCTGGTGGATGCGCTACAGAAATCATTGGATAGTAAGTCGGAGGGTGATTTTTCACGTGATGTCGCTGAGTCTTGGCAAGCACCGATGGGCATCATGCTGGCTCGTGCCGAGCAGCTGTCAGAAACCTTGTCGTGGTTTTGTACTGAAGAAAAAGAAGGGGAATTACCCGTAGCTCGCTGGTTAGCGCGTGTGCCGTTCGGCGACGACTGGGATATTCGTTTAAGTGCATCACCGATTGCGGTTGCCGATCGTCTACGCCGTGATTTATGGTGGCGTTGTTACGGTGCGGTGGTCACATCAGCCACGTTAACCGCGCTGAATAGCTTTCATAGTCTAACTTGGGAAACCGGCTTACCCGATTGGGCATCTTATCATCGCGTTGCCAGCCCGTTTGACTACCCTAATTTAGGGGAGTTAGAAACCGTGACCTTGGCATCCGACCCGAAAAGTCCGAATTTTCAGAGCGATGTTGAGGCTTGGTTGACCGACCACATTGATTTGAGTAAGGGTAGCCTGGTGCTGTTCAGTTCACGTGCGCAGTTGGAAGCGACGCGCGATGTGTTTTTACGTGATTGGGGCGATGCGTTGTTGTGTCAGGGGTTCTTACCGAAAGCCATGATTGTGGATCGTCATAAAAAACGCATTGATGGCGGTGAGGGAAGTGTGATTTTTGGCTTGGCTAGCTTTGCCGAAGGCATTGATTTACCCGGCGACTACGTGACTCATGTGGTGATTGTCAAAATTCCCTTTGCCGTGCCGGATGATCCCATTCAAGCGGCAACGAGTGAGTGGATCGAGAGTCGTGGACGGAATTCGTTCATGGATTTGACTTTACCAGCCGCCTCGGTGCGTTTGGTGCAAGCCTGTGGTCGATTGATTCGTAAAGAGAGTGACTTCGGGCGTATCAGTATTTTGGACAAGCGTTTAACGTCACATCGTTACGGCCAGTTGTTGATTGATGCATTGCCGCCGTTCAAACGCATTAAAAGTTAATTAGAGGCTGCCAGCCTAAGTCATTAGGCTGGCAACGATTGCACATCATGCTTTGATGTTTGTTCACGTACCATCAGAAAATGTTCATTCAGATAGGTCAATAAATCATCCGCGGCTTTTAAATCGCGCTGAATGATCAAGCAGCGGAGTTGTTTTTTGTGTCGTGTTAGTACACGAATGTGATAGCGGTGGCCTGCTTCCGGAAGCTCTAAGTAGAGGTTGGCATTCTGTTCGCCAACGGCAAGGTTGGTCGATGTTTGCTCGAGCTCGCAACCGGCAAAATTGATGTTGTGAATGCGCACAATATGACGCTCGCCACTGTTTTCGTCGTATAAATAATACGGTTGGGCGAGTGGCCGTTGTCGGCCTTGTAACCGTCGATCATCGGTTTGGAAGTCGGCTGGAGCGTACACGCGGGTGCCATCAATGTGGCGTATGTCGTTACCGCACATATAGCCATGAAACAGCGCACTGGCGGCCTCTTTACGTTCAAACTGAGCGAGGTGATCGGCATTTTCAATCACGGCAAACGTCGCATTCGGACACTGTTGTGCCACGGCTGCGTTCTCATGAGGGAGGGTAAAATTATCGTATTCGCCAGTGGCCACTAAGGTTGGGCATTTTGGATAGGCAGTAAACCCCTCAAAGCGCAGTAACCGTTGCGTATTTTGCGCATATCGAGCGCGCTCATTGTCATTCAAACGGGAAATTTGACGATAGAGCAAGCGCCGATAGGTTGCGCTTACCTCGGTTTCTTGCAGGCGGCTGTGGTTCAAGAGATTGCAGACAGCGGTGGTTGCAAAGGCATCCATGTTACCCGCGTCAAGTAAGGCAAGAGAATCTTCGAGCAATGTAATCAGGCTTTCACGACGGAAACAGGTGATGCCAGAGAGTAATAGGCGTTCAATGCGCTCGGGATACGCGGTCGCAAACAACATTGACATGGCTGAGCCATAGCTAATGCCTAGCATCATGACTTTTTCAATCTGTTGGCCATCTAAAAATTGGGCAATTAAATCGGCATAATCGGCCATATCCAATTCGGGGGCGAGCTGATCATTGCTGCCTTGCGATGGAAAGTCTGCCAAAATAACGGGGTGCGTTGTGAGTACTAGCTCAACTTCGCTTTTGAAAGAAACAAAACTTTGAAAGGCACCGCCTAGAAAAACCACCGGCGTTTTGTGTTGATTTTCTGGCAAGCTGTAGGCTTGAAATTCAACTTTGTATTTTCCCAGCATCTGTTGTCTGGGTTCAGCGCGTAGTGCGTTCATCGAGAATGTAGAGAACTGCATAGTACAATCACTCTTTATTTTTATAGTGTCATCACTCTAAAACAGAAATAGACAAAAGGCCATAGTTGTATGTTTTCTTTACAATGGCCTGAATTACTATCTAAGGTGATGATTTTAAAGAAAAAAATAGTAATCTGTTGCAGCGAGATGGGGTTTCTACGAGAAAAAATTCGCGATTCTCTCGTAGAAATCTCATTTTTTGGTACCTTTGTTTTGTTACTGGCCCGGTAAATTGATGGTGAACTGAATTTGGTCTGGCGTGATGTTCACTTGATATTCCCCCCCTGGCGTTTGGAAGGCCTGTTCTGCATAGCCATTGTTGGGGATCGCTAGGGTAAATTGTCGGGTGGTGTTGGTGTATTCGATGCCGGATGGTGGAACAATAATGGGCAGATCGGCAGGAAAACCCAAGTTGCTGTAGTCAATGGGTTGGTTGGCAGGAATATTAAGCACTTGTCGTAAATAGGCTTCACTTTGCGCCAAATTCGGATCAAGAAGGCCGTTATCATACGCGGATTCTTGTTGTCGTAACTGTTGTTCACGTCGCTCCATCAATGCTTGTAGTACGTTGTCATCGAGAGCCGCTAGCGATTGTGTTAGTGCGCTATGATCAATGTTGTCCATATCGCTATACAAATCATCGAGGCGAGCCACGCGTACTTGGACGGTTTGCGGAGCGGCTTCATCGTTGCTATTGGCCATTGGCTCGGTGGCGATCGGTTGTTGTCGTAAAATGACCGTGGTGTCGCGAATGTACGCCGAGGTCATTTCTTCGGCATTGAGTTCATTCGCTGATTGACGAATATCGGCCATGGCACTGAACGATGTGATGGCTGTACCGATGAGTATGCTGATGAGTCGTGTCGAAAAGTCGTGGTAAGTCATGAGTATTTCCCTTTTTTCTTTAGGCTAACGTATTCGATCTGAGACTCAAATGTCTTTCTGTTCCGTTTGCATCGCCTTTACAGTGAGAATCTATTGGTTGCCTGTCGCATTCGTCAACGATGTGGGGCAATATAGCCGCCTCTATTATTATCTGTTGCTAATTTATGTTTGGATCACGTTTACCTCTGCCGTTTTGGATTGGCTTGCGTTACCTGTCTGCAAAACGTCGTAACCATTTTATTTCGTTTATTTCTGCGTCGTCGATGATTGGTATGACCCTTGGTGTGGCGGTACTGATTTTGGTGTTGTCGGTAATGAATGGCTTTGATCGTGAATTGCGTGAACGCATCTTAGGCATGGTGCCGCATGGTGTGATTTACGAACGCGGCGGCGTACAAAATTGGGCTGCCTTGGCCGAGCAAGTGGAACAGCATCCCGGTGTGGCTGCGGCTGCACCACTGACTCGATTGCAAGGAATGTTGGGTCATGGTGGTCGTGTTCAAGGTGTTATGGTAACGGGCATTGAGCCCCACGCCGAGCAACGCGTTTCTATTTTACCGAATCACATCATCGACGGTTCTCTTGACGCTCTCGTTCCTGGTGGATTTGGTGTGCTATTGGGCGATTTATTGGCCAAACACTTGAATGTGGTGGTGGGTGATAAAATTACGATTATGCTGCCCGAAGCCACACTGTCACCGGCAGGTGTGTTGCCTCGAGTGCGACGTTTGGATGTGGTGGGCATTTTCAAAGTGGGTGCCGAATTAGATTCCAGCTTGGCGGTGATTCATTTGGACGACGCGCGTCGTTTAGGTCGATTGACTTCAGAAGCACAAGGGTTGCGGGTTAAATTTGACAATTTGTTTGATGCACCGCGCAGCATTTGGCAGTTGGTTAATCAGTTGGATGGGCAATTCAGCGGCAGTGATTGGACCCGCACGCACGGAAACTTATTTCAAGCGATACGCATGGAAAAAACCATGATTGGTTTGTTGTTGTTGATCATTGTGGCGGTAGCGGCATTTAATATCATTTCCACGTTGGTGATGGCCGTGACCGATAAGCAAGCCGATATTGCGATTCTGCGCACCATGGGAGCAAAGCCGAGAACCATCATGGCGATTTTTATGGTGCAGGGGGTTGCCATTGGTGTGGTGGGCGTGTTGCTAGGAACGATGTTGGGCATCACCGCAGCATTAACCATTTCTGATTTGATTGCTTGGTTGGAGCACATCATGGGTGTGCAAGTGTTGAGTTCGGATGTCTACTTTATTTCTTACTTGCCATCCCAGTTGTTGTGGAATGATGTACTGATAGTCACGTCGGCCGCCATGTTATTGAGTTTTCTCGCGACCTTGTATCCTTCTTATCGTGCTTCGCGCATTCAACCTGCGGAGGCGTTGCGTTATGAATAATTCGTTGGTGTTGTCCGCGCGCGGCTTAACCAAAACCTACCACTCAGGGCCGCAGTCCGTGACGGTGTGGAAGGACGTTGATTTGGATGTTGCCGCCGGTGAATCGATTGCCATTGTCGGTGCGTCGGGTTCTGGTAAAACAACGCTGTTAAATGCCTTAGGTGGTTTGGATCAACTGGATCAGGGACGCATTGTTGTCGATGGTCAGGATTTATCCACTTTATCGGAGGCGAAACGTACGCAGTTACGCAATACCAGTATTGGTTTTGTCTATCAATTCCATCATTTGTTACCCGAGTTTACGGCTCTGGAGAATGTGATGATGCCTCAATTGTTGGCGGGTGTGCCTCGTAAGCAGGCGGCGGAGCAAGCCGCTATCTGCTTGCAACAACTGGGTTTGGCGCAACGTATGCAGCATAAGCCGGGCGAGTTATCGGGTGGTGAACGGCAGCGAACGGCCATCGCGCGCGCCTTGGTCAATCGACCTAAGTTGGTACTACTCGATGAGCCGACCGGTAACTTGGATCAACAAACTGCGCGTCACGTTGAACAGGCGATGTTGGATTTGTCTCAGCAGATGGAGACGGCGTTTGTCTTGGTGACTCACGATACCGAATTGGCCAGCCGAATGAACCGAGGATTTCGTTTGTTGGATCAGCGTTTGCAGCCAATGTGACGTTGTTCAGTCGTTATTGCTCACTTGCAGTGCCGCGCGATTGCGTTTGCGGCGTTGCCAGTTGCTGGCGACATGAGTTCGCCAAGCAATGTGAATAGCAATAAAGCTGATAAGGCCAAGCAGTACACCAATGGTCAAGCATCCAACCCAAAGCGGTAGCCAAATACTACTTAACTCTGATAACAACCAGTCGATGCTAAATTCATCACCCATACTCATGGTCGGTCGACCGAGCATCCAGCTACCGAGTTGATAGGCACTAAAAAAATAGGGTGGCATGGTAATTGGGTTACTCAGCCAAACCAAGGCAACCGAAATGGGTAGGTTTGCATTGATATGATACGCCAAAAATGCGGCAATGATCATTTGAAAGGGCAGTGGTAAGCTGGCACAAAATAAGCCAATCATGAATGCGCGAGGCACTGAACGACGATTCAGATGCCAAAGATTGCTGTTACGGAATAGGGGTTTCAATACACGCAGCGATTCAATTTTTTGAATGGCCTCGGCATTAGGAAACAATTTTGATAACAACTTCTTGGGCATTGGGTCTCGCCAAGTGAAAAAAAGCGGGTAAATTATCCCGCAACCCCTACGAAAAGCCAAGGAAAGGTGTGTGGATGCTGCAATTAATTACGCTGATCGTCGGCTTAATTTCTGGTACCTGGTTGAGCGGTAAGACTTTGCTATGGGTCTTTATCGCAACCTTGCTGAGTGTTTTCTTTGTTGTCGTTGTGCGTCATCGGGTGTCGGTGTCGTATTTCTCTGTGAGTGTTCAGCAACGCTGTTTGCTATTCGTCTTGCTTTGGTGGTTGGCGGCTGGTTATAGCCACAGTTGGTTGTCATGGCAATTGATGCATCGATTGTCGACAGAGCATGACCAAATGGTGGTGCAAGTGGATGGCGATATTGAACAGGTGCAATCAACAGAGTTGGGGCAGCGCATTCTGATTCGGGTTGCCAATTTAGCCACTGAGAAGCCGCTTGCTTATGTGCCGCGCCGGGTACAGCTCAATCATTATCAGCGCGGTGCCAATGCCGAGGTGTCCTTTCAGGCTGGCGATGTGGTGCACCTGCAAGCGGTTTTACGTAGTCCACGAAATTTTGCGAATGGCTTACCCTTTGATTACGAGGCATTTCTTCTCACGGAAGGCATTGATGCAACGGGCTATGTACAGAGTGTTCACGATCAACAGGTGACTGGTGAGGTCCGTTGGCGACAACGTTGGTTAGCGCATTTACAGCAACACCGTGATGCGTTGGTGTGGCCTTGGATTGCTGGCTTGGTGTTTGCTGAACAAGGTGCATTTAGTGATGATATTTGGCAATTGACTCAAGCCAGTGGCACGGTGCATTTGTTGGTAGTGAGTGGGTTGCATGTGGGTTGGGTGGCGCTACTGGGGATACTGTTCGGTCGTTTGCTTTTTCGTGTCTCGGCGTTTATTTCGCAAAGAACACCACCTTGTGTGGCGTGTTGGTCAATGTTCGGTCTGATGATTGCTCTGGCTGGATATTGGTCAGTGGCGCAACCCGGAGTGTCCTTACAGCGAGCTACGTGGATGTTGGTGTTCGTAGCATTTTATACGCTGTGGCTAAGGCGTGTTTCTCCTTCGAACATATTACTGGCCGCAGCGGCGGTGATGTTGTGCGTGAATCCTTTGTTGTATACCCGCACGGGTTTTGTGTTTTCGGTGTTGGCTGTTTGGGCCTTACTGCAGTTTTTTGACGGTCGTCGCAGTGCGCATGTGAGTCTGATTTGGTGGCCACAGTGGGTCGTGTTTGCTGGTTTGATGCCGGTGATGTTGTGGTGGCAGAATCCAGTCAATTTGGGTCATTTATTGGCCAATGCCGTGGCGATTCCATGGTTAACATTTGTTATGTTACCCAGCGTTTTTTTGCACACTCTGTTGGATATAAGCTGGCTAGCTGATGTTGTTCGCTGGAATGCACAGGGGTTTTTACAGCTTCAGCAGTCATTTCAAACCATTCAATGGCCCGTATTGGGTTGGCAGTCTCCGCTGGTGTTGGGTTTATGGTGGTTGTGGTTATGGTTATTAACTCGGGGCGTTAATGCGGTATTTGCCATTGTGGGAACAACCATCATTGTCATACTTTGGTGGCGCACGAGCGTTTATCCATTGCCGTTCACTGATCCGAATGTGACTTTCATTGATGTGGGCCAAGGGTTAAGTGTGATTGCTACGGGGACGACGATGCATTCGCATCGTCAACAAGGGCTTGTCTATGACGTGGGGCCGAGATTTTCAGCGCGGTTTGATGCTGGTTCGGGAATGGTCTTGCCGCTGTTGCAGCGGCAGCGAATTCAGCACGCGCACAGTGTGATTGTTAGCCACAATCACGCGGATCATTATGGCGGCGCCCACTCGTTGATTGCTGGTATTCCGGTGCAACGAGT
The DNA here is from genome assembly GCA_014859445.1 of Bacterioplanes sp. GTDB lineage: Bacteria > Pseudomonadota > Gammaproteobacteria > Pseudomonadales > Oceanobacteraceae > Kmv21. Next base: position 32,195 of record JACUUC010000021.1, read on the forward strand.
TTGGCAAGGACAAGCATTACGAACTCCGCTACAACGCGCTGATCAAACACACAGAGACTGGCAGTTATGCCACGATCACAGTGCATGGCAGGTGTTGTCTAACGATTGGCGTTTCCGCTTTTTTCCGATTGAGAGTCGTTGGCGTAACCGAACCAATAACCATTCATGCGTTTTGTTATTGGAGTGGTATGGCATTCGTCTTTTATTCATGGGGGATTTGGAGCAAGATGCGGAATTGTGGCTGGTGGCGAATTATGGCAGTGCGTTACAAGCCGATGTGCTGGTGGTTGGTCATCACGGCAGTCGAACCAGTACCAGTGATGCACTATTGACGGTGGTTATGCCGCAGCAGGCTTGGATCAGTGCTGGATTCAATAATCGCTTTCAGCACCCGCATGATGACGTGCTGGAGCGCTTAGAACGCCACGGCATTGAATGGTATTCCACCGCCAATGAAGGCGCATTGCGCCTCACTCCTCGAGCTGGGTTGCAGCGTCAGCGACAATTGCCTTCACCGCCATGGCGTCAGCGTTAGTGCTTGTGCCATTGTCGTAACTCGGTTCGTGACGCGCATAGCAGGTCTTATGTAACCATAAGGCTTGTGCTAGAGTAGCGCGCAAATAGTCATTTGGCAGGAGAGCTAGCTATGCTGGAGATCATCCAGAGTGGTGGTTGGATGATGATTCCCATCATCATTGCATCAATTTTGGCATTGGCCATTACCGTCGAACGGTTTTGGACATTGCGCCCAGCGCAAATAGCGCCTAGCGATTTGTTGTCGCGGGTGTGGGGGTGGATGAAAAACAAGCAATTGGACAGTGTCCGTATTAAAGAATTGCGTAACTCAAGTCCACTGGGGCGTGTTTTGGCTGCGGGATTGATCAATTCACGTCATGGTCGACAGATCATGAAAGAGAGTATCGAAGAGGTTGCGTCTCACGAAATTCACGAAATGGAACGTTACCTAAATGCCTTAGGCACCATTGCCGCCGTTGCGCCACTGATGGGGCTGTTGGGAACTGTGATCGGTATGATTAAAGTCTTTGCTGAGATCATGGTGGTTGGGACTGGGCAGGCGAGTATGCTAGCCGGTGGTATTTCTGAAGCTTTGGTGACGACAGCAGCGGGTTTGTTGATTGCGATACCGGCATTGATTTGTCATCGCATTTTGCAGCGTCGGGTTGATGAATTGGTGGTCTTTATGGAGCAGGAAGCCATTAAGTTGGTGGATGTACTGCATGGTGATCGCGAAGTGGCGGATTCTTCAGAGGCGGCCTAAGTGAATTTTAAACGGCAGAATCGAGAGGCGGTTGAGGTAAATCTAACGGCCTTAATCGACATTGTGTTTTTACTGCTGATTTTCTTTATGGTGTCGACCACCTTCAGTAAAGAAAACCACTTAAGCATTGATTTACCGGAAGCGTCGGCCGATGCACACGCCAACACCGTGCAAGCCATTGAAATCGTCATTTCGGCCAATGGTGAATACAGCATTAATGAGCAAGCGTTATTGAATCAGCAAATCACCACGCTCAAGCGAGGGATACAAAAGACACTGGGTGAACGAACTACGGCCCCGGTTATTATCACTGCCGATGCCAACACCCCTCATCAAGCGGTAGTAAGGGCCATGGATGCGGCTGGCCAGTTGGGCCTAGTCAACCTCAGCATTACGACGCGACAAGCGGGAGCATCAGACTGATCCATGTCGACTGAAATGACAGTTGGGCGTCTATATCGGCGCCTTTTATCCTATGTTTGGCCTCATCGCTGGGCTTTTTTGGTCAGTGTTGTCGGGTTTATTTTGTTTGCTAGTTCCGCGCCTGCTTTAGCGCATTTGATGGGAATGGTGGAAGAAACACTGACAACACCGGTACAGACGCAAATCAATTTGCTGGTTGGTCTGTTGTTTTTTATCTATTTTTATCGAGGTGTCGGTACTTTTTTAGGGAAGTATTTTTTGGCCGTTGTCGGGCGTGGTGTGGTTCATGCCATGCGTACGCAGCTGTTTAACAAAATGACGACCTTGCCAAGCCATTATTACGATAACGAGTCCAGTGGACGTTTGATCTCGCGCGTCATTTTTGATGTGGAACAAGTCACGGGAGCGGCAACGCGAGCGTTAACCACCGTCATTCAAGAGGGTGTGACGGTTATTTTATTAATGGCCTATTTGATTTGGTTGGATGCCAAGTTGACCTTGATCTTCTTGGCGTTAGTGCCATTGATCGGTCTGAGTGTGAGTCAAGCGAGTCGTTTTTTTCGCCGTTACAGTCGCCGTATTCAGCATTCGATGGGCGAAGTCACTCAGGTGACTAACGAGAGCATTAATGGCTATCGTGAGGTACGAGCATTTGGTGGCATCGAAACGGAGCAATCTCGATTTCGAAAAGCGAGTGAGTACAATCAACGGCAGTCACTTAAATTCGGTCTAACGAACGCCATTAACGTGCCATTGACACAGCAAATTGTGGCGATTGGTTTAGGGGTTATGGTGTATTTGATGTTTCAGCGAGTCGCTGATGGCGTTATGAGCAGTGCCGAATTTCTTCAGTTCATTACGGCGGCGGCATTGATTGCGAAGCCCATACGGCAATTAACCGATATCAATGCCATCGTGCAGAAAGGCTTAGCCGCCGCACAGTCTGTGTTTTCAATATTGGATGCCGAATCGGAGCCGGATGAAGGTACACAGACACTCGATCATGTGCGTGGGGATTTGCATTTCAAAGACGTTCGTTTTCGTTATCAAGGTGCTGACACCGACGCGTTAAAAGGGATTGATTTGGCGGTGGCGTCTGGTACGTCGGTCGCTTTTGTTGGACGATCTGGCAGTGGTAAAACCACCTTAGTCAATTTATTGCCGCGTTTTTACGAGGCCACAGCCGGTGAAATCTGTCTGGATGGTGTGAATATCAATACGCTGCCGTTGGCGCATTTGCGCGATCAAATTGCGATTGTGAGTCAACAGGTTACCTTGTTTAACGGCACAATTCGCGACAACATCGCCTATGGTTCGTTGGCTAACGCGAGCAATGACGATGTAATTGCTGCCGCCAAAGCCGCTCATGCGGATGAGTTTATTCAAAAACTGCCGCAAGGTTATGATACTCAGGTGGGTGAAGATGGCACCATGTTATCGGGTGGTCAGCGTCAACGCATTGCTATTGCTCGGGCGATTTTAAAAGACGCACCGGTGCTTATTTTGGACGAAGCGACATCGGCGTTGGATACCGAGTCCGAACGCCATATTCAAGCGGCCATGCAAGAGGTCATGAAGGGGCGAACCACGTTGGTCATTGCGCACCGGTTAAGCACCATCGAAAATGCCGATCGCATCGTTGTGATCGATGGTGGGCTGATTCGTGAGCAGGGTACACATACGGATTTGATGGCGAAACAGGGCATGTATTATCAGTTACACCAACTGCAGTTTACTGAGTGACGGTGTCCATGTTATCGCGTTTGGCGCAATCGGTAGAACGCAATTGGTATCAACCGGCTTGGCGTAATGCGTGGTTATTGCCGTTGATTCCGCTGGTGGCTCTGGTGGTTAATATCAAGCGCTGGCGACATCAACGCTCCCCTGCATCGCCACTCGCTGTGCCCGTTCTAGTGGTTGGCAATATTACGGTGGGCGGAACGGGTAAGACGCCATTCATGACGTATCTTGTGGCGCAAATTCAGGCGCGCGGTTTGCGAGTCGGTATTGTGAGTCGAGGTTATGGTGGTAAGTCTGCCCAGTATCCGTTATGGGTAACCTCGGAAACGCCCGTGGATGAATGCGGTGATGAACCCAAACTGTTACAACAGCGCTTGTTGTGTCCGGTGGTGGTTGATCCTCAGCGCGCGCGTGCGGCACAAGCGTTGATTGGTCATGTCGATATCATATTGAGTGATGATGGTTTGCAGCATTATGCCTTAACTCGACAAGCCGAAGTGGTGGTCATTGATGCTGGGCGAGGATTCGGCAATGGCTGGTTGTTGCCTGTGGGGCCTTTGCGGGAACCGGTTTCCCGTTTACAGCAGGCCGATTTGTGCTTACGCAATGGGGACGACTTTCACGTGCAAGCACTTTCCTTGTTGAACGTGGCCAGCGGCCTGCAGCGACCATTGACGGATTTGTCGGGGTTAACGGTTCATGCGGTTGCCGGTATTGGTCACCCAGAGCGTTTTTTTAAGACATTACGCGACTTGGGTGCTCATGTCATTCCTCATCCATTTCCTGATCATTATGCGTATCAAATGCACGATGTGCAGTTTGATGACGAGCATCTGATTGTGATGACTGAGAAGGATTGGGTAAAGTGTCATGAGTTTGCGGATGAAAGACACTGGTATCTTACCATTGGTGTTGTTCTTGACGAGCAGGCTGAACGACACATCAGTGATTTACTGAATCGAGTGTTATCGCATTCAGTCACCGTTAATAAAGAGGAAAAAAATCATGGATAAGCAATTATTAAGCATGTTGGTGTGCCCATTATGTCAGGGCAAGCTTAAATACGACCAAGAGCAGCAAGAGTTGCTCTGTACCTTTGATGGGCTGGCATTTCCGATTCGTGATGGTGTTCCGGTGATGTTGGAAGGCGAAGCGCGTCGCATGAGTGAAGAAGAAAAACTCGACAAAGCACAGGCTTGATGCGTTCTTATGATTAATGTGCTGTTTGTTTGCTTGGGTAATATTTGTCGCTCTCCCACGGCCGAAGCGGTTATGACCGGTTTGTTGGCACAGGCGGGACTCTCCGATCGGGTGTTTGTTGATTCGGCCGGTACCGCTGATTGGCATGTTGGCAAACCGGCTGATGAGCGCTCAGTGGCCGCGGCCGCCGAACGAGGCTATGACATGAGTCATTTACGTGCCCGACAAGTGAACGTGGATGATTTTAGAAATTTTGATTATGTGCTGGCGATGGATGAGTCTAACTACCAGCACTTGGTGTTGCTGTGTCCTGAAAATGCTCGAGCGCAACCCAAAAAACTGTTGGCACATTATGGTCGACTTGAGGTACAGGATGTACCTGATCCCTACTACGGCGGGGCAGATGGCTTTCATCAGGTATTGGACTTATTGGAAGACGCCTGCCAATCGTTACTGCATGAGATTCAGGCGACGTTATGAGTTCTGTGCTGAGAAAGCCGGTGCGGTTGGGCTTAACGCCGTCGGACATACACACGAACACGGATCTGCGATTGCATAATACGCTGTCCTTACCGGCGAAAGCGGAGTTCTTTGCGACATTTCACTCCGTCCCCGAATTGTTATCCATACTGCGTTGGACAGAACAGCACGAATTGCCGCTACGGATACTGGGTGGCGGGAGTAATGTGTTGATGCGTCCTCTGGTGTCTGGCGTGGTGTTGCGCAGCGGCATGCGTGCCATTCAACCCTTGAACAACGATGGCAGTCACTGTTGGGTGGCCGTAGACGCCGGTGTAAACTGGCATGACTGGGTGGTTGCGAGTCGCACTTGGGGATTTGGCTTAGAAAATTTGGCGTTGATTCCAGGCACGGTGGGCGCGTCTCCGATTCAGAACATCGGTGCTTATGGTGTCGAGGTTGCTGATTGCATTGAGCACGTTGAGGGGATTCAACGATCGACGCAACAATGGCATCGATGGTCAGCCAATGACTGTCGATTTGGCTATCGAGATTCTCTGTTTAAGCATGAGCTGGCAGACGATGTGATTATTACGCGAGTCGTTTTTCGTTTGTCGAAACACTTTCAACCCACATTGTCGTACGGACCATTGCAGTCGTTACAGGAGCAGCACGATTTAACACCTGAGCAGTTGGTGGATGCCATTTGCCGTATACGGCGCAGTAAATTGCCAGATCCCGCTAGCATTCCCAATGCGGGTTCTTTTTTCAAAAATCCCTTGGTATCCAATCAGGTTGCTCAGTCATTGCTGCAGCAATATCCGACAATGCCCGTATATTGGCAACCAAACAATCAGGCGAAATTAGCGGCGGGCTGGTTGATTGAGCAAGTCGGTTGGCGCGGCCGAGGATTATCCCATGCCAAAATGCATGATCAGCAAGCCTTAGTGCTCACCACCGATGGCAATGCCAGTTTAGCCGATGTTGAAGCCTTGCAAGTGGCCGTACAAGGTGCGGTTATGTCACAATTTTCTGTGACTCTGGAGCCAGAGCCACAGTATTTTGGCTAGCCGCTCATCAGTTCAGTGTCGGCAGCTCATCAAAATGAAACTGTCGAAGCTCAAGCCCTGTTGACGAATCCCAGCGTATCAGCCACCCGTGTTCATCGTTCCAATCACCCAGCACCCAGCGTTGGCGCGATTGTTCTTGCCAAACCCATTGATGCTGTTTAGGACGGTGTGTATGCCCATGAATCATGGTGTGGACATTGGCCTCGTCCATCACGCGATCGACTTCCTCTGGTGTCACATCCATGATTTCCATCTGCTTGCCCGCTTGGCTTGCTTGGCTTTCTTTGCGCGCTTTTTCAGCAAAGGCTAAACGTTGTTCGATGCTTTGTTGCATCATGGTTTGCTGAAAGGGAACACTGCGTAACAGGGCACGTACCTTCATGTAATCCAGATCTTGAGTACACAAGCTGTCGCCGTGCATTAATAGTACGCGTTCTTGATCCAGTGAGATGACCGAGGGATCACTCAGCAATTGAATACCGGCTTCTTGGCAAAAGGCATCGCCTATCATGAAATCACGATTACCATGCATGAGGTACGTCGTCACACCGCGTTGACTTAGCGTGAATAGCGCTTGTTTAACGCGTTCGATAAGCGGCGAGGTATGATCGTCTCCCACCCAGACTTCAAAGAAATCGCCCAGAATATAGAGTGCATCGGCATCGTTCAGGGAATGAAGTAGACGTAAAAAACCCTGCGTGATCGCAGGGCGCTCCATTTCCAGATGCAGATCGGAAATAAAGTAAGTAGCCATTATTCGACGATGACTGCTTTTTCGATGATGACGTCTTCTTGCGGTACATCTTGATGGCCCATAACGGACGTGGTGCGTACCGCTTTGATGCGATTGACCACATCCATGCCTTCGACGACTTTCGCAAACACGGCATAACCCCAGCCTTGACCGGTTTTGCTGGTGTGATTTAAAAACGCATTGTCAGCAACGTTGATAAAGAATTGGGCGCTGGCAGAATGTGGGTCGTTCGTGCGCGCCATCGCCAAGGTGCCCACTTCGTTTTTTAAACCGTTGTCCGCTTCATTTTCGATCGGCTCACCGGCTTTTTTTTGTGTCATGCCCGGTTCAAAACCACCGCCTTGAATCATAAAGCCATCGATAACACGATGAAAAATCACGCCGTCGTAAAAGCCTTCTTTGACGTAGTTTTCAAAGTTAGCGGCGGTTTTTGGTGCATTCTCGTGGTCAAGCTCGACTTTAATATCGCCAAAGTTGGTTTGTAACAAGATCATGTAGAACCTCTGTGTCAGAAATCGTGTATCCCAATATGGGGCTGCGTGCGTATAATAGCGGCTTTTATCGATCTGACATAACTCATCGGCGAGTAAAGTCAGATTGTTTTTACAAATTTGGATGGTTATGACTGAGACAGCGCACATCGGCAACAACTTCATTGCCAAAATCGTTCAAGAAGATTTGTCCAGCGGTAAGATAACTAAGCTGGTAACTCGTTTTCCCCCCGAACCGAATGGCTACTTGCATGTGGGTCATGCAAAATCCATTTGTTTGAACTTTGGTCTGGCAAAGCAGTTTAATGGCGATTGTCATTTGCGTTTTGACGACACCAACCCAGAAAAAGAAAGCCAAGAATTCATTAATGCCATTAAAGATGACATCCAATGGTTAGGCTTTGAATGGGTCGGCCCAGTTCGCTATGCCTCGGATTATTTTGAGCAGTTACACGATTGGGCGGTAGAGCTGATTGATAAAGGCTTGGCTTATGTGTGTGACCTCACGGCAGAGCAGGCGCGTGAATATCGCGGTACGCTGACGGAGGCGGGCCGTCCTAGTCCTTATCGTGAGCGCAGTCCTGAAGAGAACCGAGCCTTGTTTGCGCGTATGCGCGCAGGCGAGTTTGATGAAGGGGCTTGTGTGCTGCGCGCCAAGATTGATATGGCGTCCAGCAATATGAATTTGCGTGACCCAATTTTGTACCGCATTCGTAAAATACATCATCACCAAACGGGTGATGCGTGGTGTATCTATCCGACCTACGATTTTACCCACGGTCAGTCGGATGCCATTGAACACATTACGCATTCCGTGTGTACGTTAGAGTTTGAAGACCATAAGCCGTTATACGAGTGGTTTATTGCCAACTTATCGGTTCCGGCTCAGCCGCGTCAGTATGAATTTGGGCGTTTGAACCTAGACTACACCGTGACCTCAAAGCGCAAATTGAAAGCTTTGGTTGATGATGCGGTGGTTGCTGGTTGGGATGACCCTCGTATGCCGACCATTGCCGGCATGCGCCGTCGTGGTTTTACGCCACGCTCGGTTCGTCATTTTTGCGACATGATTGGTGTGTCTCGCAGCGATGGCATGGTGGATGTGGCCATGCTTGAGCACGCGGTCCGTGATGACTTAAATAAACACGCGCCACGTGCCATGGCGGTGTTAAACCCATTGAAAGTGATCATCGACAATGTCGCTCCCGATCATCTTGAGTGGTTAACCGCAGACTATCATCACGAACTCGATCTGGGTGCACGTGAAATGCCGTTCAGCCGCGAAATCTACATCGATGAAGACGATTTTAAGGAAGAATACAGCAAGAAGTTCAAGAAAAAATTCACGCCGGGTAAGCGTATTCGGTTGCGCCATGGTTATGTGATTGAAGCGACATCGTATGAAAAAGATGAGCAAGGGCGTGTTACCTTAGTGCGTGCAAAACGGATTGAAAATACCCTAGGTACGGACCCAGAAGATGGGGAAAAACCCAAAGGTGTCGTGCATTGGGTGTCTGTAGCGCATGCGAAACAGGCCGAATTACGCTTGTATTCGCGTTTGTTCACGCATCCCTCGCCAGATAAAACCGACGAAGACTTTATGCAGTATGTGAATAACGAGTCTTTGCACGTTATCACCGCTTGGGTTGAGCCTGCTTTGGCTGCGGTTGAAGCGGAAGCGAATTTCCAGTTTGAACGGGAAGGCTATTACGTTGCCGATCGTTATGATCACAGCGCGGAAAAGCCAGTGTTTAATTTGACCATCGGCTTGCGCGAAGACAAGTCACTGACAGAAGGGTAATTCATGAGCGTACACATCTATAACACACTGACACGTCAAAAAGATCCATTGCAGCCCATCGTGGCGGGCAAAGTGGGAATGTACGTTTGTGGTATGACGGTGTACGACTTTTGTCATTTGGGTCATGCCCGAGTCATGGTGGCGTTTGATGTGATTGCGCGTTATTTGCGTCACCGTGGTTATGACGTGAATTACATTCGTAACATCACCGATATCGATGACAAAATCATTCAGCGTGCAAATGAAAATGGCGAAAGTATTGAATCGTTAACCGAGCGCTTTATTGCCGAAATGCATAAAGATTCCGATGCACTAGGTATCGAACGACCCAGTGCCGAACCGAAAGCCACCGCTCATATTGACGATATTGTGCGTTTGGTACAAACCTTGATCGATAAAGGGTTTGCTTATGCCGCCGACAATGGCGATGTGTATTACTCGGTTCGCAAATTTGATGGGTACGGAAAGCTGTCAGGGAAAGTATTGGACGATTTAACCGCCGGTGCCCGTGTGGATGTGGACGAACATAAGCAAGACCCATTGGATTTTGTCTTGTGGAAAGCGGCAAAAGTTGATGAGCCACATTGGCATTCGCCTTGGGGAATCGGCCGTCCGGGTTGGCACATCGAATGTTCTGCCATGTCGACCTGCTGCTTAGGCGACACATTCGATATTCATGGCGGTGGGCCAGATCTGAAATTTCCGCACCATGAAAACGAAATTGCTCAAAGCGAAGCGGCAACCGGTAAGCACTATGCCAATACCTGGATGCATGCTGGTGCGGTGCGAGTGGATGGCGAAAAAATGTCGAAATCGTTGGGTAATTTTTTCACCATTCGTGAGATTTTAGAAAAGTACCCAGCTGAGGTTGTACGTTTCTTTTTGCTGTCCAGTCAGTATCGTAGCCCCATTAACTACAGCGAAGACAGCTTGATTGAAGCGCAAACCCGTTTGGATCGTTTTTACAATGCCTTGCGCGGTGTCACGATCGGTAAGGTGGTGGATCAGGATAACGACTATTCGCATCGTTTCCACAGCGCCATGGACGATGACTTCAATACACCAGAGGCCATTGCGGCTCTGTTTGATTTGGTTCGTGCAGTCAATAAAGCGCGTGGCGAAGAACAGGCGGAACTAGCTGGGCAGCTGCGTTATTTGGCTGGCGTACTGGGGTGTTTGCAGTCGGATCCAGAGATTTTTTTGCAATCGGGTGCCGGTGTTGATGAGGCTTGGGTGCAGGAAAAAATCGCACAGCGACTGGCTGCAAAGCAGGCGAAAGATTTTGCCCAAGCCGATACGGTTCGTGACGAGTTATTGGCTCAGGGAATTGTGTTACGTGATGGACCAGAAGGAACCAGTTGGAGCAAGCAATGATGATGGCTTGGCATGGGTTTTCCCTAGGCGAGTGAATTCAGTCATAAAAAAAGAGGCTCGATTATGAGCCTCTTTTTATTGTCTGACAGGTACGCTACGGCACTAGTAAGCGTGCAATGTCTCGCAGGCAAATAAAGTATTTTCCAGTAATTTAGCGCGCGTCATAGGGCCAACACCACCCGGAACGGGGGTGATGTGACTGGCACGCTCTGCGGCGGCGGCAAAGTCAACGTCGCCAATCAGCTGGCCATTGTCCAGACGATTGATGCCCACATCAATCACCACAGCGCCTGGTTTGATCCATTCCCCTTTGACAATACCTGGCTTGCCGACTGCCACCACTACAATATCAGCCTGTTGAACATGGTGAGCGAGATCTTTGGTGAAGCGGTGACAGGTTGTCACTGTGCAGCCTTTAAGTAACAGCTCTAATCCCATTGGACGACCGACAATATTCGATGCGCCGACAATCACTGCGTGCTGACCGCGCACGGGTTCGCCAGTGGTTTCGAGTAGATCAACAATGCCTGCGGGTGTGCAAGGACGTAACATAGGAAGACGCTGAGCTAGGCGACCCACGTTAAATGGATGAAAACCATCCACGTCTTTCGTGGGGTCAATGCGCTCTAAAATTTCATCGGCTTTCAAACCCGCAGGTAAGGGTAATTGCACAAGAATGCCGTCGACGGTTTGGTCTTGATTTAGGGTATCAATAAGTGCCAACAATTCGTCTTGTTGGGTGGTGGCTGGCAAATCATACGCTTTGCTGATAATACCCACTTGTTCGCAGTCTTTGCGTTTGTGAGCGACATAAACCTCGGAAGCAGGATCGTTACCGACTAATACGACGGCCAACCCCGGTGCTCGCAGGCCTGCGGCAGTTCGTGTTTGGACGCGTTGTTGGATGGAGAGTCGGATTGCTTCGGCTTGGGCTTTGCCATCGATGAGTTGCGCAGTCATAAGGACGATAAACCTGTGGCTGTATTCAAAAAACGCGATTTTCTCATGCTGTGCGCACAAAACAAAGCCATACTGCCAAGGAAACCGAAAAAAGGCACGATAGTGAGTAGGGCGAGGTGCGTTGATCAGAATGTTGATGGTGTCACCAACGGCAGGGAAGCGGTTGTTTTTGTTAATTATTTTAAAAAAGGGATTGACGAGTGTAGGGGGGATCTATAATATGCGCAGCCACTTGAGGGGGATAACTCAGCAAGTGATTAATCGGGGTATAGCGCAGTCTGGTAGCGCGCCTGCTTTGGGAGCAGGATGTCGGGAGTTCGAATCTCTCTACCCCGACCATTTGATCGCAGGATTAAATGGACATGCGCCCGTAGCTCAATTGGATAGAGCATCGCCCTTCTAAGGCGAGGGTTGCAGGTTCGAACCCTGCCGGGTGCGCCATTGCATCCGCAGTGATACGTAAAATATGGTGGCCGTAGCTCAGTTGGTAGAGTCCAGGATTGTGATTCCTGTTGTCGCGGGTTCGAACCCCGTCGGCCACCCCATTCAAAGTCTCTCCGTTTTTAATCTATAGCATGTTCTGGTTTTGTCCTTTCGCATTGTTCTTATGTGTCTGATAAAATACCCTTTTTCTTATTTGTCATCGTGTTAACTTCCTTTTCTGCTGTTCCCATCGTAGCGCGCATTAGGCTATAATCCGCGGCTTTGTAACTATTGATACGGGTTGATACCGCGTGTCGGTATCCCTTGACTAACCTTTACATGAGAGGCATCTATGCAAGTGTCCATCGAGACTACCTCTGGTCTTCAGCGTTGTATGACCATTGGTGTTCCTGCTGCGGAAGTAGAACAAAAATTTACCGATGAATTAAAGCGCATTGCCAAAGGCCAGCGCGTGAATGGTTTCCGCAAAAATAAGCCACTGCCGCCTCAGGTTGCTAAGCGTATGTTCGGTAAACAAGCTCGTTACGAAGCTATTTATCAACAAATGCAGCAATCGTTTTTCAAAGCTGTGCAAGAAAACGATGTGAAATTAGCCGGCATGCCAACGTTTGAGCCAACCGTTGATGAAGAAGGCAAAGATTTAGAATTTAAAGCCACGTTCGAAGTCTACCCAGAAGTGACATTGGGTGATTTTTCGGCGTTACACATTGAGCAAAAAACCGCTCAAGTATCCGATGCCGATTTAGAAACCATGTTAAAAACGTTGCGCACGCAAAACGCGACTTGGACTGAATCTACCGATGCCGCCGCTGATGGCGATCAAGTCAAAATGAATTTCGAAGGCTTTATCGATGGTGAAGCATTTGAAGGTGGTAAGGCAGAAGGTTATAGCCTGACTCTGGGTTCTAATTCCATGATCCCAGGCTTTGAAGCCGGTTTAGTGGGTGCCAAAGCCGGTGAAGAAACGACATTATCGGTTTCTTTCCCTGCCGATTATCACAAAGAAGATCTGCAAGGTAAGCCTGCAGAGTTCAAAGTGACTGTATTGGAAGTGAAAAAGGCTGAATTGCCAGAGCTGAATAAAGAATTTTTCGAATCGTTCGGCGTTGACGTGGAAGACGAAGCGTCATTCAAGGTTGAAATTCGTAAGAACATGGAGCGCGAATTGGCGCGTGCTGCTCGCAATTTGACCAAGCAACAAGTGATCAATGGCTTGTTAGCGAACAACGAAGTCGACGTGCCGTCTTCTTTGATTGATCAAGAAATCGATCGTTTGCGTCAGCAAGCAGTACAGCAGTTTGGTGGTGGTCAGCAAATTGATGCCAATATGCTACCAGCCGAATTATTCAAAGATCAGGCGCAAAAACGCGTACAAATTGGCTTGTTAATGAACGCCGCCATCGAGCAGTTTGAATTGACGCCGTCGGCTGATAAGGTCAATGAGCTGATTGAAGAAGTGGCTTCAACGTATCAAGATCCAGAGCAAGTACGTGAATTCTACAACAGCAATCCACAGCAAAAATCGCAAGTGGAAGCGTTGGCATTAGAAGAGCAAGTGGTTGAAAAAGTATTGGCAGCGGCTCAAGTTAGCCAAGCAGAAGCCAGCTACGAAGAAATCATTCGTTCAGCCAATCAACAAGGTTAATTTTCAGTTAAAGACTGACAGTTGGCTTAGTGCAGGCTAAACTCTAAAACAGCTGCTTTCGAAGAAGGCGGCTGTTTTTGTAATTGAAAATCAACTCATCGAAGGAGTGCAGAGTCGAATGATTGACTCCATCAAGCAACATTCCGATATCGTTCAGGCCGGCGGCCTGGTTCCTATGGTTGTTGAGCAGTCAGCACGAGGCGAGCGTTCATACGACATTTACTCGCGTCTGTTGAAAGAGCGTGTCATTTTTTTGGTTGGTCCTGTTGAAGATTACATGGCTAACTTGGTCGTTGCTCAGTTATTATTTTTAGAAGCTGAGAACCCCGACAAAGACATTCACTTGTACATCAACTCACCAGGTGGCTCAGTGACCGCAGGGATGTCAATTTATGACACCATGCAATTCATTAAGCCCGATGTGAGTACGATGGTCATTGGTCAAGCATGCAGTATGGGTGCTTTCTTGTTGGCGGCCGGTGCGCCCGGAAAGCGTTACAGTGTGCCGAACTCTCGTGTGATGATTCACCAGCCAAGTGGCGGTGCACAAGGTCAAGCGACCGATATTCAAATTCAAGCACAGAACATTCAATACACGAAAGAACGCCTGAATCGTATTTTGGCCAAACACACCGGTCAAACGTACGAAACCATTGCAGCCGATACCGAACGTGATAACTTCATGGATCCTGAAACCGCGATGAAATACGGTTTGATTGATCAGGTATTGGAAAAACGTGTTTAATTAAAATCGCTCTCAATTGTGTGTTGAGGGTTGAAAAAATGGTCAAAAAGCCCCATCTTTTTGAATCAGTAACAGTTTATGAGGCAGTCGAATGTCCGACGATACAAAAGGCAAAGGCGAAGATAACGGTAAATTGCTGTACTGCTCTTTCTGCGGTAAGAGTCAGCATGAAGTCCGTAAGCTGATTGCCGGGCCATCGGTGTTCATCTGTGACGAGTGTGTCGATTTGTGTAATGACATCATTCGTGAAGAAGTTCAGGAAGCCGAGAGCAAGGGAGGCAGTGACAAACTGCCTACGCCACAAGAAATCAAAGTGACACTCGATGAGTACGTCATTGGCCAAGACAAAGCTAAAATGGTGTTGGCGGTTGCGGTGTATAACCATTACAAGCGCTTACAGTACGGTGCGGGTAAAAACGACGTCGAATTGTCAAAGAGCAATATTTTGCTGATTGGTCCTACTGGTAGCGGTAAAACGCTGTTGGCGGAAACCTTAGCGCGCCTGTTGAATGTGCCTTTTACCATTGCCGATGCCACCACCTTAACCGAAGCCGGTTATGTGGGCGAAGACGTGGAAAATATCATTCAGAAGTTGCTACAAAAGTGTGATTACGATGTAGAGCGTGCTCAGCGTGGCATTGTTTACATTGATGAAATTGATAAGATTTCACGTAAATCCGATAACCCATCCATCACTCGCGATGTATCGGGTGAGGGCGTGCAGCAAGCATTGCTTAAGTTAATCGAAGGCACGGTTGCTTCTGTTCCTCCTCAGGGCGGACGTAAACACCCACAGCAAGAGTTTTTGCAGGTTGATACCTCGAATATGCTCTTTATTTGTGGTGGTGCGTTTGCTGGTTTGGATCAGATCATTCGCGATCGTTCAGAGAAGAGCAGTATCGGTTTTTCTGCAACGGTGAAAGGAAAAGAAGATCAAAAAGCCGTTGGTGTGGTCTTGCGTGAAGTTGAGCCCAGCGATTTGGTTAAATTTGGTCTCATTCCTGAGTTCATTGGACGCTTGCCGGTTGTGGCAACGCTGGATGAACTGGATCGCGATGCCCTCATTCAAATTTTGACGGAGCCTAAAAACTCGTTAGTGCGCCAGTATCAAAAGTTATTTGAAATGGAAAACGTGGAGTTGGAATTCCGTACAGCCGCATTGGAAGCCATTGCTGGCAATGCCATGGAACGGAAAACCGGTGCCCGCGGATTGCGTTCTATTATGGAAGGCGCTTTGCTCGATATCATGTATCGCATCCCATCGGAAGAGCATGTGAGTAAGGTCGTGATTGAAGAAAATGTCATTACCGAAGGTGCTGAGCCAATCATTCTCTATGAGAATGCCGATATGGCAAAGGCAGCTCCTGATAATGCGTAAGCGTTTGGTTTGACACATAAAAAAGGAGCTTCGGCTCCTTTTTTTGTCTCTGTGCCTTGTAAAGCGCCATAGCCACCCTCACTATCTAACAGTCAATAGAGAATTAGGTACCGTGTCATGACTCGTGAAGTTTTACCTTTGTTGCCATTGCGTGATGTTGTTGTGTTTCCAGCAATGGTTATCCCCTTGTTCGTGGGGCGCGAAAAATCCATTAATGCGTTAGAAGAAGCCATGGCGAACGACAAACGCATTGTGCTGGTTGCGCAAAAAGACGCGGCTGACGATGAGCCTACCCTGAAGGACATGCACCCGGTGGGCACCATAGCCACCATTTTGCAGTTGCTGAAGCTACCCGACGGTACCGTCAAGGTGCTGGTGGAGGGGGATGTGCGTGCTCATCTACATGATCTTATCGATGCCGGTGATTTATTTCGCGGTGACGTGGAAGCACAAGCCATTGATGAATTGGTTGAGCGTGAAAATGATGTCCTAGTGCGTTCGTTAACCGGGCATTTTGAACAATACGTACAGCTGTCGAAAAAAGTCCCTAATGAAGTGTTATCGACCATTTCTGGTGTCGAAGATGCGAGTCGTCTGGCGGATACCATTGCGGCTCATATTTCGTTAAAGCTTGACGAGAAACAACACGTGCTGGAAATGCAGCATCCAAAAGACCGTGTTGAACATTTGATGGGTTTAATGGAGTCGGAAATCGACTTGCTCAAAGTCGAAAAGCGTATTCGTGGGCGCGTTAAGAAGCAAATGGAAAAGAGTCAGCGCGAGTACTATTTGAATGAGCAAATGAAAGCCATTCAGAAAGAACTGGGTGACATGGAAGACGGTAGCAACGAATTTGATGAGTTGCTGCACAAAATCGAACAATCCGGCATGAGCAAAGACGCTCGAGAAAAAGCCGACAGCGAGTTGAAAAAACTGCGCATGATGTCGCCTATGTCAGCGGAAGCGTCGGTCGTTCGTGGTTACCTGGACTGGTTGGTTAACTTACCATGGAAGAAGCGCACTCGTACCAGTCATGATTTGGCGGCGGCAGAAGCCATTTTGGATGCCGATCACTTTGGTTTGGAAGAAGTAAAAGAACGCATTCTGGAGTATTTGGCGGTACAGAATCGCGTGAAGAAAGTAAAAGGGGCCGTGTTGTGTTTGGTGGGGCCTCCGGGTGTTGGTAAAACATCATTAGGTAAATCCATTGCCCGTGCAACCAACCGCAAGTTTGTGCGGATGGCGTTGGGTGGTGTGCGTGATGAAGCGGAAATTCGCGGGCATCGTCGTACTTACATTGGCTCTATGCCTGGCAAGTTGATTCAGAAAATGTCCAAAGTCGCGGTTAAAAATCCGCTGTTTTTGTTGGATGAAATTGACAAAATGGGGATGGACCACCGGGGTGATCCGGCTTCTGCCTTGCTGGAGGTGTTGGACCCAGAGCAAAACAGCGCCTTTGCCGATCATTACCTTGAAGTCGACTATGACCTCTCTGATGTGATGTTCGTTTGCACATCCAACAGCATGGACATTCCTGGTCCCTTGTTGGATCGGATGGAAGTCATTCGTATTCCGGGTTATACCGAAGACGAAAAACTGAACATCGCTAAGCGTTATTTGCTGCCTAAGCAAATCAAATTGAATGGATTGTCTGAACACGAAATGGACGTAAAAGATGATGCCATTCGCGCCATTGTGCGTTACTACACGCGTGAAGCGGGTGTGCGGAGCTTAGAGCGCCAACTGGCGAAACTGTGTCGTCGCGTGGTGAAGTCGAACGTGCTGGAAAAGAACATCACAACCCGCGTGATTGATGCCGATAACGTCGAGAGTTTTCTGGGTGTCATTAAGTTCCGTTATGGCTTGGCCGGTCAAGACAATCAAATCGGCCAAGTCACCGGTTTGGCGTGGACTTCGGTGGGGGGCGAGTTGCTCACCTTAGAAGCGGCTGCAACGCCAGGTAAAGGGCGTGTGATCAAAACGGGTTCCTTGGGTGATGTTATGCAGGAATCGATACAGGCGGCGCTTACCGTAGTTCGTAGCCGCTCTATCGGGCTGGGTATCGCACCGGATTATTTTGAGAAGCACGATGTTCACGTCCATGTACCAGAAGGGGCGACACCGAAAGATGGACCCAGTGCGGGCATTGGTATGGCCACCGCATTGGTCTCGATTATGACGGGGATTCCTGTGCGTGCCGATGTGGCGATGACGGGTGAAATCACGCTACGTGGCAAAGTGCTTGCCATTGGTGGATTGAAAGAAAAATTATTGGCGGCTCACCGTGGTGGTATCAAGACGGTTATTATCCCTCAAGAAAATGAAAAAGACTTGGCGGAGATACCCGATAACATCAAAGCCGATTTACAAATCGTTGCTGTGGATTGGATTGATGAAGTCCTTGACTTGGCTTTGGAGCGTCAGCCAGAGCCTTATGTTGGCGAAATAGTAACCAAAGCGGACAGTGAAACGAAAAAAGACGACGAATCGAGACCCAGTACACACTGAGTCTGCTTGACGCTTACAGGGCGGCTTGGTATAAATCACCGCTCTATGATTTTCCTGTAGCGATCACCTAGTCGCATAACAAGAATTTACTATTGCGTACAGAGTAAAGGGGATAAATGTGAATAAGTCTGAATTGATCGACGCTATTGCCGCTTCTGCCGACATTCCAAAGGCAGCTGCTGGTCGTGCATTGGATGCCATGATTGATAGCATTGGCACAGCTCTGAAAGAAGGTGATCAAGTGGCCCTGGTTGGCTTTGGTACTTTCTTGGTGAAAGAGCGTGCTGCGCGTACGGGCCGTAACCCACAAACGGGTGCCCCTATCGAAATCAAAGCGGCCAAAGTACCTAGCTTTAAGCCTGGTAAAGCATTGAAAGACGCTGTAAATTGATTGACTGAATAAGGACCGGTAGTTCAGTTGGTTAGAATACCGGCCTGTCACGCCGGGGGTCGCGGGTTCGAGTCCCGTCCGGTCCGCCAAATATGAAGCGCATCTTCGATGCGCTTTTTTTGTATTGGCGTTATGTTTGCGAATTGGAGGAAGCATGTTACAAACCATACGCGATAATGCTCAGGGCACGATCGCCAAAGTCATCGTATTTTTTATTATTGTGGTGTTTGCGCTCTGGGGTGTTGAAAGCATTGTCAGCATTGGCAGTGGTGAAAAACCAGAAGCCGTCGTGGGCGGTAAAGAGATAAACGAAATCGATATTGTGCGAGTGATGGAGCAGCAAAAAGAAAATCTGCGTCGTCAATTCGGAGAGCAATACGATGACACTCTGTTTAATGAAACATTCCTACGTGAATCCGCTATCGAGCAATTGATCGAACAGAGAATTGCGGCGGTTGGCGCTGACAAATTGGGGCTATACGCATCCACTCAATCGGTTGATGAAACGATTGTTGGCATTCCGGCCTTTCAGGTTGAGGGTCGCTTCAGCCGTGAGCAATTCCAAAATATTCTGCGTATGAATGGTTGGTCGCCGTTGTCGTTCCGCGCCAGTCTTGAAGAAGATATTAAGGTCAATCAAGCGCGTGCTGGGTTTATTCTCAGCAACATCGAAACGCCTAAAAATGTGCAGCTTACCGAAGCCTTGATGAATGAACAGCGCCGTTTTCGTTACGTGGAAATTGATCGCGCTCTGCTTGAAAACGACATCACGTTATCGCAAGCCGATATCGAGCAATTTTATGCGGATAACCAACAGCGCTTTCGTACCAGTGAAAAAGTGGCGATTAATTACGTCATGATCAATCGTCAGGCTTTATTGGAACGTCAAATCGTTGAAGAAGACGAATTGCAAGAGGCTTATCAAGACTACGTAGCCTCTGCCAATGACAAAGAACAACGCGCATCGAGCCACATTCTGATTGAATGGGCGGAGCGTACCGAACAAGAAGCATTGGCCTTGGCTCGATCGCTGCAAACGCGCGCTCAAGCGGGTGAAGACTTTGCCGAACTGGCGAAAACCTATTCCGATGACATTGGCACACGAAATAACGGTGGTTCGTTGGGCCTGACCATTCGTGGCTCTTTTATGGCGGAATACGACCAAACCTTGTATGAATTGGCCGCGGTTGGCGACGTATCGGCACCCGTTAAAACGGACTTTGGTTATCATGTGATTCGTTTGGATCGTGTGGTGGCTCCTGAAGTTCGTTCATTTGCCGAGGCGCGTGCTGAATTGGAACGCGATATTCGAGCGGCGAAAGCTGAGTTTAGTTACGCGCTGGAATTACAAGAATTGGCTAACATGGCCTTTTCAGCACGCAGCATCAATGACGTTGCTACGGGACTGAATTTACCACTGCAAACGACGGCCTTATTCGACCGCGAACAGGGTGACGGTGTCGCGCAACACATGCGTGTTCGTCAAGCGGCGTTTGCTCAAGATGTCCTACTTGATCGTGAGATCAGTGCTGTTGTTGAAACCGACGATGGTGCTTTGGTGATGGCGCTTGCAGAGTACGAACCTGTGGGTGTTAAAACATTGGCCGAGGTTGAGTCCTTGATCGTTGCACAATTGACGCGTGAGCGCGCGACCAGCTTGTCTGCGGAACACGCGCAAGCCATCATTGTCGGTGACAAAGCCGATGTGCAATGGACGGAAGTCACTACTCGCTATCGTGAGAATGCGAAAGCGCCACGCGTGATTCAGCAGAAAGCATTTGCAATTGCTGTCAATCAGCCTGTTCAGGTTGCGACGACGCGGGGCATTGCGGTTGTGGTAACCGATGCCATTGATATGCCGGAATGGCAGTCACAAGAGGTCAGTCAAGACGCGGTTGAAATGGGTCGTGCGCAATGGTCTCGTTTAGACATGCAAAGCTATCAAGATTGGGTGCGCAATCACACCAAAATTGAGCGTCGCTAAGCAATGTTGAATTGAAAAAGGCAGCCTTGGCTGCCTTTTTTGTTTGCCCAGCGAAGCTGGCAAACCCGTCAGGCTGAAAGAAGCCTG
>JACUUC010000022.1 GCA_014859445.1 Bacterioplanes sp.
AGGCTTCTTTCAGCCTGACGGGTTTGCCAGCTTCGCTAGGCAAACAAAAAAACCCAGCCGAAGCTGGGTTTTTTTATGCGCTAACCGATTAAATATCGGCTATAGACTTTAATGGGTAGTTGGCAGGCAGAGGACCCGCTGCAACACCGGTATCAATAGCAGTTTGAGCAACCGCAGTAGAGACCACACCCAGCAAGCGTGAATCAACCGCTTTTGGAATGATGTACTCAGGACCGAAAGTCAACGACTCTAGACCATAAGCATCCAAGACTTCTTGCGTGACAGGCTCTTTCGCCAAACCAGCTAACGCCTTAGCAGCCGCTAATTTCATTTCTTCGTTGATGCGCTTAGCACGAACGTCTAATGCACCACGGAAAATGAATGGGAAACCAAGCACGTTGTTCACTTGGTTCGGGAAGTCAGAACGACCGGTTGCCATGATGGCATCTGGACGCACTTCTTTCACGATATCCGGCATAATTTCTGGTACTGGGTTAGCACAAGCAAAGATGATTGGGTTTGGTGCCATCTTCTTGATTTGCTCACCCGTGACCATGTTTGGACCGGACAAGCCTAAGAAGATATCCGCATCGGTTAACGCATCGTCAACAGTGCGCTTGTCGGTATCAACAGCAAATGCCTGCTTGTACTGGTTCAGATCTGTACGACCAGAATGGATCACACCATTACGGTCACACATGAAAATGTTTTCTGGCTTCATGCCTGCCAAAATCAACAGTTTCGAACAAGAGATGGCAGCAGCACCGGCACCCAGTACGCACATTTTTGCATCTTCAATGTTCTTACCAACGATCTCCAACGCATTCAATGCACCGGCAACGGTCACAATCGCAGTACCGTGTTGGTCATCATGGAAAACAGGAATATCACACTGCTCAATCAAGGTGCGTTCGATTTCAAAACACTCAGGTGCTTTGATGTCTTCTAAATTGATACCACCGAAGGTGATCGCAATACGACGAACCGTATCAATGAACGCTTGTGGGCTTTCAGACTCAACTTCGATATCAATAGAGTCAACGCCAGCAAAACGCTTGAACAGTAAGCTTTTGCCTTCCATGACTGGCTTAGAAGCCAAAGGACCCAGATCACCCAAACCTAAAATAGCCGTACCGTCAGAGATAACCGCTACTAAGTTACCTTTTGCCGTGTACTTGTAAGCATTTTCAGGATCGGCAGCGATTTCTTTAACCGGCTCAGCCACACCTGGGCTATAAGCCAGCGATAAATCGCGAGAAGTTTGGGCTGGTTTTGTCAGCTCAATGCTGATTTTCCCTGGCTTTGGAAATTGATGATAATCCAGAGCGGCTTGTTTGAAATCTTCTGACATAGTGCTCATCCAGTCTTTGTCGCTAGTGTATAAAACCAACTGATACCGACGAGTTCGCTGAATATCTCGCGACCAAAATCGGGTACAGAGGCATAAAGGCCGTACTTAATAGCAAAATTTCGACAAAGATGCCACTAAAACCCTATTTTGGTGCGCTTTTCTTTGTGCTAGCGCGCCGCCAGTAACAGAATCATTCCGCCATCGTACGAGGGATTCTTAACAATACTGACAAGCCAGGATGCGTATTCATTAAGGTAATGTCGCCACCATGCAATTCCACGACCCGTTTGACTAAACTCAAACCTAAGCCATAACCACCACTGGCATGATCACGAGCAGGATCTACTTGAAAGAATGGATCGAATACACGAGCCATTAGCGCTTCCGGCATACCGGGGCCTTGATCACCAATTGCAATCTCCACCCGATCAGACTGAAGACCCACACAAATCGCTAATGCGCTTTCTGCAGGAGCAAAACGAATGGCATTGCGTAAAATATTATCAAACGCGCGCTGAATGAGTGGCCAATCCCAATAAGCTAACACGTCATCATTTGGCAGAGACAGTCGATAACGCAATGATTTTGCCTCCATTTCCAACTCCGCTTCGGTGCACCAGCGTTGCAAGCAGGCCGACACCGATTCGACGGAGCGATTGATCTGACCTACGTCTTGCTGCAATCGCGCCAAATCCAAAATATCCGCAATCAGATCATTCACTTGTTCGGCAGCCCGCTCAATTCGCGCATGCTCTGCCACCAAATTGCGTTCAATGTCTTTATGGCGCGCTAGCCCGAGGGCAATTTGCAGCCGTGTTAGAGGAGAGCGTAATTCATGCGACACATCACGCAGTAGCTGCTGATGACTCACCAGCAAGCGCTGCAATCCATGGCTCATCGCCGTCACTTCACGAGCCAGCTGCCCCATGTCATCGCGCCGCTGACAATCTTGCGCAATGGCTGCTAATGAAAAATCCCCGACTGCAATTTGACGCAAGGTTGCCTGCAAGCGCTGAATCGGTCGGCTCACATACCAAGCCAGTAAAAAGCACAATAACGTGACCACTCCTCCCATCATCAACGGCATGAGCCACAACGCACGATCATCGAACATCAACCGCCACTGACGTGGATTTGCGGCCAAATAGACAAAGTCCTCTCGCACCAGGGGGCCTATCAGTACTAACCCACGCTCATGCCCCCACAATACGCGCTCTTGCTCAATGGCCTGATCGACAAATCGCTCCATATCATAAGGAAGATGAGTCATATCTCGACGATCGACAGCAATCAGGTTCCAGCCCGCCTTTAATGGCTGCCAAAGGCGCCGTTGTTCCGCCAAAATAGGGGGATGACGGTCGATAAGGCGTAATAACAACCCTTGCTCTCGACCATGCGCTTCCCGCACATTGGGGGTTTGTAACCACCACGTGGTAGCCGCCCCTGTGGCGACGGCAACCAATAGAATCAACCAAAACCCGAGAAACATGCGCAGAAATAACGAATGAAACCAGCGCACGTCAATGCCCTACCAGCAAATAACCACGACCACGAACCGTTTTAATCCAATCACTGCCATCGTCACGCTTACCTAACTTTTTCCGCACGTTGCTGACATGCATATCGATGGATCGATCGTACGCCATCAACGACCGGCCGAGAGCGGCTTGCGCCAGAGTGTCTTTATCCACCAAAACGCCCGGATGCTCGAGCAAACAACACAACACCCCAAATTCCGCTCCCGTAAGGTCGATTGTCTGATTGGCACGCGTGACGGTTAACGTACTGCGATCCAACCGTAGGTCATCGACTTGCAATACGGGACTGGGTACCAACGGTGTAGCACCAGAGTACGACACACGCCGTAACAGCGCGTTAATACGAGCCACCAGCTCATGATGATGATACGGTTTTGCGATGTAATCATCCGCTCCATGTTCCAACCCTAGAACGCGATCAATACTCTCACCGCGGGCAGTCAACATAATCACGGGCAGCGAAGAACGGTCACGTAAGCGTCGCAACACATCAAAGCCATTCACTGTCGGCAGCATCACATCCAATAATAATAGGTCAAAATCACCCGACAATGCCGCGGCCAGACCTCGTTCGCCATCGTATTCGGCACTGACCTGAAAACCCTCCAGTGTCAAATATTCTTGCAACAACTCCACCAGCTCACGATCGTCATCGACCAATAAAATACGATTCACCATCCACCTCGATCGTTTGTTTCAGACAGAGTAAAAGGCAATGACGGCAATGCCCACACTCTTTACGATTCCTTACCCTGTTACACACGATCGCTCGCGGTTAATGATCCAACAAAGTCGCTACCCAACGCGTATTCGGCGCGGTTTCCAATGCAATTTTTACCACCATCGTCAGCGGTATCGACAACAGCATACCGACAGGCCCCAACACCCAGCCCCAAAAGACCAACGATAAAAACACCACCAATGTGGACAAGCCCAACGAACGCCCCATCAATCGAGGCTCAATGATATTGCCAAACAGCGTATTCACCAGCACAAAAACCCCGGTGGTAAGCAACGCTCCGCCAAAACCTAATTGAATTAAAGCAATCAACACCGCAGGAACCGCGGCAATGATTGATCCAATATTGGGAATGTAATTCAGTAAAAACGCGATCAATCCCCATAACGCGGCATAATCGACACCAATCCAAGCCAGCAGTAATCCCACCGTCAATCCCGTACCGGCACTCATCAGTGTTTTCATGGCCAAGTACTGCTGCACCGAACGACTAAAGCGCGAGAAATGGTGAAATGCATGGGTTTCCTCACCAAAAGCGCGTTTGATTTTTGCCGGAAAACCCGACGCCTCCAACAAAATGAACACCACAGTAAACAGAATTAAAAATGTATTTGTCAGCACATTCCCTAGACCGGTAAACACACTGGCCACCATTTTGATCACCGCATTCGGATTGATGTACTCCGTCAGCATTTCTTGCGCCACCGTAATACCAAACGACTCCAGCCGAGTAATGATCTGTACGAGCAATACCTGTAATTGCTGCTCATAGCGTGGCATATCCAAATAGAAGGCATTTAAGGTACGACCAACAACCGTGACCAACCCCGTACCTATCAGAATTAACAACAATAAAAGCAGCAATACCGCCAAAATGGTGGGTACTCGTCGTATGACCAACGCACGCATCACAGGAGCCGATAAAATGGCGATGAATACCGCCAACAAGAACGGAATTAAAATGCTGGCAGCACTCTTGATTCCCGCCACCACAATCACAAAAGCCGCACAGGCAACCAGTAATTGCGTGACAAAAGGGGATGATGTCGTTCGTGTCATAAGAGAATTCCTAATATCGATGGACGCAACATAGGCTGCTTTTTTTTTAATTACAATGCTTGATCCGCTCACCGGATATGGTTACTATGCGTCGCCTGATGCGCGGAAGTGGTGAAATTGGTAGACACGCTGGATTTAGGTTCCAGTGCCGCAAGGTGTGAGAGTTCGAGTCTCTCCTTCCGCACCAACACTCAACAAGAGTGAGCTTTCAGGAACATTGCCATGCAAGGTCTTCTCATCCTGCTGTTTTTTCTTCTCCTTGGCACTGTGTTTCAATTTCTCTTCTCATTACCGATACCGGCATCCATCCTCGGTATGTTATTGCTATTAGCTGCGTTAATGTTACGTGGCCGAATTCCCGACAGCCTTGTGCAAATCAGTAAAACCTTATCGCCATTACTTCCGCTGTTTCTGATCCCTGTCAGCGCCGGCATTGTCACCCAAACAACCATTCTGAGTGAACACGGGCTAGTACTGCTGGCGATCCTAACGGTGAGCTTAATTCCTGGCATACTGGTCTGTGCATTGATCATGCGCCTCTGGGCTCGTTCATCATGACCAGCACACTCACCGCCCTACTCAATCTTCCATTGTTTTGGGCAACGCTGACGATTGCCGCCTTTTATGTTGGTCAACAACTATACCGCTTGAGCAACAACCATGTGCTTATCCCTCCCATTTTAACGGGATTATTATTGGTCGTTATGGCCATAGAACTGAGCCAAACGCCATTTTCGGTGTACATGCAAGGCGGTGATTATCTGCATCAGTGGCTTGGCCCTGTGGTCGTGATGTTAGCCATCCCGCTGTATCAACATATAACGACCATGCGCCAACAATGGTTGCGAATCATACTCGCCGTGACACTCGGCAGCGCAACCACCGTTGCTTGCGCCATGGCCTTAGCCTACTGGTGGATTGGTGATGACATCATTACCCGCACCATGGCGACCAAATCCATTACCACCCCGGTCGCCATCGCCATCAGCGAACAAGTTGGCGGCATCAGTGCACTGGCATCAGCCTTTGTGATCGCCACGGGAATAATTGGTGCCATCTTGATTCCTATTGTGTTAAAAGTCAGTGGGGTTACTCATGCACCCACCATTGGTTTAACATTGGGTGTCTGTGCTCACGCGGTCGGTACTGGTCGAGCGCTCGAGCTAGGGCAAGAACAAGCCGCTTACGCAGCCATGGCCATGACCTTAACCGCCACCTTTCATGCCATGGTATTACCTTGGCTGCTATAGCAATGACTGACTTCTAATCGCAACGCAAAGGACGGCCAATGAATCGACCAAGCAACTATCTGCGCTTTGTCACCGCTGCGGTGATTACCAGTAGCGTTGTCGTGGTCACCGCCGCCATCAATGTTGACCATCTGGCCATCTGGCCGGCATTGGCGAACATTGTGTTACTACTCGTTCTCATTGCGTTATTGATCTTAAATGTGGTCAAACCATTACAAGATACCTTGTCGCGACAAAGCGTTCAGCACCGCCTAAGTTGGGAGCATATGAGCGGCATTGCCGTACAGCTGACAAATAACCATTTTATTCTGGACGCAAACCCTGGCTTTCAACAAATTTTTGCCAATGAAGACGGTCATCGACTGTTGGATTTTATACCCGCCGCTGAACGCACTACCGTTGTCGGTTATTTACAACTCGCACGCGACAGTCATCGCATGGTCGACTTTGAATGCACCTTAATTGACCAACAAGGCGAGCACCGCCGCTGGGCACTGCATGCTAAGCCGTGGCAAATTGGCGATCGAGAATATCTATTACTCACTGGTGATGACATCAGTAAGCGCCATCGCATGGAGCAAGACCTGCGCGCCGAACAACACCGCGTGAGCACGTACATTGACGCCATGCAAACCTTACTGATTATCTGTGATCGAGGGGGTTTGATTACCCGTATTAATCAACAAGCACAATCGCTATTGCAGATGCCCGAAACACAGTTACTGCAGCGGCCCATTAGCCACATCGTGCCAGCTCATCATCGCCCGCAACTGGAACAGCAATGGCAACAATTATTGCGCAGTGAGCCCACCAGCATCTCGGTTGAATACCCCCTTCAATCCTCTTCCGGAAAACAATTCATCATCAGCTGGCGCATTACCCACGTGCAAATCGACAGCCAAGGACAAACCGAATTTTTACTCGCCGGATTAGACATCACCGAATCGGTTGCCAATCGACAAGCACTCGAAACCGCCAATCAGCGCATTCGTGAAGCGTTGAATCAGGCTGAGCAAGCCAACCGCAGTAAATCCATTTTCTTAGCCAATATGAGTCACGAGATTCGTACCCCGATGAGTGGTATTTTGGGTGCTGCCGAGCTGCTACTGGACAAAAATCTCGACCAAGAACAGCGCAACTACATCGATATCATCTATAAATCCTCGCAGTCACTGCTCGATATCATCAATGACATATTGGATCTGTCTAAAATTGAATCAGGCAGACTCGAAGTCGAACTCATTCCATTCGATCTCAACCATCTGATGAGTGAATTGTTTCAACTGTTCAATGATCAGGCGCGCAATAAAGGCATTACCTTAGTGTATCAATACCAAGGCGAACTCCCCACGCAATGGCTAGGTGACGCCAAGCGTATTCGGCAAATTCTGACCAACCTGATCAGTAATGCCATTAAGTTTACCGAGCATGGTCAAGTCACGATGAGTGTCAATGGCCATGCTCTCAATGCACCTCAATATGGCATTAACATTGCCATCAATGACAGTGGCATTGGCATTGCGAATAACAAACAAGAGGATATTTTCTCGCCATTCAAACAAGCTGACAGTAGCACCAGTCGACATTATGGTGGCACAGGCTTAGGACT
Source organism: Bacterioplanes sp. (assembly GCA_014859445.1). GTDB lineage: Bacteria > Pseudomonadota > Gammaproteobacteria > Pseudomonadales > Oceanobacteraceae > Kmv21. The sequence continues at coordinate 7,547 of JACUUC010000022.1, forward strand.
CACCATCAGTCGCAAACTCGCCAATGCCATGCAAGGTGAAATCGCCGTACAATCTCAGCTAGGTCAAGGCAGCACGTTTACCTTAACGCTACCCTTAATTGCCGACCATTATCCGCTCGACGTCGTCGCGCCAAGCGAAAACCATCACAACATGCCATTGCGTGGCCGAGTGTTATTGGCAGAAGACAACAGCGTCAATCAACGCGTTGCTGCAAAAATGCTGCAGCGCCTAGGATTGGACTACGAACTGGCCAACAATGGTGAACAAGCCGTCAAAGCCGCACTGGCCGATCCCTTTGATTTAATTCTGATGGACATCAACATGCCGATTATGGACGGCATTCAAGCAACACAACATTTACGCGATATGGGTGGCGTACTTGGACAAATTCCCATCGTTGCACTGACCGCCAATGCCATGCTCGAAGACAAACAACGATGCCTAGAAGCCGGGATGAATGGATTCATTAGCAAACCCATTCGACTGGAACAATTACGCGAAGAAATAGCCAAGCACGTTGCGCAACCGCGTATCAATCATTAACGACATTGGCGGCTAACAAAGTGCCTTGAAACTGCCCTTGCAAATACTGCTGTGCCAGCGCCAATCCTGCAACGGCACGACCTTCGTTAAAATCCTCACGCGCAAACAGCTCAGGCAACGCCGATAACGGCCAACGCACCAGCTCTAAGGGCTCTGGCTCATCGCCTTCTAATTGCGAGGGATACAAGTCACGCGCCAATACCAAGTCAATCCCACCACTCATGTAGCTTGGCGACAAACTGACCTTTTTTAAATGCACAAATTCGCGTGCGGCAAAGCCAATTTCTTCTTGCAGCTCGCGATTACAGGCATCGCGTAATGACTCACCGAGGTCAATCGCACCTTTCGGCAACGTCAAGGTATAGTCCTCAACACCACCACCGTATTCACGAATCAAGGCGACCGTCTCATCGTCAAACAGCGCCACCACCATCACGGCACCATTGCCACCGGGCATCAAACGTTCATACGTTCGCTCAACCCCATTACTGAAACGCAACTCCAACGACTCAATACGGAACAACCGACTTTGGGCCACCAACGAACGATGTAATATTTGTGGTTTTTTATTCATGATAGGCTTGGTTTTATCAATGCACGAAAAAAGAGTATAGACCCATGAGCCTACCTGATTGGCAACAAATCGACACCGTTTTATTGGATATGGATGGCACATTGTTGGATTTGCACTTCGACAACTACTTTTGGCTGCAACATTTACCCAACGCCTACGCCGAACATCACCAAATCAGTCTTGATGCCGCATGGGCAGAATTAAACAAAAGCTTTACCGGACTAAAAGGCACACTGAATTGGTACTGCCTCGACTATTGGAGTGATTTAACCGGGCTTTCCATCAGTGAATTGAAACACCAAGTCCAAGATAAAATCGGTTTCCGACCACACGTGCAAGACTTTCTACACAAGCTCAAACAACAGGGCAAACGCAGCGTCATTGTGACCAACGCTCACCGCGCCAGTGTCGACTTAAAAATGCAACGCACCGGCCTCGATGCCTTAGTTGATCGCGTCATTAGCTCACACGATTATCGCGAACCGAAAGAAAGTCAGGCATTTTGGCAACATCTACAGCGTGAAGAACCCTTTAATTTGCAACGCACCATCCTCATTGATGACAGTCAAGCTGTGTTAGAATCCGCAGCACGCTTTGGCATCCAATGGTTACTCACCATTTACCACCCCGATAGCCAGCAAGCACCCAACACCAACAGCCGCTATCCAGGCATTCATCATTTTAACGAACTGGATATGGAATAAACGCAACCGAGCAAACGCATGAGTGAACCAAACAACAAAGTGCGATTGGATAAATGGCTATGGGCCGCGCGTTTTTTTAAAACGCGCGCACTGGCCAAAAACGCCATAGAAGGCGGCAAAGTACAGTACGAAGGGCAACGAAGCAAAGTCAGTAAAATGGCCGAAGTGGGCGCCACGCTGACGATTCGTCAAGGTTTTGATGTCAAAGAAGTCATCATCACCGCCGTCAGCGATCAACGTCGTGCAGCAACCGATGCACGCTTACTGTACGAAGAAACGCCACACAGCATCAAACAACGCATGGACCAAACCGAACAGCGCCGCATCATGCGACTCAGTAACAGCGCGCCCGACCACAAACCCAACAAAAAAGAACGCCGCGATATGCGTCGCTTTGAACACCACCAGGATTTTTCAGCATGACCTCTGCCAACCCCAATATCGATCAGCGCCAGCGTTTCAGTTTTGATAACACCGATATTCGCGGTGAAATTGCCTTACTCGAAAACAGCTATCAAGCCGTACTGGAACGTCATGACTATCCCGCATTGATCGCCAATGCCATTGGCGAACTGATGGCGGCTACCGCGCTACTCAGTAGCAATTTGAAATTTGCAGGACGCATTACGTTGCAAGTTCGCCTTCCTGGCAATGTCTCTCTGTTGCAAGCAGAGAGTAACGAGCAAGGTGAATTACGTGCCATTGCACGCTATGACGATCAAGCCAACCGTCGCGAACTGGCGTTAGATGATGGCCAGCTTGCCATTACCATCGAACCCGAAAATGGCCAGCGCTATCAAGGCATCACAGCGATTCAAGGCGGCGACATTGCCCAGGCATTAACCGACTACTTTGAACAGTCGGAACAACTCGGCAGTCGTTTTTGGCTCTTTTGTAATGGCCAGCGGGCGGCGGGTTTTATGTTGCAAAAACTTCCCAGTTCTGACAACAATGATCCCGACGCATGGGATCGCTTGACGCACCTCGCCAGCACCATCAAAGCCGATGAATTACTGAGTTTGAGTCATCGCGATATGCTGCATCGACTCTATCACGAAGAGCTGGTGCGCACGTACCCACATAGCGCCTTGTCATTTCACTGCACCTGCTCAAAAGACCGTACCGGCAACGCCTTGCACCAGCTCGGCTATGACGAACTGAACGACATGCTTAACGAAACCGGCAGCATCTCGATTACCTGTGAGTTCTGCCAACAGGAATACCGCTTTTTACGAGATGATGTGGAAGCCCTGTTTCCAGAACGTCATCCACATTGAAAACGCGCGGCACGCAGGGCAATTTCGGACAAAATGATCACCCGAAAAGACAGGGCTTATCGTTTAGCCGATTTTCTGGCATACTTGCGCGCCTATTATTGTGGCTTCGTTCATCGTTTCATGAACGATTGTCCGAACTGATTGATACGGCCAAACGCCGTCAGACTACGACGAGGACCCATTGGGCACCGATATGACCACTGTTTATACTGACTTATCTTCCCCGCAATTGGTTGAACAAGCGATTCTGCGTGGCGAAGGCCAGCTGCAAGACAACGGCGCATTGGTCGTTGAAACGGGCAAACGCACCGGTCGCTCACCGATGGATCGCTTCATCGTTGAAGAACCAAGCAGCAAAGACGCCATCGACTGGGGCAACATCAACCGCCCATTCGATGCCGACAAATTTGACGCCCTTTGGGATCGTGTCGAAGACTATTTGTCACAACACGACAGCTTTGTCTCTCATGTGCATGTGGGTGCCGATCCGCAACACTATTTGCCGGTCAAAATGACCACGCAAACCGCATGGCAAAACCTGTTTGGTCGTAACCTGTTTATTCGCCCAGACACCTTCAATCCAGCCGACAAAGAAGAATGGCAAATTCTGAACGTGGCCGGTTTTGAATGCGACCCTGAGCGTGACGGCACTAACTCAGACGGCGCCGTCATCATCAACTTTGCCCGTCGTAAAGTATTGCTCGCTGGCATGCGTTACGCAGGCGAAATGAAAAAAGCCATGTTCTCCGTGCAAAACTTCTTGTTACCCGAGAAGGATGTACTGCCCATGCATTGCTCGGCCAACGTCGGTGACGATGGCGACGTGTGCTTGTTCTTCGGCTTATCGGGTACCGGCAAAACCACCTTATCGGCCGATCCTGAGCGCTTCCTAATTGGTGACGACGAACACGGCTGGGGCAAAGGCACGGTCTTCAATATCGAAGGTGGCTGCTACGCCAAAACCATCGACTTATCGAAAAAGAACGAACCCATCATTTGGGATGCCATTCGCTTTGGTGCCATCGTTGAAAACGTGGCCATCGACCCGAATACTCGCATCGCCGATTACGCCGATGTATCAAAAACAGAAAACACCCGCTGTGCCTACCCACTAGAGCACGTTGAGAAACGCGTGTTAGAGAACATGGCCGGTGAACCGAAAGCCGTTATTTTCTTAACGTGTGATATGACCGGCGTTCTGCCTCCGGTGTCTATCCTCACCAAAGAACAGGCGGCTTACCACTTCCTGTCTGGTTACACCGCACTGGTGGGTTCAACCGAAATGGGTGGCAGCAAAGGCTTGAAGTCAACCTTCTCAACCTGTTTTGGTGCGCCATTCTTTCCACGTCCAGCCGGCGAGTACGCTGAATTGCTGATCAAGCGTGTGACTGAATTCGATTCACAAGTGTACCTGGTGAACACTGGCTGGACTGGCGGAGCAAACGGCGCTGGCGGCGAACGTTTCAGCATCCCAACCACCCGTGCCGTGATCAGTGCCATTCAAAATGGCAAATTGCGTGGTGTGGATACTGAAATTGTTCCGACTTTCAACTTGCAAGTGCCAGTTAGCCTAGAAGGCGTAGACAGCAAGGTGCTGAACCCACGCAACGCGTGGGCAGACCCAGCCGCTTACGACGACGCAGCAAAAGCCTTGGCTGAACAATTTGTTGCTAACTTCAAAAAGTACGATGTGTCCGACGCCATTGTGGCCGCCGGTCCACAGCTGTAATGGTTGCTTAGCACGATGAATGAGGGAGCTTCGGCTCCCTTTTTTGTGCCGGTCTGATACCATCATCCCCGCCCCGCAGAACGGTTTGAGCGATTTCTCGTATCACAGCACACCGTTTTCATGCGCTGTCCGCTATACTCTGCTCTTTGTTTTTTACCGTGTAAGGAAGGTTTATGAGTCACGATGCCATCGGATCTCGTATCGCCCAAGAATTAGGCATACGCGCCGAACAAGTTAGCGCTACCATCGCCCTGTTGGATGAAGGCGCTACCGTGCCCTTTATTGCGCGTTACCGTAAAGAAGTCACGGGCGCCTTAGACGACACCCAACTGCGCACCTTGGATGAACGTCTGCGTTACCTGCGTGAAATGGAAGATCGTCGTCTGACCATACTGAACAGCATTGATGAACAAGGCAAACTCTCACCCGAATTGCGTCAACAGCTGTTGCAGGCGGACACCAAAACGCGCCTGGAAGACCTGTATCTGCCCTACAAGCCCAAGCGTCGAACCAAAGGCCAAATGGCCATCGAAGCCGGTTTAGAGCCACTGGCCGATACCTTACTGACAAATCCAGATACGTCCCCCGAGAACGAAGCCAATAAATACCTCAATGCCGAACAGGGCATCACCGACACCAAGGCCGCGTTAGAGGGTGCTAAGTACATTCTCATGGAACGTTTTGCCGAGAATGCCGATCTACTCGCCAAACTGCGTCAATTCATGCAGCGCGAAGCCATCTTATCGGTACGCGTACAACGCGGCAAAGAACACGAAGGCAGCAAGTACGCCGACTATTTTGAACATGATGAGCCCTTTCGCTCCGTTCCCAGTCATCGAGCACTGGCTATCTTGCGAGGTCGTAACGAAGGTATTTTATCGTTTTCATTAGTGACCCATGACACCAGCGACAAGCTCAGCAGCAGCCCTTGTGAAGGCATGATTGCCGAACACTTCAATCTACGTTCAACACAGCGCGCTGCCGATGCCTGGTTACAGGAAGTCGTCAAATGGACATGGCGCATCAAACTGCAAGGCCACCTTGAAACCGAATTGGTCGGCCAATTGCGCAACCAAGCGGAAGAGGCCGCCATTAAGGTGTTTGCCGACAACCTGAAAGACTTATTGCTGGCCGCTCCGGCGGGGGCCAAAGCCACCATTGGCTTGGATCCTGGCTTGCGCACCGGTGTGAAAGTCGCGGTCGTTGACGCCACCGGCAAAGTACTGGATCACTGTGCGATTTATCCCACACCACCGCAAAACCGCATTGCCGATTCCGAAGCCGTGTTAATGGCTCTTATCGCCAAGCACCAGGTTGAACTCATCGCCATTGGCAACGGCACCGCCAGCCGTGAAACGGACAAATTCGTTGGCGATATGCTGAAAAAATTCAATGCCAAGCAGGTGCAAAAAATCATGGTCAACGAAGCGGGCGCCTCGGTGTATTCCGCCTCAGAGTTGGCCGCGAAAGAATTCCCCGACCTCGATGTCACCATTCGTGGTGCGGTATCCATCGCTCGTCGTCTGCAAGATCCATTGGCGGAATTGGTTAAAATCGATCCCAAGTCCATTGGTGTTGGCCAATACCAACACGACATCAACCAAACGCAATTAGCACGCTCTCTCGACGCCGTGGTGGAAGACTGCGTTAACTCGGTTGGCGTCGATCTCAACATGGCCTCGGTACCGCTATTAACGCGTATATCAGGCCTGAACCCAACCCTTGCGAACAACATTGTTGCCTTCCGCGACGCTCATGGCGCGTTTAAATCTCGCAAAGAGTTATTAAAAGTACCGCGTTTGGGCGACAAAACCTTTGAGCAAGCAGCGGGATTCTTACGCATCATCAATGGTAAAAATCCACTCGATGCCTCCGCCGTTCACCCAGAGTCCTACCCCGTGGTAGAGAAAATTGCTCACCAATTTTCACGTGACGTGGCCAGTTTAATGGGCGATTCCACACTGCTTAAATCGGTCAATGCCACGCAATTTGCCGATGACAAAACCGGTGAATTGACCATCAAAGACATTTTATCGGAATTGCAAAAACCCGGCCGCGACCCCCGTCCGGAATTCAAATTTGCCGAATTCAAGGACGGCGTAGACAGCATCAAAGACCTAGAACTCAACATGGTTCTTGAAGGCGTCATTACCAATGTGGCGGCATTTGGTGCCTTTGTCGACATCGGTGTTCATCAAGATGGCCTCGTCCATATCTCGGCCTTGTCCGATACCTTCGTGAAAGACCCTCGTGACGTGGTAAAAGCGGGCGACATCGTGAAAGTGAAAGTCATGGCCGTCGATGCTGAACGCAAACGCATCGGTTTATCCATGCGCTTAACGGATGACGCGCAAGCACAGTCAGAAGGACAGCCGTTAGCCGAACGCAAATCGCGCAACGACCAAGGTCGCGCGGCAAACCACAACCGCCAACGTCAGTCCGCTCAAGCCGAACCACAAGGTGCCATGGCCGGTGCATTGGCCGCCGCCTTCGCCAAAGCCAAACGTTGATCAGGCGTTCGCTTACCAACGAATAGTAACGCCATCGCACCAATGATTCTCATGCGATGGCTTACTTTCTCGTTGTAATTCAACCTATAATCGAACTTTCGTTTTTTTGCATCGAGGCTCCATTGGCCAGTTATCAAGACGCCCTACATCAGCTCCGTCAACCTGAGCACCTTAACCTGTTGACGCGCTTGCAACGAGGCATTGAAAAGGAAGGATTACGTTGTCGTGCCGATGGTCGCATCAGCCAACACACTCATCCCAAAGCCCTTGGTTCCACCTTGACGCACCCCAGCATCACCACGGATTACTCCGAGGCCTTACTCGAATTCATTACCCCCGTGTTTCGTAGTACTCACGAAGCGCTTGCTTATCTCGATGTGGCTCATCGCTTTACTTACAGCCACCTCAACAGCGAGCTCATTTGGCCCAACTCCATGCCCTGTTTGATCGACGACGAATTGGACATTCCCATTGCCGAATACGGCACCTCCAATTTAGGGAAGTTGAAGCACGTGTATCGCCATGGTTTATGGCATCGCTACGGACGTCGCATGCAGTGCATTGCGGGCATTCACTACAATTTTTCATTGCCCGATGAATTATGGCCCTTGCTGCAACGCATCGAAAACAATCAACAACCGCTGCAAGACTTTATTTCGGCACGGTATTTTGCCCTAATTCGTAACTTCAAACGCCACTCATGGCTACTGTATTACCTGTTTGGTGCCTCACCGGCCTTGTCCCGTGACCTTCTGACCCACCGTCAACATGGCCTAGACTCGCTCAGCCCAAACACCGTGTATGCCCCGTACGCGACCTCATTGCGCATGAGTGATTTGGGTTATCAAAATAACGCGCAAGCGGAATTGATGGTGTGTTACAACACACTTGAGCGCTACGTTGAAACACTGGGCAAAGCGGTCAGCGAACCCGTTGCGGCTTATCAGGCCATGGGCGTGCAAGATGAACACGGTCAGTATCGACAGTTAAACTGCAATTTGCTGCAAATAGAAAACGAATACTACAGCGATATTCGCCCCAAGCGCATTGCTCGCCACGGTGAAAAACCACTCGAAGCATTACAACGCTATGGTGTTGAGTACATCGAAGTGCGTGGCACCGATCTCAATCCATTTTTGCCATTAGGCATCGATATTGCCCAAATGGACTTCCTCGATCTGTTTTTAACTTGGTGTGCTCTACAGCCAAGTGCTGACATTAACGAAACGGAATACCACCAAATCAAAGCCAATCAAGCCATCACCGTGATGCAAGGGCGACGCCCAAACTTGACCTTGGCACGCGGTAACGAACAGGTAGCGCTCACGGTTTGGGGGCAAGAGATGATTGAGGCGCTTCGTGAATTGGCCGCTATTATGGACAATGCCAGCGGTACGCATCGCTATCGCGACACCCTAAATCAACAATGGTTGAAATTGGCTGACAGCCAACACACACCGTCCGCTCAGGTGTTGCGCAGCTTACAAGAACAAGGCATGGAGTTCAGTGACTTTACTCGGCAACAAGCGGAACAGCATCGCAAAACACTGAGTACACCATTGGCCGACTCCGTGCGGCAAGAATGGCAAAGTATGGCGGCACAATCTTGGCAAGATCAACAGCAATTGGAAGACAATGATACGCGTCCATTTGCCGAATATTTAGCGCAGTTTTTACAACGTTAAGCCGAGCAAAATTCCGACAAATTGATGCTCATGCCATGATTCAACACCGTTCTTTTATCGTATTGCAGCACCAGTAAAAGAACGGCCGCCCCTCAGTTTTGCACCACAAAATTATTGAAGTACAACTCGTCAACGTACTCATTGCCCTCAAGCACCAGCATCAGAGCGCGCACTTCATCGAGAGCCACTTGTCGTAATGATTCGCGGCCCTCGGCGGTGTTCATGATGTCAGGTTCTTGCGCACTCATGAGCATCACCAAATTATTGCGGATATACGGCCGATGGCGGCTGACTTGGCTAGCCGCTTCAGGGCTACGCACCAACAGAGCCACTTCGGTGCGCAAATACTTCATTCGTCCCGTAGAACCATAATTTAACACGAACGCAGGTTCTAAATGAATGTATCGTGCTTGGCCATCGGCCCAAGCTGTAGGCAGCGACATCGCCATGGCCAGCATAAACAGGCATATCATTCGGAACATCGTGCTCTCCTTATTGACTAAACTCAGCGCAGTTTTATGAAACTTGATTCTAGACCAGATTACCGAATCTGGCGCTGTGTTACACTGCCTATTCGTCATTTGATACCGACTTATTCTGGAAATACGTTATGTTATTCGCATCGCCGTTACGCTTGGCTTATCTCGCTGGCTTTCTTGCCTGTGCAGGATTATTGGCCGCCGCCTATTATTTTGAGTACGTGTTATTTCTTGATCCTTGCCCCCTGTGCATGGTGCAGCGTCTTGCTACCTTGTTGATTGGGCTTGGTTTTTTAGCCGCCTTTATCAGCTATCCGCACCGTTGGGGATTGATCGCTGCCTTGGTGTTTACCTTCGCGGCAACCCTATTCGGTGTCTGGAGTGCGGATCATCACGTCTGGATACAAAACCTGCCTGCCGCCGATGTGCCCGATTGCGGCCCCAGTTTCGAATATTTAATGGCCACCCTGCCGCTAACAGAATTACTCAGCATCATGCTGCAAGGCGATGGCAACTGCGCAGAAATTGACTGGCAATTTTTAGGATTGAGCATGCCGGAATGGACCCGTATTTGGTTTTCGGGCTTCGCCATAGCGACACTTGCCGCACTGATTTGGCATATCCGCACGATCATGAAGGCAAAATGAGACTTGCACCAAGGTTGAGCCAATGGCTATAGTCATCGTATTCAGGCCGCCAAAGTGGTCATATCAGGAGAATTTCGCATGTTAGAACAATGCAAAAATGCCAAAGAGCGCTGGGGCGGCGTCAGCCAAATGATTGATAACTGGCTCAATGAGCGTCAACAATTGATCGTGTTGTATTACAACCTCAGCACCAGCAAACCGCTATCCGACGAAACACCACTGATCAAAACCATTTCGGAATTTTGCCAAGTGATGATGGACTATTGTTCAGCCGGTCATTTTGAAATTTACGAACAACTGATCAACGAAGCCAAAGACTTTGACGATGGCGGCATCGAACTCGCGCAGCAAATCGTGCCGCGTCTAGACGCCATCACCACCGCCTGTGTTGATTTTAATGACGACTACGATCGCCACTGCGAATTTGAACAATTAGCCAAATTACCGGCCGATTTATCCAGTATGGGTGAATTACTGGAAGAACGCTTTCAACTTGAAGATCGTTTGATCGAGCGCTTGCACACCGCGCATCGTGACTTAGTGACCGAAGAGTAATTGACATGACTCAGGCCTTGTCGCTGTACATGACACCACGGCGTATTAGCACACTGCTGCTCAGCGTGGTGCTGTTGAGCGGCTGCGACAATGCCAAGGCTCCCAGTCACATTGATGTTGTCGCCGATTCTGGCGTCTACTCCATGCGTTTTTCCGACCGTGGGCAAGATGTCATGGTGGGCAGTGTGCATCATGGCGGCAGCTTATGGACGCTCGATCCGCCAGAACGACGCTTTGACTGGAATCATAGCCCAAGCGGCTACAGTAACATCCTCAACTCGGCCTTCTCTGGCGATGGGCAATTTGTCGCCACCACCGACAACCGTACCATTGTGCTATGGCATCGATCCACCGGCGAAGCCGAATGGTTTTGGCACGCTCCTGGCGACATACAAGACATCGCTTTATCCAATGATGGCGGGCTTGCTCTGCTGGCATTACGCGATTACACCGCTACTCTATTCGATATTAAAAATGGTGGCATCGTGCGCCGCCTTAGCCACGATGGCAGTGTTTATAGCGTGAGCTTGAGTGCCAATGGTCGCATCGCCGCTAGCGGCAGCGATGACCTCAGCGCACGGGTATGGGACGTAATTACCGGACAAGAATTACTCCGGCTCGATCACAGCAACCAAGTGCGCACCGTTCAACTTTCTCCCGACGGGAGCCTATTATTTACCTCCGCCATGGGCAATCGTGGCAAAATATGGCGCGTTAGTGATGGCACCTTACTGCAAGAAATTGACTACACCCGCGGTCATTACAGCGCCGCTCGCTTTAGCCCAAACAGCCAACAATTGTTAACAGGCAACAGTTCTGGGCAGATCAGCTTATGGAATGTCGCTGATGGTCAGCGTGTTCAGCAATGGCGTGCTAAATCGCGCAATCGTCTTGGTAGTCACAACGTACTGGTCGAAGACGTTCGGTTTCAAGGCAATTACTGGCAAGCCGCAGGAGCCAATGGTCTGGTCTATCGCCTCGATTAACTGCGTGCTGTTATTCGAACTGTTCAATTTGCTGGGTTCGTTCATTCATAAGCTGCTGCACATTCTGTGCATCCTGCAACAAGGTTTTCACTTGTTCAGGCTGAATCGTTAAGGGTGATGGTAGCCCCAAACCGACGCTCGGTTGTTTGATAGTATCAGGCGAGGTTGCCTTAGGAGCCACAACGGGCTGTAAGATATTCGCCGCCGTATCCACCTCAATCGGGTGCAATTTAACCCCTTCTGGTGGCTCATCACCCATGTGCCAACGCCCCTGCTCATCCTGCCACTTATAAAAAATCTGCTGCGTTTTTGCGTTCGAAATGACATCGCGCATCGGACTCTGAACAACGCCCCCCGTTGGCAAAGAACTACGCCAAATAAAAGGGATGCTACTCAAAATAAGCAATACCAGCAGCATGATTACGATTTTGATTTTCATAGAAATTCATTCTTGCTAATGTCAGAAATACGCCATTTATACCAGCTTATGCTTTAATGAGTACATGGGATTTTTTTGTAGGGATTGGACCGTGATCAAAACACCGAAAACCGCCAGCTTTCAACCCAACGTCCGCGTTGTCGGGTTTACAGCGCCGGTACGTATCATGGTGGCCAATGCCAAGGGGGGCTGCGGCAAAACCACAGTTGCCACGAATATTGCCAGTTACTTAGCCCGACAACATCACAAAACCGCCTTACTCGACTTTGATCCGCAAGGTTCGGCCATTGATTGGCTACAAGCTCGCGGTAATCACCTGCCGCCGATCGAAGGCGTGGCGGGCTATCAAAAGCACAGCCCCGTACTCACCACCCGTACATGGACACTGCGCGTTGAGGCAAACACGAACTACATTGTGATGGATACACCCGCCGGGCTGGCTGGTAACGAGCTGTCCGACATGATTCACCAAGCCGATATGCTGGTGATACCCGTCATTCCCTCTGCCATTGATATTCGCGCGGCCACGGGTTTCATTCGCGATGTATTGCTATCACGATCCTACCGCATCAAACCCAAACCCATTGCGGTAGTGGCCAACCGTGTGCGTAAAAACACGCTCATTTACGGCAAGCTCGAACGCTTTCTAAAAAGCCTGAACATTCCTTTCATTACCGCACTGCGTGACACGCAATTTTATGTCCGCGCCAGTGAACATGGCTTTGGCTTAGTCGACTTTGACCAGTACGACCACAAAGACAAAAAAGAATGGAAACCACTCACCGATTGGATTGATGGCATCAGTGAAGACGTGTTACAGCAACGCCCAACAACCGCGATCGAACCATCATCCGCCATCAGCCGTCAGGCGCAATAACTGTTGCCACAGCGCTTCCGCCTCCAACGCAACTCGGCCAAGAGACCAAGGACAACACGCCAGACCCAAGCTAACGTCCGTGAGTGACGTCGTCTCATCACCGGTCGTGCCACTCAGTCCTTGCCACAATAACGCCATGCCGTACTGCTCTGCTTCGAGCTCACGCGCCAATGCCTGCTGCCGCTCTGGGGTATCCTTCGTCAGCGCCATCCGCTCAGCGCGAGCGGGCAAAATTCTTTCCTGTCGCCATTGTGCATACGCCTTTCCCGCCAAGCTGTCGGCAAACCCTTCTGGCCAGTCTCGCTGCTGTCGATAAAGCCAAAGCGCGGTTAATACAACCAGCACATCGGCTTCGTACTGCTGTTGCAGTGCCAACAAGGTCGGCGCCACATTGGGCTTGGCATAGACCGACAAAGACCAAGTCCATAAGGGATTGATCAGCGATTTTTTCTTACTGCGTTCTGTGTCACACTGCGCCGCCATAATCATTACCCTATATGAATTGCCCCTATGATCGAATTTAATCAGGTTTCCATGCAACGCGGAACGCAAACTCTGCTCGAACAAGCCAGTTTGCGTATCCATGATGGCCAGAAAATGGCCCTGATTGGCCCGAATGGGGCAGGAAAATCGAGTTTATTTGCCTTACTCAATGGCGAACTGACCGTTGATCAAGGCGATTTGTACATACCGCCCAAATGGCGCATCGCGCACATGCGCCAAGAAGTCGAAGCCAGCGACCGCAGCGCCCTCGATTACGCCATGGATGGCGATGTGCTCTACCGAACCATCGAGCACAACATAGCCCACGCCACCGACGATAACGATTTGGCACACTGGCTCGATCAAATGGATCAACATCAAGGCTACAGCGTACCGGTCAAAGCCGAACAATTATTGCATGGCTTAGGTTTCAGCCAAGAGGAATTATCCCGCCCAGTGAAAAGCTTTTCTGGCGGCTGGCGTATTCGCCTTAACTTGGCACAAGCCTTGATGATGCCCTCCGATTTACTGCTGCTCGATGAGCCAACCAACCACTTAGACCTAGAAGCCACCTTGTGGTTAGAGCAGTGGCTAAAAAATTACCCCGGCACCTTACTCTTCATTTCACATGACCGAGACTTTATCGACGGAGTGGCCGACCACATTGTGCATTTGCACCAACAAAGCCTGACGCTGTATCCCGGCAACTACAGTGCATACGAACGCATTCGAGCAGAAAAACTGGCACAGCAACAAACCGTCTACGAAAAACAACAAGAACGCGTGGCCGAAATTGAAAAATTTGTCGCCCGCTTTCGCGCTAAAGCCTCAAAAGCCAAACAAGCACAGAGCCGATTAAAAGAACTGCAACGCATGGAATTGATCGCGCCCGCGCACGTCGACTCCCCGTTTCGATTTACCTTTCCCTGCCACGAAAAAATGTCGACTCCGTTATTGGCCATTGATCATGCCGATCTGGGTTATGGCGATAAAACCCTATTGCCCAACGTCAAACTCAGCATCGTGCCCGGCCATCGCGTCGGCCTACTCGGCCCCAATGGTGCGGGTAAATCCACACTACTGAAAACACTGTGTGGCGAAATCGACATGCTGGCTGGGGAACGCGCCGAAGGCGAACATCTGCGTATTGGCTACTACGCGCAACATCAACTGGAATCCCTCGACGTGCACGCCTCCGGTGCATTGATCTTACAACGCCTGCGCCCCAAAGCCAGTGATCAGGAAATTCGGAATTTCCTCGGCGGTTTTGGTTTTCATGGCGACAAAGCACTCGAAGTCATCGAGCCCTTTTCCGGTGGCGAAAAAGCACGCATGGCACTGGCCTGTGTGGCGTGGATGAAACCCAACCTGCTGATTTTGGATGAGCCCACCAACCACCTCGACATCGAAATGCGCGAAGCCTTAACGCTGGCGTTACAGAACTTTCCCGGCGCCATTCTGGTGGTGAGTCACGATCGCCACTTGTTAAAAGCCACCGTCGATGAATACTGGCTGGTCGATCACGGTCACATTCAAGAGTTTGACGGCGACCTCGACGACTACCACCACTACTTGCAACAACGCGAACAAAACGGGGCAACACCGATCACCGCTCAAGCCAGCGCGAGCGACTCAAAGCCCGCCCCCGTCGTTGATCGCAAAGAACAAAAGCGCCTAGACGCCGAAAAGCGGCAACGCCTCGCGCCACTGCGCAAACAACAACAGCAAGCCGAAAAGCAGATGGAAATCCTGCAACAACAACTCAGTACGATAGAAGAAACCCTATCCGATAGCAGCCTCTATGACAGCGAACGCAAAGCCGAACTGAACGAGTTATTACAGAAACAAGGCAAACTCAAAGCCGAACTCGACGACGTTGAAATGGTGTGGATGGAACTCACCGAGCAATTGGAAGCCGACTGATTGTTGCAGTATTCGGCCTTACCTTGGCCGCCTTGTACATAAACAGCCATACCAAGCTGTGCTATGGTTTCGAGCGAATACAATAACAAAAAGAGACACTCACCATGCACCGCATTCCCACGCGTCACGGCGCCGATCGGTCGCGCGCGCAACACGCCGCCGCGCCGTTGCTTTGGCTTATTCAAGACCGAAAGTCAGCCGCAGCCAATGAATACGACTGGCAACAACTGGGGCAGGCGCTCAATCTAGGCGACCCACTGGCTGATGCGGTAGCCCTATGGATTCAGCAGCAACCGAGCAAAACCGGCTGGAACACCTTCGAGCAAGGGCTGACTCAGGGTGCCGATGCGGTTGCCGGCATTCCTGCCTTATTTGCCTTCTTTAAGCACTGCGAAACGACGCCGACGTGGCTCGACCATAGTGCGCTGAAACGGGCGAGTGACGTGTGCGCACGTTCAGGAAAAACCGGTATGCGTGTACTGCGCGATTTTGGCCTGATGGCGGGCTACCAAGCCAGCGCCATCAACCAGACCTTGGTAAAAACCGGCGCACTCAACAAAGGCGCGCAACGACGAGTGGCCGAAACTACGCAATGGTGGATGTCGTGCATCGCACCCTACGGCATGGCAGCGCAACAACCCGGCTATCGCACCACGTTAAAAGTACGAGTCATTCATGCGCTGGTCCGCAACGGCTTAGAACAACGTCCCAATTGGGATGCGGCTTACCTTGGGCGACCGATTAATCAAGTCGACATGCAAGTGACCTACTTGGCGTTTTCCGTCATGTTTTTACTCGGACAACGTTTACTGGGCGTACCGGTATCCAAACAAGAAGGCAAGGACGTCATGCATCTGTGGCGCTACATTGGCTGGTTAATGGGCGTAGACGAACGGCTGTTAGCGGATTCCGAACAAGAAGGTCGTATTGCTCTTTATCGTAATTTACTGAGCCAGCCAATGGCCGATGACAGCTCACGCCAATTGGCGCAAGCACTGATGAACGAACCCTTACAACGACACTATCCGAGCGCTCAATGGCTGCGCTCGCATTGGGATAAATACGTACACCTCAGCATTATACGATTTTTTATTGGCCGCCATGGTAAGCGCGAACTGGGACTTCCAAGCCATACACTGCCTTGGTATCCGCTGCTGTTTACGCCCTGCAACTACCTTGCGCAAAGTACCATTCGTTGTTTGCCGGGCGGCAAAAAATGGCTCACAAAACGAGGGCGTCATGCCCAAGAAGGCATGCTACGAATTTTGTTTGGCGAGCAAACGCCGGAGATTATTGAAATGAAAGACTGTTAGGATGGTTCCGAACAGACACTCAGGCACGCGTTTCAGCAAACTCACCAGTGCTAGGCATATGATTTAAGAGAGTCAGCGCCGCCAGAACTCCACACCCTCTCGCTGAATATGATCCACCAGCGCCGGATTATCAATATCCTGAAAAGCAGATAAATCGACCTGATACGGCAGCAATAAATCGTCAATGTCCAGCAGCAGGCGGTTGATATCCTGCAGGTGTAAATCACCTTCAAGGGTCAGATCAATATCCGATCCGGGACGGTAAGTTCCCATGGCGCGGGAGCCGTATAGCACAGCCCGCTGCACATTGGGATGCGCCGCGAATGTGGCGCGCAACAACGCAATGTCGCGTTCGCTTAACCCCCAATTCATTCCTGCTCCTGCAGCGCCTGCATTTTATCGGCCAGTGCCATAAACTGCGGCTGATATTGCTGCGTAATGGCGTTGGCAATGGCGTCAGCGGTGGCCTGATTATAGGTGTGCGATGTACGGTTACGGCTGGCAATCATATCCATCCACACCGCGCCTTCGCTAATCAAGCCCAGCTCAAAGGCCTTACGGGTGGCATCGCGGGAGCCATAAATATTTTGCTGTCCACGATGGGTCAAAAAATCTTTCAGGCAGTTCCAGGCCAGTTCATGCGTGTATTCAAACGCCTGAATCAGCCCTTGTTTTTCTAAGTCCGATAATGACCGTTGTGCGGCCAACTCCGTGGCCGCAGTGAGTTGAGCCAATGCTTTTCGATAATTCGCAAAACGTTGTTGCCAACGAATGTCCTGACTCATGCCATTCTCCTTCGTACTTAGCTCTCACTCCGCGCCAGCGGCTGTTAACGTACCGGCATAGTCAGCGCCATTGGCGTGGCTGCTGATGGTTTGCAGTATGGTGGCACCATCGACGTGCTTGGCATTGACGTTATGACCTTCGGCCACGAACAAGGTGATGTAGTCGGCAAACACGTCCGGCACCATGTGGCGATAGGCGCGAATGGCCGCGATGTAATCCGGGTCGCTGCCGTCGTAGCTGTTGGCGTGTAAAAACTCACGCAGCATGTCTTCGGTCCAGTCACCACCAAATACTTTTTCTTTGTCTTTCTTTTGCATAATTACCTCAATGTCGTGTTCTGTATCACTCGATCGTGTTGTGTTCTATTCATGGGTTTTGGTAACGAATTTTAGTGGGTTTTCTTAAACATCAAATCCCACACACCGTGACCCAAACGCTCGCCTCGATTTTCAAATTTGGTCAGCGGGCGATGCGCGGGGCGAGGCACACACTGCCCCGTACCGGCTATGTTCTCATAGCCTTCAGCGACATCCATCACCTCCAGCATGTGCTCTTTGTATTGTTCCCAGTCGGTCGCCATGTGGAACACGCCGCCCACTTTTAAAATACGGCGCAGGGTTTGCGCAAATTCGGGCTGCACAATACGACGCTTATGGTGTTTTTTCTTGTGCCACGGGTCGGGGAAAAACAGCTGCACGGTATCAATGCTGTTATCAGGAATCCGTTTCAGTACCTCGATGGCATCGTCTTTAAAGGTGCGTAAGTTGGTCACACCGGCGTCTTCTGCCATGCTCAATAACGACCCCACACCCGGCAAGTGAACCTCAACACCAATAAAGTCTTTATCCGGTGCGGCGTGTGCCATTTGTACAAGGGATTGGCCCATACCGTAACCAATCTCAAACACCACGTGTGCGTCGCGGCCAAAAATACGGGGTAAATCTAGCGCTTCGTCGCTCAGCTCTAATCCCATGTGCGGCCATTGGCGATCCAAACCACCCTGCTGACCTTTGGTGAGTCGTCCGGCACGAATCACAAAGCTTTTAATACCGCGACGGTAAGGCGATTGCGTTTCGCTGTTAGTCACTTCCGTCTCGGTCGTCGTGTGTTCAGTGGTTGTTTGTTCTGCCACGTTACGTCTCACTCAAAAATTAAAGATGGGTTAATCGCTTGCCTGCCATCAGCAAACACGTCCAGCCAACGAGCCAGCTGACACCACCAACGGGGGTAATCATGCCCAGCATACGCAATTCCGTGATGGCCATGCTGTACAGACTGCCACTAAACAGCACAACGCCCAGTAACATGCACACGGCAGCACGCTGCAACCAACGCTGAGCGTCGGGGGCCGGTGCCACCAGCATCAGGATACTGACCAACAGCAACGCCAATGCATGCACAAAATGATACTGCACGCCCGTTTGATACACAGCCAGCATCGGCTCAGACAAATACGGCTTCAAACCGTGCGCACCAAACGCACCGATAGCAACCGCCAGTCCACTTAACACCGCAGCAACCATTAACCAGTGTCCTGCTAAGCAACGCGCAGCCAACATGCGGAGTCCCTCAAAAAGCGCGATTATAGCAGCCTATGTGCCGGAAATGGCGAGTTTTAGCACAGTCTGTTGTGGCGCAACGGGTTCACTTCATCGTTTGGGCTGCTATCATGGGTCACCCAGAGGAGAATGCCTGTGAAATACGCCGATTTACGCGACTTTATTCGCCAACTTGAACAAAGTGGTGAGCTGGTCAGAGTCCAGCACCCGGTTGATCCCCACCTAGAAATGACGGAAATTGCCGACCGTGTATTACGTGCCGGCGGCCCTGCCTTGTTATTTGAAAACCCCACTGGCTACAACATGCCGGTGTTGGCGAATTTGTTTGGTACACCCAAGCGCGTGGCTATGGGTATGGGTGAAAACTCCGTCGAGGCCTTACGCGAAATCGGTAAATTATTGGCGTTTTTAAAAGAACCCGAGCCACCTAAAGGCATGAAAGACGCATGGCAAAAGTTGCCCATCTTTCGCAAAGTGTTGGCCATGGGCCCAAAAGTGGTACGTAAAGCGCCCTGCCAAGAAATCATTATCGAAGGCGATGACGTCGACTTGTCCACCATTCCGGTGCAACATTGCTGGCCCGGTGATGGTGGCCCGCTCATTACGTGGCCGCTGGTCATTACCAAAGGGCCGCACAAAGATCGACACAATCTGGGCATTTATCGCCAACAAGTGATCGCCAAAAACAAAGTCATCATGCGCTGGCTCAGTCATCGTGGCGGCGCACTCGACTTTTTAGAGTGGCAAAAAGCCCACCCCGGCAAACCGTTTCCGGTCACCGTTGCTCTCGGCGCAGACCCCGCCACCATTTTGGGTGCCGTCACGCCCGTGCCCGACTCGCTTAGCGAATACGCCTTTGCGGGACTCTTACGCGACAGCCGTACCGAGCTCATTAAAAGCATCGGTAACGACTTGATGGTGCCCGCCAGTGCCGAAATCGTACTGGAAGGCTTCATTTACCCCGGCGAAATGGCCCCCGAAGGGCCGTTCGGTGACCATACGGGCTATTACAACGAAATTGATGAGTTTCCGGTGTTTACCGTGGAGCGCATTACCCATCGTAAAGATCCAATTTATCACAGCACCTATACCGGCCGCCCACCCGATGAACCTGCCATTTTAGGGGTGGCGCTGAACGAAGTGTTTGTGCCAATTTTACAGAAGCAGTTTCCTGAGATTGTTGACTTCTACTTGCCGCCCGAAGGCTGCTCCTATCGCATGGCGGTGGTCAGCATGAAGAAGCAGTACCCGGGTCATGCCAAGCGAGTGATGATGGGAGTGTGGTCTTTCTTGCGCCAGTTTATGTACACCAAATTTGTGATTGTGGTGGACGACGACATCAATACCCGTAATTGGGAAGATGTGATTTGGGCCATCACCACCCGTATGGATCCGGCACGCGATACCACGCTAATCGAAAACACGCCCATTGATTATCTCGATTTCGCCTCTCCCGTATCGGGCTTGGGGTCGAAAATGGGCATGGACGCCACCAACAAGTGGCCCGGCGAAACCGATCGCGAATGGGGCACCCCCATCGTCATGGACGCCGACGTGAAAGCACGCGTGGATGCCATGTGGAATGACTTGGGTATTCCCTCATGACGCAACATACCGTCACGTTTCAACCGAGCGGGGCGCGCATTCTTTGTCGCCCTGATCAAACCATCGCCGAAGCCGCCCTAGAACAGGGCGTCGTCGTACCCGTCAGTTGCGAAAATGCGGTGTGTTTGATTTGCCAAGCCGAGCCCGGTGCGCAATCGTCCAATGCCCTGCTACACTTTCGCAATAGTCTAGGTGCCGACGTTTGGCAACAACATCAACAGGTTCTGTGTTGCACCGCACTCCCTCAATCGGATATCGAACTGGTCATGAACGACGTGTATGCCCCCAATCATAAGCCTCAGGTCACACTGGCCTGCCAAGTGGCGTCTTGCGAAGCACTGAGCGACGATACGTTCCGCATTATGCTACGCGCACCGGCCGGTAAAGCATTGGACTATTGGGCCGGACAATATCTGCTGCTTCATGCTCAAGACGAGCACGGCCACGAGCAAATGCTGCCCTACTCCATTGCGGCGGCACCGCCGTCATTAACGGGTAAGGATGGCCGTTTGCTCGAACTGCACATCGCCAACAGCAGTGACACCGCACAGGCCGTGTTGAATTTTCTGCGTCATGCCATCATTGCCAAAGTGACGCTACCTGCTGGTGACTGCATTGTGCACGAGCGATTTTTGCGCGCTCATCAACAGCAACCGTTACTGATGGTGGCTGCGGGCAGTGGCTTTTCGCAAATCAAGGCACTGACCGAGGCGGCGTTAGCCATCAACCCTGCACAAGAGGTTCATCTCTATTGGAGCAATCGCCAACTCACGCAATTTTATTTGGCCGATGAGATTGAGCAGTGGTTAACGCAATACCCGAACGTGCACTACCATCCCGTATTGGAACAAGCCAATAGCGACTGGGCGGGACGATCGGGCTGGCTCTATCAAATCATTCGTGATGATTTTGCCGACTTACACCACGTCCAATTGTTTGCCTGTGGTTCGCCGAATATGGTGTATGGCACCTTGGATCAGTTAGAACCACTCGGACTGAGTATGAGTAATATGCACGCGGACGTGTTTGCCTATGCACCACGCCCAACTCGCTAATACACAAATATATTTACCAACAGGATGAACAAACGGAGTGTCTATGACTTTCAATTTCAGTACGCTAGCGACCGACAGCCAACAGCTCATCGACAGCGTTGTGATTCCTTGGGGGATACACATTGCGTCGGCGTTGGCTATTTTCTTAGTCGGTAAGTGGCTGGCTCGCGCCGTGGCAAATGGTGTTGCCAAGGCACTGGGGCGTGCCAACATTGATCCTATTCTCAGCAATTTCTTAAGCAATATTCTCAATACCGTTTTGCTGGCGCTGGTGATTATCGTGGCGTTGTCTCAGCTCGGGCTCAACACCACGTCATTAGTGGCGTTAGTCGGTGCCGCCGGCTTGGCCGTGGGCTTGGCCCTGAAAGACTCGCTATCGCACTTTGCCGCTGGCGTCATGCTGGTGTTATTTCGCCCGTTCAAGCTGGGCGATTTCGTTGAAGTTGGCGGCGTTTCTGGCTCCGTCGACAAAATCACCATTTTCAGTACCCGCTTGAAAACACCCGACAATAAAGTAGTAACGGTGCCAAATGGCAATGTTTTCGGTAACACCATGACCAATTTTTCTGAGGAAGCGACGCGCCGTATCGACTTGGTGATTGGCATCGGGTATGGCAGCGACTTATTGAAAGCAAAAGGGATATTAGAAGACATTGTGAGCAGTCACGAGAAGGTATTGAAAGAACCGAATTATCGTGTCGCGGTGTCCGAGTTAGCCGATTCTTCCGTCAATTTCATCGTACGCCCTTGGGTCAATGCCGAGGATTTTTGGCCCGTTCGATTTGAATTGATCGAAACCATCAAATTGCGTTTTGACGCCGAAGGCATTGAGATTCCATTCCCACAAATGTCGGTGCACATGAATCACAACGCTGACAAATAGCGCATTGTCTATTTGATCTGGAGCAAGGTGTGCTCCAGATCTTTCACTATTCGACCAAAAGATAAAAGCCAATCAGGCCAATGCTTGCGATACTCGCTGATCCACGATCAGGAGTGTTCGTTATGCAAGCTCAATCCCCTTGTTCATCATCTTGGCGACTTATGTTGTCTCTCGCTTTCGGTGTAATCGCCGCACTCGCACCCACAAGTCACGCACAGCCGAGTGGCGAAGCGATCAAGCTGGGCTTGAACTATCCCGCAACAGGTCGTTACCAACAAGAAGGCATTGCCCAAGCACAAGGGGCTTTAATGGCCATCGCCGAGATCAATGCCAGCAACGGCATTTTAGGCCGTCCGGTGGAATTACTGACAGCGAACAGCGCTTCCGACCCGGTACGCGCTGTGGATAACGTCAATTCATTAGCGCAGCAAGGCGCGGCCATGCTGTTTGGTGGCGCCTCCAGTGCGGTTGCCGTAGCGGCCAGCAAAGCAGCCGCGCAACGTGACTTGCTGTACTTCGGCACCCTCACTTACGCCAACGAAACCACGGGGGCCGATGGTCACCGCCACATGTTTCGGGAAACCTACAACGCGCACATGGCGGCCAAGGCATTAGCACGCTATTTGAACGAGGCCGAAGCCGATAAAACGTATTTTTATCTGACCGCCGATTACAACTGGGGCTGGTCGACGGAATCCTCTTTACGCACCTTCACCAATACAGCGGATACCTCTCGCCATCAAGGGGCGTTAGTCACCTTCCCACGCCCCCGTGAAAGCGACATGCAAGCCGCACTGGAACAAGCGCGTGCCAGCAAGGCCGACGTGTTGGTGTTGATTCAATTTGGTGATGACATGGCCATGGCACTGACCGTAGCGCGACGCATGGGGCTGCACGAAACCATGACCATCGTCGTACCTAACTTAACGCTGAACATGGCCAAAAAAGCCGGTTCAGGAATCATGGAAGGGGTCATCGGTGCCGCACCATGGGTATGGCAAGTACCGTATCGCTATGGCTTTACGCGCGGTCAGCAGTTTGTTGAAGCCTATGTCGCACGCTATGGCCATTACCCGTCCAGCTCTGCGGCATCCGCTTACAGCATTGTCTATCAATTCAAAGCAGCGGCCGAGCGTGCTCAGTCCCTCGACACCAGCAAACTCATTGCCGCCCTTGAAGGTCATCGCTATACCTTGCTCAAAGACGAACAAGAATGGCGCGCCTTTGATCACCAAAATGTACAAAGTGTGTATGTGATTCGCAGTCGCCCACGGCTCGATATTTTACAAACGCACCTGCATGAAGATTATTTCGACATCTTGCTGCAACTGCCTGCCAATGAAGCCACCCCCACACGTGTTGAATGGGAGGCGCAACGTCGTTCCGCCAATCAGCCCTTATCGCTGCAGTAATCCGCCCTTTGGCTCAATATCAACTATGCTGTAAAGGTTGTTGCTATTGAGCCATCTCATGCTATTGAACATTGCCCCCTACCCACGCCGCTCTTCGCGACCGTTACTGCTTGGCATTGCCTTATTGGTGGTCACCGTGATGGCGGCCGAAGGCTCTCGCCTACTCACGCTCGAAGGACAAACCTTATCGCCCATTTGGCCAATTTCGGGGTTGTTCCTGGGGGCAATATTGGCACGTGGATGGCGTACGCTACCCTGGCTGATGTTGGGCTATGCGCTTTGGCTCCTTGGATTACAACATTTCTCTTGGCAAGCCACCGCTTGGGTTGTGGTGGGAATGGCCATCGGCAGCGGCTGTGCAGCTCTGCTACTCCGAACCAGCTTTGCTCGCTTCGAAAACGCTACCCCGTTACAGCGCTTAAGTGTGTTTTATCTCTGTGCCGCCGTCATTGGCGCTGGGATTAACGCCAGCTTCGGTACGCTCGGCTATCTGGCCAACACAAAAAGCACCATAGCGGCCTATAGCCACACGGATATTGCCTTGGTTTATTGGGCTTTTGAGGCGTTTGGCATCATGCTATTTACCCCACTGGCGTATCTATTGCTGCAACAAGGCACGCTCAGCGTGCAAGAACTCAAGAGCGACTGTCAACGATCGGCGATGATGATTTGGGCAGGGTGCACCGGCGCCCTACTGGTAGGAATCGCATTGAGCGATTGGCTAAGCAATGTCGCCTATGCTGGCTTAACCGCGATGGTATTGCTACCGCTGATGTTTTGGTTCTTTCTGCAAGCGAATCGCTCCTCCACGGCACTGATGATCCCATTGATCATGACCACCTACGTACTGGCCGCACGCTTTGGTTGGGGTGGATTAAAGCCCATTCAAGACATTCAAGGACTGCTGGACACCCTGCTAATTGCCGCCGCCATGACGCTGGTGGTGCAGTTATTCAATGCCATGGCACAAGAGCGCAACCGACTCATTCAAACCTTCCGTGAACAAGCCAACACCGATTTCTTGACGGGTTTGCATAACAGCCGCTTTCTCAACACCACACTCACAGAGGTGCTGACCTCCACACCAGCAACCTCAGCCCCACCGTATTGGTTGACGCTGTTTGAGCTGGTGGATATCGAGCCACTAACCGATTTATACAGCCTGCAACAAATACAAACGCTCGAACAGCACGTTGCCAGCCAGCTAGCCTACTGCACCCCAACTAACGCGGTATTGGCTCGCTTAAGCAGTGGCCGATTTGCCATCCTTTGCCGGCAACATGAACGCGACACAAACACCTTGTGCGAACAGCTGTACGCTCAGTTCAATCAGCGCATAGTCGATGTTGACGGCGAACCCATTCGGTTACGTGTTGCCCTCGCCAGCGTAGCCTTAACACAGACCGCCGCGACAACCGCAACAAGCCCCAGTTATTACCTGAATGCCGCAACGCATGCATTATTCGATGCCAAGGAGCGTGTTGAGCGGTGGTTGCTGGTTTCGGATACGGTGCCATTGCTGCATACCCATCAGCAGCAAGCACAGCAACTCGAAGTGCTCAAAACCGCGTTGTATGGAAACGGGTTACGGTTATTCGTTCAACCCATTGCCGCCCTTCAGCACGACCTAGCTGGCCATTACTACGAAGTCTTGCTGCGCTTACAAACGCCCACTGGCGACCTGTTATCGCCCGTTGCTTTTTTGCCCATTGCCGAACAATACGGCCTCATGGTCGAAGTCGATCGTTGGGTGATCGAACACACCTTTCGTACCTTGCATGAACAACCAACTTGGCAAGCACGCACACATTGCTGTGCCATCAATTTATCGGGGGCATCGTTAACGCACGAAGAAACAGCGACCTATATCCGCGAACAGCAACAACGCTTTGCCATTCCGGCTCACATCATACGATTTGAAATTACCGAAACGGAACGCATTGGTGATGTGCAGATTGCCATGACGCTGATCGATTCGTTAAAGCAAGACGGCTTTAGTGTGGCGCTGGACGATTTTGGCGCGGGCTTATCGAGCTTTGCCTATTTGAAACTGTTCAATGTGGATTGCATTAAAATTGATGGTCAATTCATTCGGCAATTAACGTCCAATGCGCTTGATCAAGCCATTGTTAAAAGCATGCGGGATGTTGCTCGCACGGAAGCATTATGCACGGTCGCGGAGTTTGTCGAAGACCACTCAACGCAAGCACTACTCACCGAGCTCGGTATTCATTATGCGCAAGGGTATGGCATTGCCAAACCCATGCCCATGGCGGATTTATTTCTGATCGAGGGCTAAACCCAACTGAAAATGTTCGCAAGCCAGTGTCTCATCACCGTCGGCCAACATCAGTTTTGCCATCTCAAAATGCAGCTCGGGTAAGCGTTTGATGCTGAGTGCGGTATTCAGGTACTCACGCGCTTTATCGGTTTCTTGCTGTCGACTGGCAAACTTCGCCAATACCAACAACAGCACCGGGTCATTGGGTCGTTCTTGCAATTGCTTTTCGGCAAACAACCACTGCTTTTTGTTATCCACACTAGCAATGTGACCGTACAAACGAATCAAGTCGTCGTGCCATACGTATTTCAGCGCTTGCCGCAATACCGCTTCAGCTTCCGACTCGTGTCCGTAGGTTACTAATAACTCGGCGTAACGCTGCACAATGCCCACCTGATAGCGACTAGTGCGCGACATGGCACGATGTGCTTTTTGCAATTCCACGACCAATTGGGCGCGATCACCGTGCTGGCCGTACTGGCTGGCTATGCGCTCCATCACTTGCAAGTTGACCTTGTCTTCCAGTGCCTTCACTTCGTCAGCGGGTACTTTGGTAAACTTTTTAATGGCCGGTAACAGCGCTTGCAACGCCACCCAATCGGATAAATCTTGATAGGTTTTCACCAACAATTTCAGCAAGTAGGGATGCTTTGGGTATTGCTGACGCAAACGCAACAACACCGCCAACGCTTGTTCATGTTGCTGACGAGAGTGCAACAACTGTACCTGACTGATACCAACGGCCAATTCAGAGCCCTTGGTGGTTTGATTCGCGGCATTCAACCATTGATCGGTATCGTCGTGATGACCTTGCTCGTAGGCCGCGCGCGCCGCAGCGAGGTAATTAATGAGCGGAGTATCCGATTGCTTAGCGGCATCCACCAGCTGCTGCTCTGCCCGTTTCCATTGGCCTTGCGCGAGATTCAATAAACCACGAGTCGTCAACAAGCGAGCTCGCTGCTCACGCCGATGACGACGCCAATCATTAAAGCGCACATCGCTACCCAGTAACAAAAATACACCGCGTAACAACCACTGCAACACAATGACGCACACCAACAGCAACGCCACAAAAGACCAAACGGTGGCTTCAACGCTGTAATGGTGCCAACGAATAAAGACATAGCCCGAATCCAGCGCAATCACATTGCCAAACACCAAGCCAATGACAACCACCAGTGCCAACAGCACAACGAATCGCTTCATGCCGCAGGCTCCTCTAACGCGCGAACAGGACGCTGGCGCGCCTGTTCTTGCAAGCGACGAAGCTGCTGCAACGAGGCACTGATGTCGGGGGTCTCTTGTGTCACCGTCCAGTTGGACAATTCCGACAGACTGTGTCGGATAGCACGACTGTTGTCGTCTTCAATCAGCAAATACGCATCCAGCCACTGGGTGACACGCGCCAGACTGTGCTGAAATAACACGTCGTTTTTACGTAATAAAGCAACCTGAGCCTGCTCTAACATCAAAAACAAGGTTTGTTGCAATTGATATTGCTGCTCTTGCGACAAAGGCGCTTGAAAGGTTTCATCATGGCGCTGAATACGAATCATGCTGCTGACAACGGCTTGCATGTTACGCAACAGTATTTGATACCAAGGCGCACTGTCAGTCACGTCATCATGAATGACCGGCGGCGCTTGTTTGAGCGTATTCGGTAATGACCAGTTCAGTGAGCGAAGCTGATTCTGCAGTGCTTGAATACGATGCAAAGCACCGAGCGTGTCCACATGAGGCAACTGCGTCAGACGCAACATCTCTTCGGCCAACAGTGCGCGCACCGAATCGAAACGTGGGTTGCGCGTTTCCAACACGATGGCATCCGCCGCTTGCAATAAACTCAGTGCCGAACGGACATCGTGCTCATACTGTAAACGTTGATTCGCTAAGCGCAGAAGATATTCCGCTTCGGCCAATTGCCAATCTTGTCGCTCTGCCCCAGTCACGGCACTTAAACGTTCCGACTGATTTTGCAGTTGTTGCGCCATGCGATCCAAGCGCGCCTGCCAATCGCTGAATTGCTGCTGCTGAGTAAGCGACAATTGCTGCTGTACGTGTTGCTGCGCTTGCTGTTGTTGCGCTAGCTGATCGTACAAGTCTTGAACTTGCTGTTGCAGATCATGACTGTGTTGCTGTTGTTGTGAAAGTGCGATTTGCTGTTGCTGCCAGAACCATGCGCCTGCCAATGCCGCCGCCACAATCATCACCAGCGACAACAGCCATGCCATCACGCCACGACGGGCACGGGGCTGGTCATTCGAGGCATTCGTTGTCTCTTGCGAGCGGTGCTTGGTTTCGGGTAATCCCTGTGGCTCATCACTGCGAGAAACCGTCTCGTCGGTAGAAGAAGATTCGTCCGTCACAAAGGCATTCCTTATTCGGTGGCGAGTAATCGCTCATTATTGTTGGGACCAAGCCGCGACGCTGGCCAATGTATCGTCATCGCAGGCACTGGCCGCCACCAGCACCGTTTGAAATCCTTGCGCGCGCGCCATCTCGGCAACACGCTCACTCGGTACTAAAATACCCGCCACGCGCTGAGCCAGGTCCGGCACCTGCTGCTGTACAATAGCTAACCCTTGGCCACTACTCAATAGCAGTAATGGCCGATCATGCAAGCGCTGCGGCCAATTCGTATCGGTGCGTTCTGGACGATGATACAAGCCAGCATACTCAACAATAGCGCCGCGCGCGCGCAACACCTGCGCCATGGTTTCGCGACCATCCAGCCCACGCCATAGCAACACCTTTTTGCCCGCCACCTGCTCTGCAGCCATGCACGGTAACGCCAACATGCCTTCGCTATCAAACCGATCAAGCGGCTGCTCGACGGGCAATTGTGCGGCCAAGAGTACTTCGGCGGTGGCTGGGCCAACGGCAATCCAATGAATGCCCGTTGGCCACTGCGGCCAATATCGATCGAGCCAACGCAGGCCAATGTCAGCGGCATTACGACTGACACTGACCACGGCATAGTATTGGTCGATATCAAGAAATAGGGATCGCAATTGCTGCGCTTGCGGGCTGTGATCATCGTCGATGGGAACAATATCAATCAATGGGCAATGTTGCACAGACAAGCCCAGTGCTTGCAACCCCGCGATTAAGGCATCGGCTTGCCCTTGCGGACGAGTCACAACAACCGACGGCAACTTACTTAACCTCATAACCGTATACCGCGGACAAAATCGCTCCGGCGCCTTGTTCCAACAAATGCTCAGCCGCACGAATGCCAATCTGTTCGGCATCACGCATGGTACCCTCGCCTTGCGTGGTCAGCATCTGTTTGCCATCCACGCTGCCGACCAAACCGCGCAAGGTGAGTTGTTCATTGGTCAACTGGGCATAGGCCGCAATGGGCACTTGGCAACCCCCTTGCAAACGACGATTGAGAGCACGCTCAGCCAGCACACAAGCCGCCGTCGGAGCATGATGCAAGGGTTGCAGCAAGGCGTGAATGTCGGCACGATCGGTGCGCCACTCAATGCCCAATGCCCCCTGCCCCCCGGCGGGTAATGACCGTTCCGCAGGAATGAAGCTGGCGATTCGGTCATCCATCTCCATCCGCAGCAAACCCGCTGCGGCCAAGATAATGGCATCAAATTCGCCCGCATCCAGCTTACCCAATCGGGTTTGCACATTACCGCGCAGACTCTTAATGACCAAATCGGGGCGTTGCTGCTGCAACTGGCATTGGCGACGCAAGCTGGAAGTGCCCACCACGGCGCCCTGAGGCAATTCGTCAATGGTGCGATACTGATTAGAAACAAAGGCATCGAGCGGATTTTCACGCTCACAAATTACACCCAATGCCAGCCCCTCGGGAAACTCCATTGGCACGTCTTTCATTGAATGCACCGCAATGTCTGCGCGGCCATCGAGCATGGCCACCTCAAGCTCCTTCACGAACAGTCCTTTGCCACCAATCTTTGATAAGGGGGTATCTAAGATGATGTCACCTTGCGTTTTAAAGGTGATCAATTCGACCGTCAGCGATGGATACAGGTTTTGGAGACGCGCCTTGATGTGTTCAGCCTGCCATAAAGCAAGCGGGCTTTGTCGAGTAGCAATGCGCAAAGTGGTTACGGTGGACATACAAATCCTTATCAACAACGAGAGGTGGCCAGCAACGACCTGAATAAGGGGCTATCATAACAGCCAACGGCAGCGAGCAAAATGACATGCCTCAGGACAAAACCCAACGCACGGTTATACGCCCTCTTTCATAAACCGTTTGACCTCGGCTACATGGCGGCGACTAACCGGAAACCCTTTATCAATAGCGCGCAAATACAACTCATAACCCCCTTCATCCAGTGCCACCAAACGCTCAATCCTCGGGCGCGCCACGAGCGTGCTGCGGTGTATGCGTAAAAAATAATGACCAAACTCGTCTTCCAGCTGTTTTAAGCTGTCATCCAACAGGGTGACGTGCCCCTGATGATGCGCACTGACGTACTTATGGTCGGCTTCACAATACTCAATGTCTTGGACGGCGATGAGCTGCAACCCCTGATGAGAGCGGGCGCTGATGTGCGTGCGCTGACCTTGTTGTGCCACGGGCAATTGCGGTTGCAACCAGTGCCGCACCCGCTGCAAGGATTGCGCTAAGGCCTCCTTGCTGACGGGTTTCAATAAATAATCCAACGCCTGTGCTTGAAAAGCCGCTAGGGCATGATCGTCGTAGGCGGTACAAAACACGATGACTGGAGGGCAAGGTAGCTGTTGGATGGCTCGTGCGGTGGCCAAACCGTCCAGCTCGGGCATTTGAATGTCCAGCAACACCACGTCCGCCTGATGCTGCGCCAGCCACGTCAGCGCAGAGCGTCCATCACCGGCCTCACCAGCACAGACGAAATCAGCGTGTTCTAACAACAAACGCTGCATGCGCGCCCGCGCCAACGGCTCATCATCGACCAACAACACACGAAACGTCATGCCCGTTCCTCCTGATAGGGTAAGCGCAACGAGACACGGTATTCGGTTGTCTGCTGCTGACACATCAGCTGCCCCCCTCCGTGTGTCATCATCGCCAAACGCGCCCGCACATTGTCTTGTGCCATTTGATGACCGTCGACCGCGACCACATCGGTGGCCGGTTTGCTGTTGCGTATCCGTATCACATAGTGATCACCGTCTTGCTGGCCATCGATGACGATGTAACCCGGCGCCAACACCGGCTGCACCCCATGATAGACCGCGTTTTCCAATAACGGCTGCAAAATCAAAGAAGGAACCGGCACCGCCGGTAGGGTATCGGGCAGCTGCCACTGAACCTGCAAGCGATCACCCAGTCGGGTTTGCTCGATGGCCAAATAGCGCTTGGCCAACGCCACCTCTTGCGACAACAACAGCATCTGATCCTCGGTCTTCAATACTTGCCGAAACAATTGCGCCAAGTCGAGTAACATCTGTTCCGCTTTTTCGGCATCCACCGGAATCAACGACGCCACCGTATTGAGTGTATTAAAAAAGAAATGCGGACGAATGTGCGCCTGCAAGGCCGCTAAGCGAGCCTGCAGTTGCGCTTGTGTTTGCCAACGCCATTGGCTTTGCACATAGAAATAACGCAACGCCATGGCGGCAAAAATACTGGCCACCAACCCATTGCGCAGCACCCACAACCAATCAATACCGGCCACCGGTTCGGGCCACAACAATTCGCCACTGATACTGACCACCAAGGTCACCAACACCACCCAAATCATGGCCATAAGCGATGCCCACAGTGCTGGCCAATACGCCAGCCAGCGACGCGCCAGACACAATCCAGCAAACGACAACAACACCACCCATTGCACAAAAAACGACACGATGGCAAAGCGCTGCCAAGAAAAGGACGACACACCAGTTTCCAGCAAGGTCAATGCCAGTACCAAGCCAACACTCACGGCCAGCGATAACACCAACGCCCGAGAGTTGCACAAATCCGGTAAGAAAAAACGATCCAGCTTGGTCGTCAATGCATCCATAATGACCGTCTACGTTTGATATCAATAAAGCCAACCATGGGCGTTTTCATCCTTGAGTCTGTCGCGTCCACTCGCTCAGTGCAAGCTGTGTGTGAATTGTCCTTGCGCAAACCACGACAGGGGCCACCTCTCAGGGTTATAATTCGCGCCATTTACGCACTTCACGCCATATCTGGGGTATGCCATGACTGATCAATCTACCACCAACGCTTCTTGGGGTGGTCGCTTTTCCGAACCAACCGATGCCTTTGTTGCTCGCTTCACCGCCTCTGTCGATTTCGACCGCCGCATGTACCGCCAAGACATTCAAGGCTCGGTGGCGCACGCTAAAATGCTGTGTAAAGTCGGTGTGCTCACCGCACAAGAGCGTGATGACATCATTCGCGGCTTAGAAGAAGTTCGTATTGACATTGAACGCGGCACCTTTGAATGGTCTGTGGCACTGGAAGACGTGCACATGAACATCGAAGCCGCACTGACCCAAAAAATCGGTATTACGGGCAAAAAATTGCACACCGGACGATCGCGCAACGACCAAGTGGCGACGGACATTCGTTTGTATTTGCGCGATGAAATTGACACCATTTGTGATGAACTGACCCGCTTGCAACAAGGACTCATTGCGCTGGCCACGCAAGAAGCCGACACCATCATGCCCGGCTTTACCCATCTGCAAACCGCACAGCCCGTGACCTTTGGTCATCACTTGCTGGCCTGGAATGCCATGTTGGAACGCGACTACGCTCGCCTACAAGACTGTCGCAAGCGTGCCAATCAACTGCCGCTAGGCGCGGCGGCATTAGCCGGCACGACCTACCCCATCGATCGCCACTACACGGCCGAACTACTGGGCTTTGATGCACCGACCGAAAACAGCCTGGATTCCGTGTCGGATCGTGATTTCGCCATCGAGTTTTGCAGCGCCAGTGCGCTCATTATGATGCACTTATCGCGCTTCTCAGAAGAACTGGTACTGTGGGCCTCGGCGCAATTCCGCTTTATTGATTTACCGGATCGCTTTTGCACCGGCTCATCGATCATGCCGCAAAAGAAAAATCCCGATGTGCCGGAGCTGGTACGGGGAAAAACCGGCCGCGTGTATGGGCATCTGATGAGCTTATTAACGCTGATGAAATCGCAGCCCTTGGCCTACAACAAAGACAACCAAGAAGACAAAGAACCGTTATTCGATGCCATTGATACCGTGCGCGATAGCTTACGTGCATTCGCCGATATGGCACCGCACTTAATCGCCCGCAAGGCCGACATGCGCGAGGCGGCCATGCGTGGTTTCTCCACCGCCACCGACTTGGCCGACTACGTTGTGCGTAAAGGCATTCCGTTTCGTGATGCGCACGAAATTGTCGGCAAGGCCGTTGCTTATGGCTTACAAACCGGCAAAGACTTAAGCGAAATGAGTTTGGACGAATTGCAGCAATTTTCTTCCGAGATCAGCGCCGACGTCTTTGACGTACTCACGCTGGAAGGGTCGGTTGCTGCACGTAACCACATTGGTGGCACCGCACCGGAACAAGTGCGCGCCGCCGCAGCGCGTGCTCTACAAGCACTCGCCCAACGATAAGCATCTTATCCCGCATGACTCTTTTGCCCGTGCTCCAGCAGCAACAGAGTCATGCGCCTTATTGCACTAACCGCTAACGCGCATTTTTACAAATCCTTGCTAAGATTAGGGTAATCAATCATTGGAATGTCTGCCTCATGCGACACCTTGTAGTAACCCTATGCATGACGCTCTGGTTAACGGCGTGCCACCAGCCTGATCCCTTATTACGCATCGGCACGAATACCTGGCCAGGGTACGAGCCATTTTATTTAGCGCGTCATCAGGGGATGTATGAGCAGCGCAACATTCGTTTAGTCGAGCTGCCCTCAGCCACCGACGTGATTGATGCCATGCGTTTAGGCAGCTTAGAAGGTGGAACGCTGACGTTGGATGAAGTGCTGACCCTCAGCAGTGAAGGCATCGACCTCACCATTGTTTTAATTTGCAATATTTCCAACGGTGCCGATGTCTTGATGGCACATTCTTCATTCACTCAACTGAGCGATTTGGCCGATAAAACCATTGCGGTTGAGACCAGTGCCGTTGGCGCCTTGATGCTGCACAGTCTACTTGAACAGGCCAATCTCTCCATACACAACGTCACGGTACAACACATGCCCTTAGGCCAGCATCTGGCCGCCTTTCATGATGGCACCATTCACGCAGCCATTACCTTTGAGCCGTTTGCGACCGAGCTGGAACGCGTCGGCGCCAAGCGCCTGTTTGATAGCCGCCAAATACCCAATACCATCATTGATGTGCTGGCGATTCGTACCGACGCCATCGCCCCGCACCATGCCCAATTGCGCCACCTGCTTGATGGTTTTTTCCATGCTCGCGAGGCGATTTTACAGCACCAGCCAGACGCTCTGCGTGCCGTCAATCTCCGACTGCAAATGCCAGAAGCCGATTTAATACGTGCTTACGATGATCTGATCATGCCAGACCGTGCAGAAAATCAGCGCCTTCTGCAACGCACATTGCCCGAAAAGACCGAGCGTTTAACCCACTTATTAAAGGAAAATCATCTGCTACTGCCGCATGACTTTGTTCCACCACGCATCAGTACTCAGCTACTAGGCTCATAGCACCATGTGGTCCATTCGCCGAGCATTATTCACTTGGGCATTGTTTACGCTGGGTCTTGCTTATGCCATAGCGGTGTTGCTGCTGTACCAATCACATAAAGACGCCTTTTATGGCCAATGGCACAATCAACTGGGTTACGAAAGTTTAAACCTAGCCACGCAACTCCAACATCAATTACCCAACACGGCACTGGAGCAGATCGATCGACAAATCGCCGCATTAGCCCTAAAACCCTACGTCACCTATGCCGCCCTGTATGACCAAGAACGTGTCTTGTTCAGCACACAACGTCAACACATTCACCAACCGCCACCACAGATTGACAGTTTTTCTATCAGCGAGTGGGAGCGAGAGCAAATTCATCAATTACCTCGACAGCCAGAGTTTTCGATCGCGCTCGACGTCTATTATCGTCACGGTATTCGTGTTCATCAGCACGTCACTCTCCTGATTCACTACAATTTGCACGCGGCTTGGCAGCAACAGGTTCGCCTCGTGTGGCAACAAGCTCTAACACTGCTACTGCTCGCACTGCTGTTTTTGTTTGGATTAACGTTGCTTGTCCGTCAATGGGTATTGAACCCACTGCAGTCCCTGCTGCAAGGAACGCAACGTCTACGACAAGGTGAATTAGGCGTACGCATCGAACAAAGCCGAAGCCACGAGTTCGGACAACTGAGTCAGGCATTTAACGACCTCAGTACGCATTTAAAAAAAACCGATGACGCATTGTGGCGTCAACATCGCTTAAACACCGGCTTTGCCGACGCGTTCCCTGATATTGCCTTTGTCTTGGATCATAACGGCCAAGTACAAGCTCGATTTGGTCAAAATAGCACAGCATTACCGGCTCAATCGACGTTGCAGCTTGGACAACATTTTTCGGCCTGGCTGGGGGCCGCCGAAGCCAACGTACTCACCAGCAACCTGCAACGTGCACTTGCCACACAGACGCTGGTGGTTCATGAATTTCGCCATGACGATTTTTATTTGGAATCACGTGTCGCGCCATTACGACAAGATCGCCATGGGCTGGTGCAGTCGGAGGAGGCGCAAGGCGTTTTATGGCTGATTCGCGACATCAGCGAATTAAAGCGTAAACAACAACAAATTGAGTACCAAGCCAACTACGACCCACTGACCGATTTAGCCAACCGCCGCTTGGCCTTGCGACTGCTGGAGCAAAAACAACACCTTGCGCGCCAACAAGGTCAATATGGCAGCGTACTCTTTATCGATATCGATCACTTTAAAGACATCAACGACTCACTGGGGCATGACCTCGGTGATGCCTTGTTGATTCAAGTCGGACAACGGTTGCAACAGGCCAATCAACAATTGCATGAAACCGCACGCTTAGGAGGTGATGAATTTTTGGTGGTCAGCGGCACGTTGCGTGATTCCCCTGAAATGGCCGCACAGCGTGCCTATGATCACGCCTCGTTTGTGTTAACCATGCTACGAGAACCGTTCCAGCTGGGCATGCATACCTTGCACATATCGGCCAGCATGGGCATTGCGGTGTTTCCATGCGATGACTGCCAAGCGAACGATTACATACGGCAAGCCGATACCGCCATGTACTTTGCCAAAAGCCATGGTCGCAGCACGATTCGTGTGTACACCGACAACATGCAACAGCAAACCCAGCAACGATTGCAATTATTTAACGACCTGCACGAAGCGATCAAAACCGAGGCGTTTTCGCTTGTTTTTCAACCACAGTGCACGGATAACGGCGATGTCCTTGGTGCCGAAGTGTTGTGCCGCTGGATTCACCACGGTCAATTCATCAGCCCCGAAATATTCATTGCCGCGGCTGAAGACAGTCAATTGATCATACCACTGGGCAAATGGATTTTTCGTGAAAGCTGCCTGGCGTTAAAACGCTGGCAAGACAACGACCAATTACCGCCCTCGTTTGAGCGATTGGCCATCAACATCAGTCCCAGCCAATTTATGGATGATCAGTTTATCGATGACATTCAAAGTACCGTTCAAGACCTCGGTGTTTGCCCTCATCGTATCGAACTGGAATTGACCGAAAACGTGTTCATGGGCGACAAGCAACACATCCGAACCAAGATGCAGCAGTTGGTGGCATTGGATTTTGCGTTGTCCTTAGACGACTTCGGCACCGGCTATTCTTCGCTGAGTTATCTTCAGCAACTACCACTGCATAAACTCAAAATTGACCGATCATTCATCCATGGTATTGACGATCAACAGGCTGCGCCCATTGTGGCGTCGATTATCCAAATGAGTCATAACCTCGGCTTAGCCGTCATTGCCGAAGGGGTGGAAACGGATCATCAAAGAGCCTACCTCAGTCGACATGGCTGCCATCAATTTCAAGGTTACTGGTTCAGCAAGCCGTTGAACGAAACGGACTTCTGTCGTTATCTCACGCCGTCGTAACGACCATGATCCAGTGACTCACCACACGAATGCTCATGGTTTGAACGCTTACGCCATTGTCGAGCATCAATGTTCCATTTACGCAATCGTGACGCCAGTGTGGTGGGAGGTATGCCCAATAACGCAGCGGCACCGTGAGCACCAAAAATTCGTCCCTGACACTGACTCAGTGCCGCCAACACATTCGCTTGCTGCTGTTGGCGAACATCGCCCTCGCTGAGCACCATAGGGTCATCGCTCGTCTTACTGGAACGCTCGCTGACGTTGCTGTCTGGCAATGCCAACGACGGCCACTGTAGATCACTGAACTGCAACGTAGGCCCCTGTGTCAGAATGACTTGCCGCTCAATCACATTCTCGAGTTCACGAATATTGCCCGGCCAGTGATACTGCATTAATCGTTCTAACTGGCTCAAACTGATTTTCAAACCCGGCTTATTCATGCGAGTGCAGGCTTTATCTAAAAAATGTCGAGCCAAGAGCGGAATATCATCGCGACGACGGCGCAGCGGCACCGATTCAATCGGAAAGACATTCAACCTGAAATACAAATCTTCGCGAAACTGGCCGTCATCCACATAGCGTTTCAAATCGCGATTGGTCGCGGCAATAATGCGGACATCCACATGCCGTGTGCGCGCTTCACCCACGCGCTCAAATTGTTGCTCTTGTAAAACGCGCAACAGCTTACCTTGTAAATGTAAGGGAATTTCACCGACCTCGTCTAAAAACAAAGTACCACCGTCTGCGACTTCAAAGCGGCCAGGTCGATCGCTTACGGCGCCGGTAAAAGAGCCTTTCACATGGCCAAAAAACTCACTTTCAAATAAATCAGCCGGAATCGCCGCGCAATTCACTCGAATCAGTGACCGTCGTGAACGTGAACTGGTTTCGTGAATGGCACGCGCAATCAGCTCTTTGCCCGTTCCCGACTCGCCCTGAATCAATACCGTTGCATCGGTGGCCGCCACCAGCTGAATTTGGCGCACAGTATGCTGTACGGCGGCACTTTGACCGATGATTTGATGATGATTAAAGCCCGAATTGATTTCTTCCTGAAGGTAGGCATTTTCGAGTTCAAGACGGTGTTTTAACTGCTCCACTTCCGCCAATGCCGCCAGCAGTCGGTGATGATCCGCCTTTTTTTGCGTCACATCGCGAAATACCACCACCGCGCCCACAATGCGGCCATTGTCGTACACTGGGGTGCTGGTGTATTCCACATGCACCGCACGGCCATCTTTCGCCCAGAACACATCGTCGTCCACCATGTGTACATCGCCATCGCGAAAGGCGGTAAAGATTGGGCAATCTTCTATGGGAAAATGCGAGCCATCTTCATGGCTGTGATGCACCATGTCATGTATGTTTTTTCCCGTCAGTTCGTCGGCGCGATAACCGAGAATGCGCTCGCCGGCTGGATTGATAAAAATCGCACAGCCGTGTTCATCGACTCCATAAATACCCTCGCCTGCCGCATCCAATAGCAATTGGTTTTGTCGTTCAAATTCTTGGAATACTTGCGCAACTCGGTGCCAATGCTGAATACCCGACTGATAATGGTGTTCCACCTCCAATTGCTCTTGCCGCGCATGCCATTCTTTCAACGGCTGCAAACACAACAACAGCGTGATGGGGTCCGTTGCTAAGCAACGGGCGTGAATATCCATCCGTTCGGCATGCTCACCGCAACGCACCAGCAGGCGCTGACTGCTGCCGTACCCTCGAGTCATGACCTCTTCACTGAATACCACCAAGCCCGCCAAATCTAAGGCAAATAATCGGCTAGCACGTTGTTGTCGCAACACTGTATCCGTATTTTGCAGCAGCCTGCAAGCCGCCTCGTTAACGGCCACGATGCGATCGGCGATGGGGTCGATGACCAGGTGTGCCATCGGTGCGTGCATAAAATAGTGAGAATCCACAAAAAAACCTCGGTCACTGGTAGGGCCAGTCCGGTCTTTCAAGATGTACGCCAATCTGCAAACCAACCACGATAT
Source organism: Bacterioplanes sp. (assembly GCA_014859445.1). Lineage (GTDB taxonomy): Bacteria > Pseudomonadota > Gammaproteobacteria > Pseudomonadales > Oceanobacteraceae > Kmv21. The sequence continues at coordinate 46,899 of JACUUC010000022.1, forward strand.
TTCGTAGAAAAAACCACGATAGTTCGTAAATTACGATATTTCGTACTCGCTGCGAGTCTTAGAAATTTGGATTAAATCCATAAAAATCAATACGTTATAAAATTTTAATGCCTTTGGCATTGCCCTTGCAAAAACCGACACCAAGCGCACCGTGTTTTGCGCCGAAACAGCGCAAAAGCAGGCCACCAGCACCCACACGGTGCAATCACGATTAACCGAGGGCAGTCCAATGAGCAACAACAGCTTAGGCAATCCGTTCGACAGCAAGACCTCTTTGATACATAGCCAACAATGCGACTGCACGCTGTGTGTGCAGGAACGCTTAGGGCCAGTAACCGATCGCGATCGTCAACAGGCCTTAGAGCACAGCCTTGAACAAGGTCATGGCGCCACAACGAAAGCCGATCTCAGTGGCTTAGACAGCGAAGATGACGTACTCGACAGAGCCATCGAGAGCGCCATTGTGCGTGGACTGTTTGGTCACAACGATATCAAGCGTCGTGAATTTATTCGCCTTACCGGTACCGGTGCGCTCGCCGCCATCCTCGGCAGCATTATCCCGTTGGACAAAGTGAAAGCGGCTGTTAAGGACAGCATGGGGCCGCTGGAAAAAAGTAAGCTCAAAATCGGTTTTGTGCCCATCACCTGCGCGACTCCGATCATCATGGCGGATCCTATGGGGTTTTATGCACGCCAAGGGTTGGAGGTTGAACTGATCAAAACCGCAGGCTGGGCCGTGGCGCGTGATAAATCATTGAACGGCGAGTACGATGCCTCGCACATGCTCACCCCGATGCCATTGGCCATGACCATGGGCGCGGGTTCAACGGCCATGCCATTCATTATGCCCGCCGTCGAAAACATCAATGGCCAAGCCATTGTGTTGCACAACAAACACCGCAACAAACGCAATCCCAAAGATTGGAAAGGCTTTCGTTTTGGTGTGCCGTTTGAATATTCAATGCACAATTTCCTGTTGCGTTACTACGTCGCCGAACATGGGTTAGATCCCGATCGTGACATCCAAATTCGGGTGGTGCCACCGCCAGAAATGGTGGCGAATTTACGCGCCGATAACTTGGATGGGTATTTGTCGCCTGATCCATTCAACCAACGCGCGGTGTACGAAAACATTGGCTTCTTGCACCTGCTGACGAAAGATTTATGGCAAGGACACCCTTGCTGTGCCTTTGCTTGCAGCCAAAAGTTTGCCACCGACATGCCCAATACCTACGCCGCCTTACTGCGCGCCATTGTGGATGCCACGCATTACAGCGCCAAGGCCGAGAATCGAGCGGAAATTGCCAAGGCGATTTCACCGCGAAATTACCTCAATCAACCCGAAATCGTCGTCCGCCAAGTGCTCACAGGGCGTTATGTGGACGGCGTTGAACAAACCATTCAAGACGTGCCCGATCGCATCGATTTTGATCCGTTCCCATGGCAATCCATGGCCGTATGGATTCTCACGCAAATGAAACGCTGGGGTTACATCAGCGGCGATGTTGATTATCAGCGCATTGCCGAACAGGTGTACGTCGCCGCCGACACCGCCAAAATCATGCGTGAACTGGGGTACGAGCCGCCCACCAGCACCGGTAAACAACACATCATCATGGGCAAGCCGTTCGATTACCGCGAACCCGAAGCCTACCTGAACAGCTTTGCCATTAAACGGAGCGGATCATGACACTCTCTTTAAACACACGCGCCTTTATTGTCAGCGTGGTCCTGCTGGTTACCCTGCTGGGTATCTGGGAGGCGATGAATCCGGTTGCACCCAGCAGTGGTGAACTCAGTGAGTTCGAGCTGTTGATGGGCGCCGCCGATCAACAAGCGCGAGTGCCACCGCCGTCGGTGGTACTTAGCCACGCATGGCAAGAACTGAGCAATCCGTTTTACGACGCAGGTCCCAATGACAAAGGCATTGGCATTCAACTGGGTTGGTCCTTGTATCGCGTACTAACCGGCTACCTCGCGGCCATGCTGGTGGCGATTCCGCTCGGCTTTGTGATTGGCATGTCGCCGTTGATGTATCGCGCTCTGAATCCCTTTATTCAGGTACTGCGGCCCATTTCGCCGCTAGCGTGGATGCCATTAGCCCTATTCATTATCCGAGACTCGGAGCAGTCGGCCATTTTTGTGATTTTCATTTGCTCCGTATGGCCAATGCTGCTCAACACCGCCTTTGGTGTGTCCGGTGTACGCCGTGACTGGGTCAATGTGGCGCGCACTCACGAGCTAGGACCACTGCGTACCGCATGGCAAGTGATTTTACCCGCGGCGGCACCCACCATTTTAACGGGCATGCGCATCTCCATTGGCATTGCCTGGCTGGTGATTGTTGCCGCCGAGATGCTCGTCGGCGGCACAGGTATTGGTTACTACGTCTGGAATGAGTGGAACAACCTTGATTTGGCCAGCGTTATTTTTTCCATCCTCATGATCGGTGTGGTTGGCATGCTACTGGATGCTGGCCTTGGTGCCATCGCCCGTTTCGTACAGTACCGAGAATAAGGAGTCGTTATGAGTCAGCATTTTGTCAGCGTCGAAGGGTTGAGCCGTGAGTTTCCTCATGCCAGCGGTCACACCACGGTGTTTGAAGACGTCAATCTCAACATCGAGCGTGGCGAGTTTGTGTGCATCATTGGTCATTCTGGCTGTGGGAAATCCACCATTCTGAATGTCCTTGCTGGTTTGGATGAGCCGACCAGCGGCGTGGTGATCATGGATGGCAAAGAAGTGAGAGGACCAAGCCTTGATCGCGGCGTGGTGTTTCAAAATTACAGCTTACTGCCTTGGCTAACCACCCTGCAAAACGTCGCCTTTGGTGTGCGTGCTCGGCATGCCGACTGGAGCCGTGAGCAAGTCAATGCGCACAGCGAGCGTTTTTTAAGCATGGTCGGCTTAAGTCATGCGTTACATAAAAAACCGGCCGAACTGTCGGGCGGTATGCGCCAACGCGTCAGCATCGCGCGCGCCTTTGCCACCGAACCCAAGTTATTGCTATTGGATGAGCCTTTTGGCGCACTCGATGCCCTTACGCGCGGTGTCATTCAAGATGAACTGATGCAGATATGCCAGCATACCGGCCAGACCGTCTTCATGATCACGCACGATGTGGATGAAGCCATTCTGCTGTCCGACCGCATCTTGCTTATGAGTGACGGACCCAACGCACAAATTGCTGAGTCGGTACGTATTAGCCTACCAAGGCCGCGTAACCGCGCCGACATCGTCAATCACCCAGGTTATTACGCCATTCGTAACCATCTGATTCGCTTTTTAGTCGCTCGCTCGCACGAACGACCCAACCATCGTCAGCCGCTTGATATCGATCCGGCGCTCGACGCCTCATCATCACAAGCCAATAACGCCACATCATCACAAGTCAATTCACAACACACAACACACAACACCACAAGCAGAGGAAACATATCATGCTGAATAAAATCACCATGACAGAGCAAATCATTAGCGCCAAATTGGCTAAAAATCTCACTTGGGAGCAAATGGGTGCCGATTTAGGTATGTCAACCGTCTGGCTCACCTCGGCCTGCCTCGGCATGAACAGCGCACCATCGGACAAAGCCGATGCCATTGCCAATTACTTAGGTTTAGGTCCTGACATCAGTGAAGCCTTGGCCGCGTATCCCACCAAGATTTGGGATCAAGCCGTACCCACCGACCCGATGATTTATCGCCTATACGAAGTGGTCGGTGTGTACGGCCCAACGCTCAAGGCCGTTATTCAAGAAAAGTTTGGTGATGGCATTATGAGTGCCATCGATTTCTCCATGGAAGTCGACAAAATCGAAGACCCCAAAGGCGATCGTGTGTTACTCACATTAAATGGGAAGTTCTTACCGTATAAAAGCTGGTAACGAAGCAGCATTCTATTGCTACATCGTAAAGGCCTAG
>JACUUC010000070.1 GCA_014859445.1 Bacterioplanes sp.
GACTGTGCGACCACACGGCCACCGCCGCGCAAATTCAGCCATTTATACAAGCTGGCACCACCAACGACCACCAACACCCCCGCCGAGATGATGAGCCACTGTTGCCATTGAACGTAGTACCAAAAAGGCAGCCGTTGCGGCATTCCCGTTTCAGGATTGGCTGCCAGTTGTGTGTAATCGACGTACGGACTGACAAGATGTTCATCGCCAGCCCACAACAAGGCGGCGACTAACAAATTGAGCAGGGTGGTGAGCACGACCAACGCCAAGATAAACAAGGCGACTAAACGTCGTGTGCGCTGGCGGGCGATATCCTGTTGCTGAAAAAAGTCCATAGTCGCTGTCGTGGCCGTAGTACGTTAAAAAGACACTTTCGGTGCGGCTTGCAAAGCGGCACTGTCAGCAAACTCCAGCAGGCTAGCGTTGCTGCTATGACCAAAGAAATTGGCAAAAAAGACTGGCGGAAAGGTCTGGCGATAAGTGTTGTAAGCCGTAACCGCGTCGTTAAAACCTTGGCGAGCAAAGGCAACCCGGTTTTCCGTGCTGGTCAGTTCTTCCGACACTTGCATCATGTTTTGGTTGGCTTTCAGATCGGGGTAGGCTTCCATCACCACATTTAACCGCCCCAATGCACCGGCCAGTGCACCTTCTGCACCGCCTAGCTGTTTCATGGCCGCGGCACTGCCCGGTTGTGACGCAGCGGCTTTTAAGCCCTGTGCCGCCGAATTACGCGCGGCAATGACGGCTTCGAGCGTGTCGCGTTCATGGCTCATATAGGCTTTGGCGGTTTCAACCAAGTTAGGAATCAGATCGTAACGGCGCTTGAGCTGCACTTCGATTTGTGCAAAACCGTTTTCATAGCGGTTTTTTAACGTCACCAAACGGTTGTAAATACTGATGATGTACACTAGCAGCAGAGCAACAACAACCAAGGTAATGATGGTAGAGAGTTCCATAAGATCGTCCTTTATCGAGTCCAGCGACCTGCGCTGTTTTGATGGTAATGGCCTTGTTCCGCAGCGCGTTCAACTAATTTATCGCCCGCAATGCTTTCAATATTGGCTAACGGTGTTTTTTGCGTGTCGGCAATGCCTTGATAATGACTGCGGCGTTGGCGGTTAATGCGTGTGACTAACGCCGCCGCTTCGGTATTGTCAGTAACGATCAGCCCTAAGTAGCCGTTGCGTTGTTCACCAACCAAGCCTTGGCTTTTGGCGTCGTCTAAATCCAGCGCCCAAGCGGCCATGCTAAACAAACACGCGCTTATAACAACAAACAGTGATTTCATGCAGAGCTCCTTAAAATAAATCGTCGGCTGTCTCAAATAAATTTTCGAGGTCTTTCTCAACCTTGACGCGGACTTCATGCTCGATTTTCACGTTCAAATTAATGGTAATCGGCTTGTCGGGTGCCGCCACCTTAACGGTGCACGCACTGAGTAGTAATAAGGACAACAGTCCGGCGGTTATTTTCATACATCATTCCTATTGGGCCGAAGCCAGTAGATTACGCCATATACGTAGGCAGTGCACGAGTCACCTTGTGCATATAATCGCGCGTTTCCTGAAAAGGCAAGTGTTTGACCAAATGATCAAATACCTGAGCCGGTGTCATGCGATTAATGATCGCCGCTGCAGGGCCGACAGCATTTTTGCCGGTAAAGGCACGTGCCACATTGCCTGCCCCCGTATTGTAGGCCGCGATCACGCAATAACGGCGGCTTTGCGGATTGGTGATCGCGCGCAAATAACGCTGATCAAGAATGTGCAAGTAGGCCGCGCCCATCTCAATATTGGTGTCCACTTGATACAGCTCTTGTGCGGTGAGTAAACGCTCACGCCCATACACCAATGCGGTGGCATCGCGACCCGCGCTACCGGGTACGATTTGCATCAAACCAAAGGCCGGAACATGGCTGCGTGCCAGCGGGTTAAAGGAAGACTCTGTTTCCATAATGGCCAGAATCAACGGTGCTGGCACGTTCCACTTTTTGCTCATGCGCTCACTGTGGTTGCGAAAATTTTCTGCGCGCTTGGGCAGAGCACTGCT
>JACUUC010000071.1 GCA_014859445.1 Bacterioplanes sp.
ACCAAACACTGTAGGAGGGGGTCATACCCCCGAACCCCTGCCAAAGGCAGGGCAAACAATCTATTTAAAGGAACCAACATGCCAAAAGTCACCAAAGCCGTCATTCCTGTTGCAGGCCTCGGAACCCGCATGCTGCCTGCCAGCAAAGCCATTCCCAAAGAAATGCTCACCCTGGCCGACAAGCCCCTCATTCAATACGTCGTCAATGAATGCGCCGCCGCAGGCATCACCGAAATCATCTTGGTGACACACTCCTCGAAAAACGCCATCGAAAACCACTTCGACACCTCCTTCGAGCTAGAAACCACCCTCGAAGCCCGAGTAAAACGCCAACTACTCGACGAAGTACGCTCCATCACCCCCAAAGGGGTAACCATCATGCACGTACGCCAAGGTCAAGCCAAAGGGCTAGGGCACGCCGTGCTTTGCGCCAAACCACTCATTGGCGATGCCCCTTTTGCCGTGGTACTGCCCGACGTACTCATTGACGACGCCGCCGCCAACCTCGAACAAGACAACTTGGCCGCCATGGTGCGCGAATTTGAACAAACCGGCACCAACCAAATATTGGTTGAACCCGTACCCGAAAAAGACATCAGCAAATACGGCATCGTCGACGTCGCCGGGGTTGATTTACAGCCAGGGCAGAGCAGCTTACTGGCTGGAATCGTCGAAAAACCCGCACTAAAAGACGCACCATCCAACCTATCGGTTGTCGGACGCTACGTATTCAGCAACAACATCATGCCCATCTTGGCACATACGCCACCGGGTGCAGGCGACGAAATTCAACTGACCGACGGCATCTTCGACCTCATGAAACAAGAACCCGTCAACGCCTTCTACATGACCGGCAAATCGCACGACTGCGGTGGCAAACTCGGCTACATGAAAGCCTTTGTCGAATACAGCATGCGACACGACAGCGAAGGCAAAGCCTTCAGTGAATGGATCAAAACCCTATAACACCGTAACAAACAACACCGTTGTCGCGGGCATGCATCGCTCTTGTAGGAGGGGGCCATGCCCCCGAACCCCCGCCGTGGGCGGGGCAAACACCGTAATAAACAACACCGTCGGTCGCGGGCATGGCCCGCTCCTACAAAAACAGCATCACACTGTAGGAGGGGGTCATGCCCCCGAACCCCCGCCGTGGGCGGGGCTCAACTTGGAAACATTGACGGAGCAATTATGACGCCTGTGTGTTGGATTATTGCGGGACCAAATGGCTCAGGAAAAACAACGTTTGCTAAAGATTTCTTACCAGAAGTAGCAGGCGTTACCAATTTCATCAATGCAGATTTAATTGCTGCAGGTTTGTCACCATTTGCACCAGAAAAACAACTACTCAAGGCCAGTCGTATTTTTCTACAGCAACTGAGTGCCTGTATTGAAGCGGAAGAAAGTTTCAGTTTTGAAACCACGTTATCAGGTAGAACCTATTTAAAGCTGATAAAACAACTCCAACAACGCGGATGGCGTGTAGAGTTAATTTATCTTGCTTTGCCTAGCGTTGAATTGTCTTGTCAGCGCGTTGCAGAGCGCGTAAAACACGGCGGGCATGGGATTCCACAGCAAGATATATTGCGACGTTTCCCGAAAAGCTTGAAACATCTATTACAAGAATACAGTTCGTTGGTTGATCACTGTGTTTGCATAATGAACCAAGGAGGTATACCAGAACTGGTGTTTGAAAATACGAAAAGTGACAGAATAGTTCATAATCAACGTATGCTCGACAAATTAATAAGCGAGGCTAAACAATGATTCATGTAGATCAGACAAGCCCGATTTCAGCGACTACCTTACTTGCTAGTCTTAAGCGTGCGGTTGAGCAAGAGTTAGAAAGAAAACGGCGCTTGGGGCATTACTACGTGGCAGATGAAAATGGACAAATCGTCTTTCAGGGTGACGATGCGCCTGTTGAAAAGCAAAAAAACAATTAGGGAAGGTCTGAATAACTGCCAGTTTTCACCAGCATCGGCATAAGCCCGCAA
>JACUUC010000047.1 GCA_014859445.1 Bacterioplanes sp.
TACGTACGGTTCTGTAAGAGGGATGAGGCGGCAACGCCTCACCCTACTTGATGTTTGGATTTTTTATTCGCTGTCGTTAATAAACCAATATTTTTCCCAGTAGCGAAGTACTTTTTCAGGGTACTTTGTCCGTCCTAAACTGCCATTGTAACGAGCGAGCGCACGAATCCAATCGCCCCGTTCTCGATCCAGATAGATCTTTAAAATACTACAGCCGTATCGCAAATTGGTGTGGGTGTGCATCAGGTTGTCACTGCTGCTGCCAATTTTGTGTTTCCAAAACGGCATCACTTGCATATAGCCGAGTGCTCCCACTGAGGAAATCGCGAAACGCTGAAAGCCACTTTCGACATGAATAACGGCCAGCACCAATTCGGGTGAAATCCCTACGCGACTGGCTTCTTGATGAACTAGGCGCAGAAATACTAATCGCTCTTGGTCGTTGGGCATGTAACGTCGTAAGCGATGGGACATATCCACCAGCCACACTTGAGCATCAAATGGGTTGTCAAACGATGTCGCTTCTTGGATTGCATCGGTCAGTAGCTGATGGAAATGCATCTCGGTTGATTGGGGTGGAGCGGATTCGATTGAACGAGTACTGGCCCCTGCCGAGAGGGGGAATAAGGCAGCAAACAGCAGCAGGGTGCGCGCGGTGCTGAGACCGCGCAGTGGAGCTGGCCTGCGTATTAGCATGCCATCTGCTGTTGTAAGAAGGCCATAATCTGGTCGATAGCGATATCTTCTGCGATATCACCGCGACGCGCTTTGTATTCCACTAAGCCGTTTTCTAAGCCGCGATCGCTGATCACTAAGCGGTGAGGAATGCCCATGAGTTCCATGTCGGCGAACTTAACGCCAGGGCTGGTTTTTTTGTCACGGTCATCCAGATAGACATCAATGCCCGCTTGCGTCAGTTGCGCGTAGAGCTGCTCTGTGGCGGACTTGACGGCATCCGAGCGGTGGTAATTCATCGGCACAATACCCACGTTGAAGGGGGCAATGGCATCCGGCCAAATAATGCCTTTGTCATCGTGATTTTGTTCAATGGCCGACGCCACCACACGACTGATGCCGATGCCATAACAGCCCATGGTCATAACGCGATCTTTGCCGTTCTCATCCAGCACCGTGGCTTTCATGGCGCCAGAATATTTGGTGCCTAGTTGGAAAATATGGCCGACTTCGATGCCACGTTTGATTTGTAACGTACCTTGTCCGCAGGGACTTGGGTCGCCATTGACCACATTGCGAATGTCCACCACGGTAGGTAGCTCGGCATCACGCTGCCAGTTAAATCCTTGCCAGTGTTGATCGGTATGGTTGGCGCCGCAAACAAAATCGGCCATATGGGCTGCACTGCGATCAACGTAACAACGTGCACTTAACCCTTGTGGGCCAACAAAGCCAGCAACACCGCCAATGCTTTGGATTTCTTCGGCAGAGGCAAATTGCAGCGGTGTCAGTACGAAGTCCAGTTTTTCGGCTTTGATTTCATTCAATTCGTGATCGCCACGCAGGAACAGCACGACGGGTTCACCGGCTTGATCGGTATCATTATCATCCGTTTCGCTGCGGCCTCGCACCACGATTGCTTTGAGAATGCGGTCAGCGGTGATGTTCAATCGTTCGGCCAGCTCGTCAATGGTGCTGGTGTTCGGGGTATCGATAATGACACTGGCTTGGGTGGCGGCGGGGCGCTCTTCGGCAGGGGCGAGAGCTTCGGCCAGTTCGACGTTGGCCGCATACTGGCTCGCATCTGAAAATGCGATGTCGTCTTCGCCGGAATCGGCGAGTACATGAAATTCATGTGACGAAGCGCCACCGATAGAGCCGGTGTCCGCCAGCACTGGACGAAAATCGAGCCCAAGCCGTGAGAAAATACGCGTGTAGGCGGCATGCATTTTGTCGTAGGTAATTTGCAAGCAAGCCTCATCAGCATGGAACGAGTAGGCATCTTTCATGATGAATTCTCGTGAACGCATAACGCCAAAGCGGGGACGCGTTTCATCACGGAATTTGGTTTGAATTTGATACAAATTTACGGGCAACTGTTTGTAGCTGCTCAGTTGATTGCGTGCCAAATCGGTAATGACTTCTTCGTGGGTCGGCCCGATGCAAAAATCGCGATTGTGGCGATCTTTTACCCGTAATAGTTCTCCACCGTATTGAAACCAGCGTCCGGTTTCTTCCCATAATTCAGCGGGTTGCACGGCAGGCATCAAGACTTCTTGGGCACCAGCGCGATTCATTTCTTCTCGTACGATGGCTTCCACTTTGCGTAAAGAGCGTAACCCTAATGGCATCCAAGTGTATAAACCAGCAGCCAGCTTGCGAATCATGCCAGAACGCAGCATCAGTTGGTGGCTCACCACAACGGCATCGGCAGGCGTTTCTTTTTCGGTCGCAATTAAAAACTCGGTAGCGCGCATACGATATTTGTCATCCAAAGTAGAGAAGGGAGTTGATCAGTATGGGATTCTAAAGCCTGTGTCGAGTGGCGGCAATTCGAGGACGGAAATAAGTGTGTTTATTTCGTGCTGACTTGCTCACAAATGTGACTGTGACATACTGCGTTGCAAATGGGGTTGACGGCACGGTATGTTGGCCATTTCAGTAACCGCAGTGAGTTTCGAGGCCGTGAGATTTTTATCATGATTGAACACAGTGATTCTTTATTGAGCCAATCGTCAGCCTTCGAATCCGAGTTACCGATCTCGTCAGCTTGTCTGCGTAATCAGGCCCCCATTGCCGACGTGTTGATGCAGGAATTGACGGTTCCTAGCGTGGTGCTGGAATTAGGCAGTGGTACTGGTCAACATGCCGCATTTATGACGGCTCAGCTGCCTCACCTGACATGGCAGCCATCCGATTTATCGTCCGCGTTACCCATGATTCAGGCATGGCGTAAGCGCAGTGGTCAATCCAACTTTTTGCCACCTTTGGTGTTGGATGTGGCGCAAGATTTGTGGCCCGTTAAGCAAGTGGATGCGGTGTTCAGTGCGAATGTGGTGCATTTTATCAGTTGGCCCAATGTCAGAGCGATGATGGCAGGTATTGGTCGAGTACTCACCAACAAAGGACGTGCTTTCTTGTATGGTCCGTTTAACTACGGTGGCGAATTTACCAGTGAAGGCAATCAACAACTGGATGTGTGGTTGCGTGAGCGTGACCCCGAATCGGGTATCAAAGATATTGAACAGGTAATCATTACCGCACGCAAAGAAAAATTGCGCTTATTGAAAGACATCGGCATGCCGGCCAATAATCGGTTGTTGGTTTTGCAGAAGTCTCTGTGAGCGGTTACTGATAGCATTGATTTTACAGGAATTTATTCAAGCGAACCGAAGAAAGGCCGATATACTCAATATAGATCCCTAGCCTGAGTATGTCCTATGAATGCCCAACGTAAGCTGATTATCGCGGCCGCTTTACCGGCCATACTGACGCTGATTTTTATCATGGCAAAAGCCATTACCGATATGCAAAGTCAGCGTGATTTCCTAATGCAGCAAGTCAGTGTTCAAATTGCGCAAAGCAGTCAGGTTCCCACCGAGCGTGAAATTCAAGCCTTGATCAAACGCGAATGGCAAACCATTTTTGATCGGCAAGCACGCATTGCAGTACCGGCTCTCATTGTGTTGTCGTTGCTGTTAGTGGGGGCGGCATTGATCAGTGTGAAACGGATTTCCAAGGGATTGCATGTGTTGACCCACACAGTGAAAGAGTTATCCAATCCAAAGACGCCGTTGTCGTATCGAGCGGCGGCTGACAATATGAATGAGCTGGCTTATCTTGGGCACAATTTAAACGACTTTATGGAGCGTATCGAGCATGTGGTCAGCGGTGTACACGATGTGGCGGGTACACTCAATCAAAACGCAGGTCTGCTGCAAACCAATGCCAGTTCAAGTTCTGAACACGCTCGACATTTACTCGACATTATGGACAGTGTGGCGACGGCGAGTGAGCAATTGATCAGTGCGTCACAAGAAATTGCACGCAATGTGCAGCAAGCGAATCACGAAGTGTCCGACGTCAATCAGCAAGGGCAAAGTATTAGCCAAGATATTCGTACGTTAAACGATCAGTTCATGCAGCTTGGTAGCATCATTAATCAGAGTTCGGGCGATGTCTCAGAGCTCAGCGCACAAGTCGATGGCATTTATGGGATTTTGCAAACGATACAAGGTATCGCAGAACAAACCAATTTATTGGCATTGAACGCCGCTATTGAAGCCGCCCGAGCGGGTGAGCAGGGGCGTGGTTTTGCTGTGGTTGCCGATGAAGTGCGTAATTTGGCCAGCAAAACGCAAAGCAGCACGGGTGAAATTCAAGGATTGATCGAAAACCTAAAAAACAGCGCAGCCCGTTCAATTACCGCCATGAACAACAGCACGGAAGCAACCCGTTCTATGAGTGAGTCGTTCAGCAGTGCGAATGAACGTATCTTGATGCTGTTTACTCGGTTGGGTGAAGTAAACCATCTGAACAGTGGCATTGCGGCGGCCAGCGAAGAGCAATCTCAGGTGATTAATAACATCAGTCAAGATATGCAAACCGCTCGTCAAATTGCCGATGACACGCAACGCTCGTCAACCACGACAGGCAGTAGCGCAAAAGAATTGGCAACCATTGCTAAATCACTGGATGGCATGCTGTCTGACTTCCGTCTTTCTTAAACTGAGCGGTTGCAGGGTCGAATTCAGGCGCGTCAGCGTGGTCGTTATGACCCGTTAACGCGCAAATAGCAACGACTCAGGCAACGGCTTGTTGATCCGATTCTAGGGTGTTGTGTCGCATGGTGTCGACGTCTGCGTGCTGAGCAAATCGTGTGACCTCGCCGACGATAATCAATCCTGGTCCATCGTGTTCTTGCAGACAACTATCTGCTAATTGCGGCAATGCCACTAGAGTTGTGTTGTATACGGCTTGATTCGCCAGCGTGCCGTTTACAATTAAGGCAACGGGCGTATCGTCTGCCATGCCATCCATCAGTAGCTGTCCAGTAATTTGACCGGCTTGACGCAGGCCCATATAAAAGACACGCGTTGGATTATGACTGACCTCGTATTCACCCAATCGGCTTCGGCCGCTATGAATAATCAAGGCATTGCCGAAATCACGGTGGGTCAATGGTATTTGAGCACTGGCGGCACAGCCCGCTGCGGCGGTAATACCGGGAATGACGTGTGTTGCGATTTGGTGTTTGCGTAAGAACTCAAGCTCTTCGCCACCACGACCAAACATAAAAGGATCCCCGCCTTTTAAGCGAACTACCCGTGAGTATTTACGCGCGGCACTGAGTAACGCTTGATGAATATCCGGCTGACTCATGCTGTGTTGTCCACACCGCTTGCCGGTATGAAGACGTACGCAGCGTTTGGGAAGCATGGCCAGAATGTCCTCACTGATGAGGCTGTCGTACAGCACAATGTCGGCTTCGTGCAGTACACGCATGGCTTTGAGGGTGAGCAGTTCTGGGTCGCCAGGGCCAGCACCCACCAACCATACTTGGCCGTTGTTGATTGTTTTTGTGCTCATTTGATGGTCTCCAAGGTGTTTTCAAGCAGAGCGCGAAGCTCTGGTATGCAAGAGCCGCAGTGTGTTCCACAGCCCAGTTGTTGTCCTAATGTCGTTACGCAATGCGCACCGGTACGAATAGTGTGTTCGATGGTTACGTCGCCAATGTGTGCACAGCTGCAAATAATGTTGCCGGTACGCCCTTGTGCTTGCGATGGTTTACCAGCAAGTAGCGCTTGTAGGGTGTTGGCATTGGTTGTGATGGGCTCCTCAGCGAATTGCGCTTGCAGCCAGTTACGGTCCAGTTGGCTGATATCGCCGATAAAATAGGCGCACTCAATGCGCTGTTGATGTAAGCACACACCGTGTTGTTGTTGATCGCCTTTGAGTGTTAACCAATGACCATGATGGACATGCTGGCGTAACGTTTCTGCCCATGGTTTGCTCTTTTCGTGGTGTGATAGCTCATACAGCCAACCACTGGCTGTGCGAGTGACTGACCAATATTGGCTTTGCAACGAGGTCAGTGGTTGGCGAGTAAACAGCAATCCTTGCCACTGACTGGTAAGGGCTTCGACATCCACACGGCAATACTTAAATTGTGGCTGACCGGAATGCGGGTCTCGATCGGCGGGAATCAAATGGCCAATGTTGGCACGACTGGCAAATTGACGATTCCAATGCATGGGTAAAAAGACCTGACCCAGCGCACTGCTGTCATTCAGCTCCGCGCGCACGACGACATCCCCGAGTGCGTTAAACACACGCACCAGCTGTCCGTGTTCAATGTTCAATTCCTCGGCATCTGAGGGGTTGATGGTAAGCAAGGGTAGAGGCCGGTGGTTGGCCAGTCGAGGGGATTTTGCAGTACGGGTCATGGTATGCCATTGATCGCGAACACGGCCGCTGTTCAATATAAAACGACCGTTGGTTTGGCTGGTGGTCGGTGCGGCCGCGACGGCAACAAATTGCGCTTTTTGGCTGGTGGTAAAAAAATGACCATCACCGAACAAACGCGAGCAGCCTTGTGGATGCACGTTATTGACTGGCCATTGGATCGGTTTGAGTGTCTCGTATTCAGACTCACTGAGATGACATAAACCGCTTAAATCAAAGTCGCGCTGACCGTCATTATGATAAGCACTCAGTTGCGCATGTTCACGGAAAATCTCGCTAGGGTGCTGGTAGGCAAATGCGTGTTCAAAGCCCATACGTTGGGCGACTTGGCTGATGATCCACCAATCGGGCTTGGCCTCCCCGGGCGGCGTTAAAAAGGGGCGCTGGCGAGAAATACGACGTTCAGAATTGGTCACCGTGCCATTTTTCTCACCCCACGTGGCGCTGGGCAGAAGAATATCGGCGAATTCGGTGGTATCGGTGATGGCCATGCAGTCTGACACAATCACGGTCTCGCAACGACGTAACGCGGCTCGTATGCGCGCGCTATTGGGCATGCTCACGACGGGATTGGTTGCCATGATCCATATAAGCTTGATGCGCCCCTCCGCCATGGCATCAAATAAGTCGATGGCTTTCAGGCCAGGTTGCTTGGCAATGGTCGGGCTTTGCCAAAAGGCTTGCACCTGCTCATGCTGGGCAAACTCGAAATGCGCAGCCAGCTGATTGGCTAATCCGCCGACTTCGCGGCCGCCCATGGCATTGGGTTGACCAGTTAATGAAAACGGTGTGCTTCCTGGGCGTCCAATGCGTCCTGTTGCTAAGTGAGCATTGATGATGGCATTGCCATGGTCACTGCCTTGTTGGTGTTGGTTGATGCCTTGGCAAAATAAGGTGACGGTTTTATGGGTGTTGGCAAACCATTGGAAAAAGGTATCAAGCTCGTGCTGAGCAATACCTAATTGTTCGCTCAGCTGCACTGAGTTGTGGTAATCACGTTGTGCGTGTTGCAGTGCGGTGTCGAATTGTTCTGTGTATTGCGCAATGTACTGTTGATCTAGGTGGCCGGATTGTGCAAGCCATGCCAATAGTCCATTGAATAAATAACCATCGGTGCCGGGTTGAATGGCCAAGTGCAAATCGGCAATGTCACAGGTGGCGGTTCGCCGCGGGTCAATGACGACAATTTTGAGTTCAGGTCGTGCCTGTTTCGCACGGACAATGCGTTGATACACAATCGGATGTGTCCATGCCGCATTACTGCCTTGTAAAATGATGAGATCGGCAACGTCAATGTCCTCATAACAACCCGGCACCGTATCACTGCCAAACGCTCGCTTGTGAGCAACCACCGCCGACGCCATACACAAGCGAGAGTTGGTGTCCATATTGGCACTGCCAATAAAGCCTTTCATCAACTTGTTGGCGACGTAGTAGTCTTCGGTCAGTAATTGTCCCGATCCATAAAATGCCACGGCATCCGGGCCATGTTCTTGAATGACCCGATGGATGGTCTGCGCAACACGATCCAGTGCATCTGACCAAGGGCGGCGCTGGCCGTCGATCATGGGATGCAATAAGCGGCCATCATGATCAAGAGTTTCGTGTAGGGCAGAACCTTTCACACACAATTTACCACCGTTGGCTGGATGGTTGACCAAACCACTGACGCGCACGGTTTGCCAATCATTTTGTGCCGATTGGCATGGCTTTTCTTGCGTGACTTGCACACCACAGCCAACACCGCAATAAGGGCAGGTCGTTGCAATGTGGCGCTGTTCGGTTGTGCTCATACTCATCCCCGACCGAAGTGCTTGGTAACAAAAAAAGGCGCTACTCAGAATCTGAGTAAGCGCCTTTGCTTTGTGTTTGGTGATAGCCGATAACGTCGTTGTTAGCGGTGTCTGAGTTATTTCTCTATCAAGAACAGTGCCAACGATTGCCCAAGCGTGAAAATGGCGCGATACAGCAAGCTAAATAGGGTGAACGGTCGTTTGAGAGTGAATGAATGCATGCATTTGGGGCTTTTTTGGGGCTTTGTGCTGTTGTTGTGCCATGTCATGGTGCGGTTTTGGTTGTGAGTCGTGTTGTGTGTGTATCAATACAGCCGAATATCAAAGAATCTGGATTGGCACTTAACTTGCAAAACAAACCTCGATGTCGAATGACTACAACGGCGTAGTCAGCGATAGACGCAATGGCGCACGAAGGAGAAATCATGACATGCTGACATAGAGAGACACATCATGACTAAAAAACGCATCCTCGTTGTGGGTAATGGCATGGTGGGACACCACTTTGTCGAACAATTCAGCGCATCAAACGCCGCTGCCAACTACGATATTCGCGTCTTTGGGGAAGAGCCACTGCTTGCCTATGACCGAGTTCATCTATCTGAATATTTTGCGCAAGCCACTCACGCCGATTTGGCATTGGGCACATTGGAATGGTATGCCGAGCAAGGCATCGCATTGCACTTAAACGAGCCGGTAGTCACCATCAACCGCGCTGACAAAACCGTTACGACACCACTCGACTCTTACGAATATGATGTTCTCGTGTTGGCGACAGGATCGTATCCCTTCGTGCCACCCATTGCGGGTAACGATCAGCCTCATTGTCTGGTCTACCGCACTTTGGCCGATCTGGATCAAATTCGTGCCAGCGCAGAGGGTGCGAAAACTGGTGTGGTGGTCGGCGGTGGTTTATTAGGACTAGAAGCGGCCAATGCGCTCAAAAGCCTTGGTTTGTCCGCCCATGTGGTGGAATTTGCACCGCGCTTAATGCCGGTTCAGCTGGACGCCGAAGGGGGGGCATTGTTGCGCAGCAATATTGAACACTTGGGCGTGCAGGTGCACACAGAAAAAGCGACCAGTGAGATTGTTAGCGGTGACGATGCGCGCTTGCGAATGAATTTCAGTGACGGAAGTCATTTAGAAACCGACTTGATTGTTTTTTCAGCGGGTATTCGTCCGCAAGATACCTTGGCGCGTGAATGTGGTTTAGAGGTAGGCGAGCGGGGTGGCATTGTCATCAACGATTTCTGCGAAACCTCCGACCCTGCCATTTTTGCTATTGGTGAGTGTGCCTTGTGGGATAACAAGGTATTTGGCTTGGTTGCCCCGGGTTACACCATGGCCCGTACGTTGTCGTCGGTTCTGAATGGTGACCAAAGCGTGAGCTTTCAGGGTGCCGATATGAGCACAAAACTGAAGCTGTTGGGTGTTGATGTCGGCTCGATTGGCGACGCACATGGACAAACACCCGGTTGCCGCAATATTCGCTTTCAGGATGAGGCTGCTGGCATTTATCGGCGCTTAGTCATCAGTGATGATCGTAAGACGGTACTGGGTGCCATTTTGGTGGGTGATAACGGCCCATATGACACCTTGCTGCAATACGCCTTGAACGGCATTGCGTTACCCGATGCACCAGAAACCTTGATTCTGCCCGAAAGCCAAGGCGGTGCTCCGGCGTTGGGGCCAGATGCGTTGCCCGCTACGGCGTCGATTTGTTCCTGCCATAATGTGACCAAAGGCGACATTTGTTGTGCGATTGATGCCGGAGCCAGTGACCTTGCGGCCGTGAAAGGCGCGACCAAAGCCAGCACCGGTTGCGGTGGCTGTACAGCGCTGCTGAAAAGTGTGGTCGATAACGAGCTTGAAAAGCGTGGCATGGAGGTCAGTAAAGACCTGTGTGAGCATTTCCCTTACACCCGGCAAGAACTGTTTCATTTGGTGAAAGTGAATGACATTCACACTTTTCGAGCATTGCTGCGTCAACACGGGGTGGGGCATGGCGGTTGTGACATCTGCAAACCCGCGGTGGCCAATATTCTCGCCAGTTGTTGGAATGAGCACATTTTGGCGACCGATCACGTTGCTCTGCAAGACACCAATGACACCTTCATGGCGAATATGCAGAAGAACGGCACCTACTCGGTGGTGCCTCGAGTACCGGGCGGCGAAATAACACCGGATAAACTGATCGTCTTGGGCGAAGTGGCGAAAAAATACGACCTCTACACCAAAATTACGGGCGGACAACGCATCGACCTATTTGGTGCGACCTTGAGTGAGCTGCCACTGATTTGGGAAGAGCTGATTGCCGCCGGATTCGAAACGGGCCATGCCTATGGTAAATCGTTGCGCACGGTCAAATCCTGTGTGGGCAGCACTTGGTGTCGTTATGGCGTACAAGACAGCGTGGGTATGGCGATTTTGTTGGAAGATCGTTACAAAGGACTGCGCTCACCACACAAATTAAAAATGGGTGTTTCGGGTTGTACACGAGAGTGTGCTGAAGCACAAAGTAAAGACATTGGTGTGATTGCCACTGAAAAAGGATGGAATTTGTATGTGTGCGGTAATGGTGGTATGCGACCTCGCCATGCCGACTTATTTGCCACCGATTTAAGCGACGAAGAACTCATTCGCGCCATTGATCGCGTGCTGATGTTTTATGTTCGTACGGCTGATCGATTACAGCGCACCAGCGTATGGCTAGACAACCTTGAAGGCGGTTTGGCGTATCTAAAAGACGTTGTGTTGAACGACAGCTTAGGCATAGGTGCAGAGCTTGAACAACACATGGCGCATGTGGTGGGTACCTACCAATGTGAATGGAAGACCGCCATCGAAGATCCTGAGAAACGTAAGCGTTTCCGTGAATTCGTCAATGTGCCTTCTCAAAAAGATCCTGTTCAACAATGGACCACAGAGCGCGATCAGCGGCGTCCGTTATTGGCTACGGATGCAATGTGACGGCAGCTCATGGCTTGAACAACACGCAGGCTGCGGCCTGCACGACTTTTTTGTAAGGAATAGGACAATGAAACTACGTACTCAATGGGATGCAGTGTGTTCGGTGAGTGATTTGGTTGCCGACTCTGGCATTGCGGTTTGGACCAGTGCCGGCCCAGTTGCCATCTTCTACCTGCCATATCATTTACCCGCGTTATTTGTGGTCAGTCATACCGATCCTGTCACTGGCGCGAATGTCATGGCACGAGGGATTACCGGCTATTTAAAAGGCCAGCCGGTGGTGGCTTCGCCGCTTTATAAAGAACATTACAATTTGCGAACCGGTGTGTGTTTGGAGGATGAATCCGTCCAGTTGACGACATACAGCGTGTTATTGGATGGTGACCAAATACGATTGGAGGTGCCGCAACAGAAGCGTCATAGTAAGCCTGACCAAAGCACAGCGGCCGCATAAAATGCGATTCCATAAGAAAAATGGCTGTGTAGGTTTGTGTGGGTGTTGAATGTTGTGGATGATGGATGATGTGGGAGGGCCATGCCCCCGACAGAGGTGTTCGGGGTGCTGGTTGGCCTGCCTTGCGGCAGGCATCGCGGGCATGGCCCGCTTATATGGACCCGTCCCAGTGTTGCAAGCTATTTC
>JACUUC010000004.1 GCA_014859445.1 Bacterioplanes sp.
TCGAAATAGCTTGCAACACTGGGACGGGTCCATATAAGCGGGCCATGCCCGCGACCGTCATAGCTGCTACACTCATCCACATAAAAAATTCCTTCTATCACCACCACATGAGTAGCGACGCATGACCAACAACCCAATCAAACTAGGATTTATCGCAGCCGCCATGATGAACATTGGTGGAGTGTTGCTGTTTTCGCGCGCGCTCACCAACAGCGCCATTAACGATTTTGATCCGGTGGTGATGTCTAACTTTGGTTTGCTGATGATCATGGTATGGGGCTTGGCTTATCTAGGTGCAGCCTTTATTCACGCCAACATAAAATGGTTAGCGGCGGCCTTCGCAATAGAAAAACTGGTGTATGTGGTGGTGTGGTTATTATGGATCAGCAACAACAGCCTCGGTGCGGTGTACGCGCAAGACCTGTTTGCCGGTATGTTCTACAGCATCTACGGAATCAATGACATGCTGTTCATGCTCTTTTTTGCTTGGGTATTTTTTACGCAAAACAAAGCAACGAGCACGCGTTAATACACCACGTACTCGCTTAAGTAGCCCAGATATTAACGGGCTACTTGGGTGAGTAAACGCTTACCTGCAAACAATACTACTAAATCGTCTCGCCCCAAAAGTGCACGTGTTACGGACAGGGCAAAAATAACGCTCGCCGCCGCCAACATACCCCACTCGGCGTGCATAACGTGTGTTGCTATGGCACCGATCATCATGACAGCCAAACCGGCACTGGCTAACGCCGATACCCGCTTGAGCAGCAATCCTACCGCACCGATTACCTCAATCGCACCAATCGCATACATAAACCACAGTGCATAACCCCAGCGCTCAAACGCCACGATTTCAAATTCCAAGCTGGCTAGCTTTGCTGCACCCGACGCAAAAAAAATCAGGGCGAGTACGATGCTTATAATGGTTACTTTCATAGGACGTTCCTTTTTTCAGTGTGTGTTCAAGATGTGCCGTGTGGCGTGTGATTGTTTATTCGTCATGGGCATGAAATACGTTACACCTGTGGTTTAATATTTTTTGAATTGCGAATCGCAATGTAACTTTTGACAAACGTTGAGCGAAATGACGAGTAACAAACCGCCAGATCAAGCCGAAGCAGAGTTGCGCGCATTGTGGCTGGCCGCACAAGCGGGCGATGAATTAGCGTATCGAGAGGCGCTGTCGCTCATGGCTATTCGTCTGCGTCTGTATTTTCGGCGACGAATGCCGAACTTAATGGATGAGGTGGAGGATTTAGTACAAGAAACACTACTGGCCATTCATTTACATCGGGGCACATACGACCCAGAGTTTCCTGTGCCCGCTTGGCTAATGGGGATTGCTCGACATAAATTAGTCGATTTGTTTCGACGACGCGGGCATCGAGAAAACCGGCACGATGTGTACGATGACAGTGAAGAACAGGAACCGACAACCAATGACACAACCGAACTGCATGCTGTGCGTGATATGGCCGTATTGCTGCAAGCGCTGCCTGCAACCCAGCAACGAGCCATTCAATTAACCAAGTTTGATGGTTTTTCGGTCACCGAAGCCGCTCAGCAAACCGGCGCGTCAGAAGCGTCGATCAAAGTCATGGTACACCGAGGGCTTAAACGTCTCGCGGAATTAGTGAAGAGGTCACAACAATGAATACCGATCAGCTGGTCGATATGCTCGCTCGTAATGCAGGCCCTGCCCCCCGTACAACCGCACTGACCCGTTTAATTCCGGCCATGCTGTTTGGTGGTTTGTGCAGCATGTTGCTGTCGTGGTGGTTGATCGAGCCATTGCCCATCGAGATATTCTATTCCAACGCCACGGCGATTAAGTTGAGTTACGCGGCTTTACTCGCTGTTGCCGCTTGTTGGTTAACCGCGCGTCTTGCGCGACCTATTGCTCATATAACAGGCGCACGCCGATGGGTGGTCGGAACCATCGCATTCATGATGCTCGCCGCTGTCCTCATCTTAACACTCACCCCTGCCAATCAACGGCTAGAGGCCATATTCGGCAATACGTGGCTGACTTGTCCTTGGACACTGATGAGCTTTTCGCTACCGGCCTTAGCCGCTATTTTGTGGGCAGTACGCGGGTTGGCACCCACCCAACTGGCTGCAGCTGGAGGGGCCTGTGGTTTACTTGCGGGTGCACTGGGGGCGATGGGCTATGCCCTTGCCTGTCCCGAGCAGTCGTCAGTATTCATTGCCATTTGGTACACCTTAGGCATTCTGTTAACCGCATGGATTGGACGCATTCTGGGCCCGATCGTGTTGCGCTGGTAAACAAGCGGCTTCGTTTAAGCCTGTTCCGCTTCGAGGCGTTGAATTTCTTGATAAATGGCATCCACTTCGGTCATCAGTTCCGAGTAGGTTTTGATGTCACCGTTGCGCTGACTTTGCATGGCCGCTTCGAGTTTCGCGAGGTGTTGTTTTTTTAACTTTTTGGTCGGGTCGGACTTCAAGAATGCAAACATGACTGGCTACCGCCTTAGTGGGTGTGGTTAAAAGCTGATTCGATTTGCTCGTATTCGTTCCCAAGTGTGGCCAATAAATACTTTTTTTAACCGTGCCGCCCTTGTCACTCCCCGCCAACACTGACAGAGCGCTCGTCTAGTGATAGCCTATAGCGGATTTTTATTGAGGAGATGACGGTGAACGCTTTTGCCAACGCACAACGTGATTTTTTACAGAACTTAGCATCCGACCAGCACGCCTTTGCCGATACCTTGGCGTTTATTGAGCAGTGGTACGTGTTTACGCCAACGGCGTTTCGTAATGGTGCGGTACACAATGGCGTCGAACAAAACCAAGGCAGCTGCAAAGTATTCGCGTTAGCGCAGTTAATGAACTTAAGCCGTGAGCAAGCGTTACGTTGTTTTGGTGAGCACTATCGCGATGTGCTGGCCACGCCAACGGTAGATAACCATCATAATTTGCGCCGAGTGTTAGCCGAAGGCCTCGCTGATATCGAATTTGATGCGTTTCCATTGAGTGAAAAAGCATGAGTGAGCATGTGCACTTAAAGTCGGCGCTGATGCCGCTGACAACGGTGTCGTTCAGCAGCAGCGATCTAACTCACATTCAACAGGAGCTGGCCAAGAAAAAGGCCGAGGCACCGGCGTTGTTTGTCAACCTGCCCTGCATTCTCGATTTACACGAATTAAACGCGGCCGAACTGGCACTGACCGACCTTGAGCAGGCATGCCTATCCTGTGGCTTACTGCCCATTGCGGTACGTAATGCCGACGAGGCTTGGCGTCAGCAATTAGCGAACACGCGCTTGGCCGACTTAGGTCGTGGGCACACTAAAGCCAAGACGGCGAATCCAGCCCAGCTGGGCAATAACGATTCACACGCAATGGCAACCAACACAATCGAGCCTTGCCCAATGCGCAGTGTGAAACTGCATCAAGGCAATATTCGTTCAGGCCAGCAAGTGTATTTTGATGGCGATTTGTTTGTATTGGGCACGATTAACGCCGGTGCGGAAGTGCTGGCAACCGGCGATATTCATGTTTATGGCGCCTTGCGTGGTCGGGCCTTAGCGGGTGTAAAGGGCGATGAAACCGCCCTCATCAGTTGTCAGCAATTTAATGCCGAACTGATTTCCATTGCTGGGCAATATAAGCTACTCGAAGAAGACAGCGCCTCGCCTTCTGCGGTTTTAATTCAATTGAATGATGGTCACTTGAACATCATTCAGGTTTAATAAATACTTTCATGGATTACGTTTCAGGGAATTTGTATTGTGGCTAAGATTATTGTCATTACCTCAGGTAAAGGTGGCGTAGGTAAAACCACCACCAGTGCCGCTTTTTCAACTGCACTGGCGCTGAAAGGCCATAAAACCGTCGTCATTGATTTTGACGTGGGCTTGCGTAATCTCGACCTCATCATGGGCTGTGAGCGCCGCGTGGTCTACGATTTCGTCAATGTGGTGCAAGGCGAAGCCAGCCTGAAACAGACCCTCATTAAAGACAAACGTGTTCCTAATTTATACGTTCTGCCTGCGTCACAAACGCGCGATAAAGATGCCTTAACGCACGAGGGCGTCGAGCGCGTACTCAACGAATTAGCCGAAGATTTTGACTTTATCGTCTGTGACTCGCCTGCGGGTATCGAACACGGCGCACAAATGGCGTTGTACTTTGCCGAAGAGGCCATCATCGTCACCAACCCCGAAGTGTCTTCGGTACGTGACTCCGATCGCATCATTGGCATCTTGCAAAGCAAGTCGCGTTTGGCCGAGCAAGGTAAAAGCGTCAAAGAGCATTTGCTGTTAACACGCTACAACCCCGAGCGCGTTGCTCGTGGCGAAATGCTGTCGGTACAGGATGTGGAAGACATTTTGGCCATTCCGTTATTGGGTGTCATTCCCGAGTCGGAAGCGGTATTGAAAGCCTCGAACCAAGGTATTCCCGTCGTACACGACGCCGACAGCGACGCAGGCCAAGCCTATGACGATGCCGTTGCTCGTTACCTTGGCGAAGATCGCCCTCACCGCTTTTTAGAGAAACAGAAAAAAGGTTTCTTAAAGCGCGTTTTCGGAGGTTGATATGAGCTTAATCGACTTTTTCCGCAAAGAAGACAAATCATCCGCCCACGTCGCTAAAGAGCGCCTGCGGGTATTGGTGGCGCACGATCGTTTGCGCACCAATGGCCCCGATTACTTGCCGCAATTGCAGCAAGAAATTTTGGCCGTTATTCGTCGTTATGTCGAAATCGGCGAAGACGATGTGGTGGTGCAGTTAGAGCAGCAAGGAAATACCTCGGTACTGGAACTCAACGTCACCTTGCCGGATTGATTGATGAAACGCATGGTGACATTGTGGCAAGCGGCCAGTTGGCCGCAACGCGTGGGTTTGCTGTTATCGTTAGTTAGTTACGGTTTACTCTACCCCGGAGTGACCGAGCCTATCATGACCGTCAATGCCAACCTCAGTGTGTTGGGGATGAAAATTCAGTTGTTAAATGAAACCCGCTCAATCTGGCAAACCGTGTTGTTTCTGCAAGAACAAGGGTATCGCTGGATTGGCTGGATGATTCTTACCTTTAGTGTCATTTTTCCCGCCATCAAAGCCGTCATGATCGTTTGGTTGTGGCTATCGCCCAGTGCATTTCGCAGTACGCTGACCATGGTGCTCAGTAAGTGGTCAATGGCCGATGTGTTCGTTGTCGCCTTATTAATTGCTTTTTTCAGTGCACAAGCGACGAACAATGTCACAGCACAGCTTGAAGATGGCTTCTACTGGTTCACTGCATTCTGTGTCTTGTCCATTGCCGCGGCACAATGCCTCACTTGGCCAACTCATCACGCCCAGCGCGTGCAGGCCGACTAAACTGGTCTAAGCTATACACAACCATTGAACCCGATTTGTCGACACACACGAGGTTGACCATGAATGCGATTACCCTTCACCACATTCTGTTAAAAAGCCCCTTGCTGGCGCAGGATATTTTGCGAGAGTTATCATTAGGTGCCGAATTTTCCGATTTAGCTGAGGAATATTCCGCCTGCCCGTCATCCCGCAACCAAGGCTTTGCCGGTTATCATGACCGAGACGAGTTGCCTTGGGAAATAGTGCAAGCGCTAAGCGAATGGAATGAACAGGACGCGTTTATTGGGCCTGTGAAAACGCGGCTCGGTTACCACATCATCAAACCGACCGAGCGTCTGTCTCGCCCCCTGTTGAATGACGAGAGCAACACAGTAGACAAGCTTTAATCGTTAGTGAGTAACCACTGCGCCAGTGCCTGACGCGCGTCGCGTGCCGCTATGCCATGCATGGCGCAGTATTCATGACACAACCAACGAATCGCCACCTCATTGTGCTGCCAAAGCAGGTGGCACTGATCGCGACCAATCCATTCTTCTTCGTCAGCGCAACGATACAGGCCAAGCTCATCGGCAACCGGTTCGGCGTTCAAATCCACCGCGATGGAATCCAGTGCCGTGCTACGAATGATGGCAAATTGCCGAGGAGCAGACAGGTAATCTCGTGCGACCTCATACACCAACAAATGCGGTGAAATGGCATCGCCTTTACCTTGCAACCAAACGAAATCGCCGCCCTCTAGGGGCGGCAAGACATCCATTTGCAGGTGCCAATCAGACACGGTTAAGCGCCGAACATGGTCGACCACGGCATCGCCGTTTTCGATTTGGCCACAGCAATCATATAAGCAAAAATTAAAACGGCCGCAATAAAGGCCATGACATTACCGCGTTTAATGGCGACCACGCCCAAACCAATGTAGGCCACCAGAGCCAGCACTTTGGCCGTCAACCAACCATGCACAAACGGATATTGCATCATTTGCATCGTCAACAAGACGGCCAACACAATCAAGGCGGTATCAATGAGGTGAGGCAGAATTTTCAGCACCAGATTGCTGCGTAACATCGGCTTAAACGAGAACAAGCCAAAACGAATCACAAATAGCAGAATGGATAGATAAGCAAAGCCCGCGTGCGACGCTTTTAAAGCAACGTAGTCCATATTTATTCTCATCGTGTTAATCATTATTGAGACGGCAGAATAGCAACATTTTGTCATCGTTGCACGACAGTGGAGACGACTTGTCCGAAAAGAAACACTCGTCAGCGCCGCCTGTCATAAGGCACAATGAATGATCGATTTTCGCTGCGTTTACGTGGCAATGGACGGGTATCACTATGTTTACAAAGTTCGCGAGTCTTCTCTTTTTATGCACACTGGCCATGCCATCCATAAACGCCAATGAAGTCTTTATATCGCGCGACGCGAATGGCAATGTGATTTTTAGCGATCGCCCCAGTCAAAACTCAACGCCACACCTGGTGCAGGAATTGCCTTCGGTTCCCGCTTTTCGTGCTCCGACAACCACCACCTCTGATTCAGCGCCGAAACCACAACCCGATTACGCCTACACCAGTTTAAGCATTATTCATCCACAAGATGAGCATGCGTTACCGGTAGGTGCGGCGGGCAATGTGTTGGTTCATGGGGTTCTGACACCCAGTTTGCATGCGGATCACCGCATTGTGCTTTTGAATGGTGCAACCATCTTGGCTCAAGGTCGACAAACGCAATTCCAACTGAACAATCTGGATCGCGGTGAACATAACCTGCAAATTCAAGTACGTGATGCCGATAATACGGTACTCATTGCCAGTCAAGTCGTTCGCGTTTATGTGCAAAGAGCCTCTCGCCTCAACCGATAGGCACTAGATTGGTGCGACACTGCCATACTAGTGACTTATATTGGTGCAATTATTATCAGGCAGCGTCTCGCCGAGTGACACCCAAATACGCTACGCTGACTGACCTGCGCGATGATTGGGCAATAATGCCTATCATGGCTCGGTTCTTGCTGTATGACGAAGCAGAGTGAGAGGACAAACACGATGCTAGCCAGCCCGATAATGAATCAACGTTTTTTAGAGCACCTAAACACCGGTGTTCTGCTGTTGAATGCCAAACTCATAGTGATTTATATGAACCCTGCGGCAGAGGCCTTACTAGAAATTAGCGGTAATCGCGGTTTGGGCGTTCATTTTTCCGATTTGGCCAATGAGTCCGATGAAGCACGCGAAGCTTTATTACAAGCCATCATCAGTAATCATTCCTATACCAAACGCGAAGCCATTATTCATTTACACAACCATCAACACATTACGCTGGATTACAGCGTCAGTCCGGTTCTACACCCAGAAACCAAAAAACCGTCGCTGCTGATTGAATTGCATGGCCGTGAGCGCTTAATGCGCATCAACCGTGAAGAGCAGTTGATTGCCAAACACGAGACTACCCGCTCACTGGTGCGAGGCTTAGCCCACGAAATTAAAAACCCATTGGGGGGCATTCGCGGAGCCGCACAACTGCTGGAGCGAGAACTGCCATCCGAGGGGCTCAAAGAATACACCGGCATCATCATTGAAGAAGCCGACCGTTTGCGTGATTTGGTGGATCGATTGCTAGGGCCACGACAAATCCCCAAACAAGAACAAGTGAATGTTCACGAAGTATTGGAACGCGTGTGTCAGCTCATTGCCGTGGAATTTCCAGGGCAGGTACAAGTAAAACGCGACTACGACCCCTCAATTCCTGAGATCTTGGCCGATAAAGGTCAACTGATTCAAGCAACCCTGAATATTTGCCGCAACGCCATGCAATCCATGCTGGAAGCGAGCGAACCGAAACGTCCGCCCTGTATTGCCTTACGCACTCGTACCAGCCGACAAATCACCATTGGTCATCATCACCATCGATTGGCGGTACAAATTACCATTGAGGATAACGGCCCTGGCATTCCAGAAGAGCTACAGCCGGATTTATTCTATCCTATGGTCAGTGGTCGCGCAGAAGGCACCGGGCTGGGATTGTCGATTGCACAAACCATCATCAATCAATGCAACGGCATTATTGAGTTCGACAGCAACGAAGAACGGACTATTTTCTCTATTTATTTGCCACTGGAATCGTTATGAGCACGGTATGGATTATTGATGACGACAAGTCAATTCGTTGGGTTCTAGAAAAAGCATTGGCACAAACCAATATAAAAACCCGCGTATTCGAGCAAGCCGAACCGGCACTCAATCAACTGCAACGCGAACACCCCGACGCCATCATTTCTGACATTCGCATGCCAGGTATGGACGGCCTCACCTTGTTGCAAAAAGCGCATGAATCACACCCAGATTTGCCGGTGATCATCATGACGGCACATTCCGACTTAGACAGTGCGGTATCGTCCTATCGTCATGGTGCTTTTGAATATTTGCCGAAACCGTTTGATGTGGATGAAGCCGTTGCCCTTATTCAACGTGCCATCATTCACTTTGAAGAGCTGAATGCGCAGCAAACGGACGTGGTCGAAGAAACGGAACAACACGAAATCATTGGTGAAGCACCGGCCATGCAAGAAGTGTTTCGCGCCATCGGTCGTTTGTCGCAGTCCAACATCACCGTGTTGATCAATGGCGAGTCGGGCACCGGTAAAGAACTGGTAGCGCATGCACTGCATAAGCACAGCCCGCGTTCCGCTGAGCAATTTATTGCCTTGAATATGGCAGCCATTCCGAAAGATTTGATCGAGTCCGAATTGTTTGGTCACGAAAAAGGTTCATTTACCGGTGCTGGCGGTCAGCGTCGTGGGCGCTTTGAACAGGCCAACAACGGTACGCTGTTTTTGGATGAAATCGGTGATATGCCAGCCGACACCCAAACACGCTTATTGCGCGTACTCGCTGATGGCGAGTTTTATCGCGTTGGCGGCACAACGCCGGTTAAGGTCAATGTGCGCATCATTGCCGCGACCCACCAAGACCTAGAAGGGCTGGTGAAAGAAGGTCGTTTCCGCGAAGATTTATTCCATCGCCTCAACGTGATTCGCGTGCATTTGCCGCGCTTAGCCGACCGTCGCGAAGACATTCCGAAATTACTTTCGCATTTCTTAAAGCGCGCCGCGGAAGAGCTGGATGTCGAAGTGAAAGTCTTGCGCAAAGAAACCGAGCAATACTTAAGCACACTGGATTGGCCCGGCAACGTCCGTCAGTTAGAAAACACCTGCCGCTGGATCACGGTCATGGCGTCGGGTCGGGAAGTGTTGATCAGCGACTTACCACCCGAACTACTGAACCAAGCGGGCAGCATTCATACCTCAGGCAACTGGGAGCAAGCATTACGTTACTGGGCCGACCAACAACTGGCCGATGGCACCCAACCCTTACTCGATATTGCCGTACCCGTGTTTGAACGCATCATGATCGAAACCGCGCTCAAACACACGGCAGGACGTCGTCGTGATGCGGCCACATTGCTGGGTTGGGGGCGTAACACCCTCACCCGCAAAATCAAAGAGCTGAACATGGACGGTGGCAACGAAGACGACGACGATCACGACGGCGAAGACGAATAATTGATCCACCTCGTGGAGCCGATATTTTCTGCTCCACAAAACGTCTTTTCGGGTGTATAAGGCAAGTCTATTCGAGGACTTGCCATGTCACCCATTACATCACTGTTTAATCAACTTCCTCCTGATGAGACCCTGTTCGAAAACATTGCCGTGGCACTGGAGCAGCAAGGTTATGTCATTTTACCCAATGCCCTACCCGATACAGTGACTGATGGCTTAATCGACTATTTGGCCGAGGTGCAAGACTCGCATTTTCACCCTGCCGCCATCGGTCGTGGCGATGATCAAACACACAATACCTTTGTCCGTCGTGATCGCATTCATTGGCTCGATGAAGAAAACAGCAAAGGCGATGTCTGGTTTCGCTGGACGCGTGATTTGCGCCATTACCTCAATCGCCGTTTGCTACTCGGCTTGTTCAGCTTTGAAAGCCAGTTTGCACACTACCAACCGGGTGACTTTTATAAAAAGCACGTCGATGCTTTTCGTGGTCAGGCCAATCGTGTCTTAACCTTGGTCACGTACCTCAATCGTGGCTGGGAGCCCGATCAAGGGGGTGAGCTGGTGATTTACCAAGAAACAGGGGAAGAATTGGCGCGCGTGACACCCAGCTTTGGCAGTCTGGTGATTTTTTTAAGCGAGGAGTTTCCGCACGAAGTGCTGCCTGCTCTGCGCGACCGCTACAGCGTCGCGGGCTGGTTCCGCATCAACAACTCCATCGGCAATCGCATCGATCCCGCGCGCTAGTCAGCTCATGGCAAACGCGCTACACTGACGTACAACTTACGTATAGGGTTATGATCATGCAGCTGACCGTATTTTATGATGGTATGTGCCCATTGTGTGTTCGTGAAATGCAACACCTTCATCGTCTAGACACACAACAGCGCATGCAACTGGTGGACATTCAAACGCCCGATTTTCAGCAACAATACCCGCACATTGATCCCCAAGAAGCCAGTCGAATTCTGCATGGACAATGGCAAGATGGCCGCATTATCAAAGGATTGGATGTCACTCATGCCACGTGGACACTGGTCGGTAAAGGATACTATACGGCCGCCTTACGTTGGCCCATTGTTCGCTGGTTTGCCGACCGTGCCTATCTGCTGTTTGCCAAGCACCGCTATCGCATTTCCGCTTTACTCACCGGCCAAGCCCGTTGCGAGCGCTGTGACATTGGTGATAAATCTTGTACAAAAAACTAGCCTAACGTAGCAAGATTTAGCAAATTACTGTACATTACCTATACACCTGATAGGTAACTCTAGTATGAAGCTGGCACTGATTTTAGCCGATCAACTCTCTGACAATTTAGCCACGCTGCGCGCACTTGATCGGCAGCGTGATCTGATCATCATGGCGGAAGTCTTGGACGAAGCCTGCTATGTGCCGCATCACCCGCAAAAAATCGCCTTCTTATTCAGTGCCATGCGCCACTTTGCCGCATATCTGCAACAGCAGGGATGGCGCGTTTTCTACCATGCCTTTGATCGCCAAAGTTCGTTCACATCATTACTGTCCGTGGTTCGGCATGGTCTGCACGTGCAACAGCGCGCAGGCCACAACGTCGAGCGGCTGGTATTGACCCAATGTGGGGAATATCGTCTGCAATCGGCCATTGACCAACACTGGAGCCAGCAACTCGGCATCGCCGTCAACTGCCTTGATGACGATCGTTTTATCTGTGATTTAGCCACCTTCCGAGCATGGGCTGCTGGTCGCAAGCAATGGCGCATGGAGTATTTTTATCGGCAAATGCGCCAACAAACGGGATTGCTCATGAAGGACGGCGAACCCGAAGGCGGCCAATGGAATTTTGACAGCGACAACCGCCATCGCTATGACAACGCGGTGCCAATTTTGCCACCGCTGCCATTGCCACAAGATGACATCGACCGTGAGGTACTGGCATTAGTAGCACGTGAATTTCCGCAGCATGCAGGGCAATTAGCGTCGTTCAATTGGGCCACCACACGTACTGGCGCATTGGCGGTGTTAGCGCACTTTGTGGAACATCGGTTACCGCATTACGGGCGTTATCAAGATGCCATGGTGTACGACCAACCCTATCTGTTTCACAGTTTGTTATCGCCCTACTTGAACTGTGGCTTATTAACGGCCCACGAAGTGTGTGTGGCGGCCGAAGCGGCTTATTATCACGGCCAAGCTCCGCTGAATGCCGTCGAAGGTTTTATTCGACAAATCATTGGTTGGCGCGAATACGTGCGCGGGGTGTATTGGCTGTCGATGCCCGAATACGGTCAATACAATGCCTTGCAAGCAACCACCCCGTTGCCGGCCTATTTTTGGCATGGCAACACCCAAATGGCCTGCTTATCACAATGCATCACCACCACACTCGATAACGCCTATGCCCATCACATTCAGCGGCTCATGGTGATTGGCAATTTCGCGTTGCTGGCTGGCCTAGATAGCGAGGCCATCTGTGAGTGGTATTTGGCGGTGTATATCGATGCCTACGAATGGGTTGAATTGCCGAACACACTCGGTATGGCCTTGCATGGCGACAACGGGCTGATGGCCAGCAAACCGTATGCCGCCTCGGGTAATTACATTCATAAAATGTCGAATTACTGCCAACACTGCCACTACAACGTGAAAACACGTACCGAACACGACAGCTGCCCTTTCAACAGCTTGTATTGGCACTTCATGCAACGGCATCGCGAGCGTTTTCAGCGTAATCCACGCATGAGCATGGTGTATCGCACCTTCGACAAAATGGCCATAGAGCAACAACAGGCACTGCTGTCTCGCGCCGAAGATTGCCTGATTCAGTTAGAGAATTTGTGATGGCGCATCGCAAAGTGAATCTACCCGAGAAAATCTGTCTGCATTGCCGCCGCCCTTTTACTTGGCGGAAAAAATGGTGGCGTTGCTGGGATGAAGTACGTTTTTGTAGCGAGCGCTGTAAAAAAACGCACAAAGCCTCTACCAATGTCTGTGGTGCTGGACAACGTGACGACGAATTCTGAGATACGACAATGAATGTATTATGGTTACGCAACGACTTGCGCTTACACGACCACCCAGGCTTTCAACGTGCTCAAGCTGACGCCTGCCCACTGTCGGTGGTGTACATTTTGCCACAGCACTGGTTAGAAAAAGACGAACACGGGCTGAATCGTCTGTCGTTACCGAAAGCGCGCTTTTTACGTGCCTGTTTGATCGACCTGCATCGCGCGCTCTATCTGCAGAACATTCAACTGCACATTTTGTATGGCGATCCGGTTGAATTGCTACAACGCTGGCATCGGCAACATGCCTTTACCTTGCTGACGCACAGCGCCCAAGCACCAGAAGAGCGGCAGTGGTTGGCACAACTGCAACAAGCGCATATCGAGTGCGTGACTTACGACACTCAAACTCTGCTCAACCACACAGACATTGCTCCAATACTTGAGCCTTTTCCTGCCACGTTCAATCGTTTTCGCCGTGCGTTTGAACGCGATGTCATCCAGCACATTCAAAAACCGACGGCACCCGTGGTGTTGACGCAACACAGCCAAGACGTGCCGTTCATTACCTCGGCCCCTTGGCCAAATGATTTTCATCCCTACCGTGGAGGTGCGGGTATTCAAGCGACCGGAGGAGAACAAAATGGATTGAGTTGGCTCAATCGTTACCTTTGGCAAGATCGTGGCATTGCCCATTACAAAACAACACGCAATCAATTATTGGGCACACACTACGCCAGTCAACTCAGCCCCTATTTGGCGTGGGGTTGCTTATCGGTGCGGCAAGTATGGTATGAAATCGTTCGTTACGAGCAGCAGTTCGGTATGGATGAGCACAGCGAATGGTTACGCATGGAATTGCTCTGGCGTGAGTTTTTTCATTGGTCCATGCGCCATCATGCTGATCGCTTGTTTCAGTACCAAGGTCTACTCGATCACACGCCCCCCGTACGACAGCATAACTCAGGTTATTGGCAGGCATGGTGCACCGCAGAAACGGGCATGCCGATGATTGATGCCGGCTTACTCGAACTGCAACACACCGGATTTTTATCCAACCGTTTGCGACAAATTTTAGCCAGTTATTTTGTCCATGAATTGGGGCTCGATTGGCGACTGGGCGCACGTTACTTTGAACAGCAATTGATCGACTTCGATGTGGCCAGCAATTGGGGTAACTGGGCGTATTTAGCGGGTGTGGGGCACGATCCTCGCAGTCAAAATGGTGAAGGTCGCTACTTCAATATCAATAAGCAACTGCAACAATATGACCCAGACGTGCGTCATATTCACACTTGGCTGACGAAGTGCCAATACGCCACACTGGACGACATTCAGCGTCATCAAGCAGGCGGCAGCGAGTTAGCGGATTACCCTAGCCCCATTCACTTGGCGACCTCAAACCGTGTATGACCACGCACATTGTTTGGCTAAAACGCGATTTACGGATCAGTGATCATGCGCCCTTGTCGGCCGTCCTGCAACACGGTGAACCCGTTATTGTGCTGTACGTGGTGGAACCGGATTATTGGCAATTGCCGGATACCAGTGCGCGTCAATGGCGCTTTATACGGCAGTCGCTACTGGCTCTAGAGGCCGACTTACAGCCACGCACGCAGCAACCAACGGCACTCAGTGTCTATCATGGGCACGTCATTGACGCCTTGCAGCACATCCAACAGCACTGTGGCGATATCGCGCTCTACAGCCATGAAGAAACTGGCAATGATTGGACCTTTCAACGTGATCGGGCCGTGAAACAATGGTGCCGCCAGCATCACGTACGCTGGCAAGAGTTTGCTCAGTTTGGCGTGTTACGGCCGAATCCATCACGCGATCACTGGGCAAAACACTGGCAACAGTTTATGTCACAACCGCGCTACTCCATTCCCAATTGCCAAGCCGTCTCTCCCCTGAGTTCGCTCAGTTCGGTCGACTCATTACCACAACAACTCGGGCGGCATTTCGCGCGTGAAGCCATAGGACAAATCGGTGGTGCAGGCAACGCATGGGGCATCCTCAATGATTTTTTACAGCAGCGCGGTGAGTTTTATCGCGGCAACATCAGTGCACCGCAGCGCGCACAATATTATTGCTCGCGCTTAAGCCCCTATTTGGCTTATGGCTGCTTGGGATTACGAGAATTGGTACAAACACTTTGGCAGGCCAAACAAGAAGCGCGCTCGGCGCGCTGGCAGCAAAGCCTTGCCGCTGTGATTAGTCGCTTATGGTGGCATTGCCATTTCATCCAAAAGCTGGAAGATCAGCCCGACATGGAATGGCGCAACTTACATCCTGCCTACGATGAATTGCGTACGCAAACCCAAATCGAACACCTGTTAGCTTGGCAAGAGGGCAGAACGGGCTGGCCGATGGTGGATGCCTGCATGCGCTTTTTGCAAACACAGGGGTGGTTAAACTTTCGCATGCGCGCATTGCTGTTATCGACCGCCAGTTATCCACTGTGGCTACCATGGCAAGCACCGGCGCATCATCTGGCACGCTTGTTTATCGACTACGAACCCGGCATTCATTATCCACAAGTACAAATGCAAGCAGGCACTACCGGCATCAATATTCCGCGCATGTACAATCCAACACGACAAGCCGAGCAATTTGATCCGGATGGGCAGTTTATTCGCCAATGGTTGCCAGAGCTACGTCAAGTACCCACCGCTTGGATACATCAACCTTGGTTATTAACCAGCAAATTACAGCAGCAATATGGCGTCATCATTGGCCGCGATTATCCCGCGCCGTTGGTCGATTTTACTCTTGCCATTCGACATGCCCGTGCACAAATTAGCGCCTTAAAAA
The DNA here is from genome assembly GCA_014859445.1 of Bacterioplanes sp. GTDB lineage: Bacteria > Pseudomonadota > Gammaproteobacteria > Pseudomonadales > Oceanobacteraceae > Kmv21. The sequence goes on from JACUUC010000004.1 coordinate 15,708, forward strand.
CACCGGTTTTTCGCCAACGGGCACAGGCCATTGGTGAACAACACGGGTCGCGTAAAGGGCGTGCAAGCAAACGAATACCACAGAGACCTAAGGCAAGGCGTAGCCAACGCCAAGTCCATCCTGGGCAAGGCTCGTTGTTCGACGACTAACGAGCCGCGAGGTCGCGATTGCCCAATGGCACTTCCATACGGTTAGAACCTTGTCGTAATGGCTGCCCCACCATTTCGTCATACGCACTTTCGTGACGTAAGCGCATGGGGGCGTCGGTAATGCCCTCGAATTTCGCCTGCATGCTCAAGATACTGCGTGTGCGCAAAGGTTGCCCTTGCTCATCACAGACCAGATGTTCCTGGCCATGGTGCTGCACCAAGGCTTGATAGAGGGCGCAATCCAGTGACTGTACGATCACAGTGTCGATGGAGGACATTTTTTTAATTTGCGATAAGCGCAGCATATTTTTCTCCCGTTATTCACCGATCATTGACCCTATGGGCCTCTGAACCACTCACAAGTCACCGATCTTCATTGCAAAAAAAAAGCAGCCGAAGCTGCTAAAGAATAGGTGCTGCGGTCGATCACTCTAGGCCGAGGGAGTAATTTCCTTCACTCGCTTGGCACTAAAATACGCAAAACCACCGTCAATATCGCCTACTTCAACGCGATTTGGCCCTAATAACGACGACTTAATCGCCGAAATATACAAGCCTCGACTGGTGACTAAATTTTTATCCACATCATGAAACTGTGGATTCGTAAACACAAAGGTTCGTCGCTCACAAGCGCGCGACAAAGTCAGTAACAATTGACCGTCACAGATTTCATTGGCACGACTGTAATTGACATAACTCACGTGATAACCCTGATCAAATTCAAACAAACGGTTATCGACTACTTGGCGACTGGTGCTCATATTCTCGACCTTCATACAACGGAATTACTATAAGGTGTAGACACAGAGACCGATGTTCGCCACTCATTACTGCACAAAACTACAGAAAACTACACAAACCGGATAAATGACGTAAATACTTCATAAATATGCGATGAAAGTGTATTTTTTCTGGCGTTTTTAGCATCACCACGTTCTTGCAATTTGCGTCAAGGCATCTTCTAAACGTTCATACTGAAACTCAAAACCTTGACGTTGTAACGCCAAGGGCACTACGTATTGCCCTTGCAAGAGCAAATCAGACATCTCACCAAACAACATACGCGCCACAAAAGCAGGCATCGGCAGTAAGGTGGGTCGTGATAGTACCTGACCTAACGTTGTCGTAAATTCGGCCTGAGAAACCGGAGTCGGTGCGGTTAAATTGTAAACGCCGCTGGCCTGTGTATCGCTCAGCAAACGTTGTACTGCACGACAGTAGTCATCAATATGAATCCATGACAAATACTGCTGACCCGTGCCAATCACACCGCCTAATCCCAAACTGAAAGGCAACCACAAGCGTTTTAACATACCTCCATGTGGGCCCATCACCAAACCGGTGCGCAGATAAATGAGCCGTTCACTTCGGGCACCAAGCGCCTGTGCGGCGTGCTCCCAATCACGGCACAATTGCGCAGAAAAATCCTGACCAAAGCCATTGTCTTCGGTCAAAATGGTGGGGCTTGGCCCTCCTGCATCGGCACCGTAAATGCCGATCGCCGAACCACTCACCACCACCTCAAACGATTGCTGGGTAGTCGTCGCCCAATTCGCCATCTCATGCGTGAGATCAATGCGCGATTGTCGCAACACCGCTTTACGCGCCGCCGACCAACGTCGATCGGCGATGCCTTCACCGGCAAGATTCACTAACCAGTGAAACTCACCTTGCACCTCCGACCACGTAATGGCACTGCGTACACGGTGTTGCCAACGACGTGCCACCCAAGCAGGACGACGACTAAACACGGTAATATCATGGCCCTCTAACAGCCATTGATCGACAAGTTGCTGGCCAATAAAACCAGTTCCACCCGTTATCAGTATGCGTTTTGTCATCGTCCACTCCTTCGGGCTCGATTACAGCTGAGCCACCGTGATTTCCATTAAGCTGTCCTTACCGGCTTCGATTTCCGTCAACAAAGACTCGGTTTGTGGCAGCAGTTTCGCCATATAAAAATGTGCGGTATGCAACTTCGCTTGATAGAAGTCCACTTCGGTACTGCCTTCGTTCAGCGCGTGCTGCGCGGTTAACGCCATGCGACTCCAGAAGTACGCCACCGCCGTTAAGGCAAACAAGCGCAAGTAAGGAGTTGCCGCCGCACCCGCTTGTTCACGATCCGTCATGCCATTTTGCATCAACCACATGGTGGCTTTTTGCAAACGTGCAACGGCACCTTTCACGTCGTCCAAATGCGGTGCATCTGGGTTGTCTTTACCGTACTGTTCCAGCATAGCAAAGAAACGTTTTACGGCACGTCCACCCGCATGACCTAATTTACGACCGACCAAATCCAACGCTTGAATGCCGTTGGTGCCTTCGTAAATACGCGTAATACGTGAGTCACGCACGTATTGTTCGATCGGCCAGTCTTGGGTAAAACCATTACCGCCCATCAACTGCAAACCGTCATTGGCGCAAAAGAAACCTTCATCAGTTAAAAATGCTTTCACGATGGGGGTCAACAACTGCACCATGTCATCGGCTTGCTCACGTTCTTCTGCGCTCTCTGCTTTATGGGCAACATCGAGCTGCAATGATGTGAAGTAAGCCAACGCACGACCGCCTTCGATGGTGGCTTTTTGACGCAGTAACATGCGTCGAACATCGGGATGCACGATGATGCAATCGGCACTTTGATCCGGCTCTTGCGGGCCTGCTAATGAGCGGCTTTGACGGCGATCTTTGGCAAAACCTAACGACGTTTGATAGGCTGCTTCAGCAATGCCCAAACCTTGCAAACCCACCATCAACCGTGCACTGTTCATCATCACGAACATGGCTTGTAAGCCTTTATGCGGTTCGCCGACCAACCAGCCTTTGGCACCTTCAAAGTTCATCACACAGGTGGCTGAGCCTTTGATGCCCATTTTGTGTTCCAAACCACCACAAAAAGCCGTATTGCGTGTGCCATCGGTCAAAAATTTAGGCACGATGAACAGTGAAATGCCTTTGGAACCGCCCGGTGCATCTGGCAGTTTCGCCAACACCAAGTGAATGATATTGTCGGTCAAATCTTGCTCACCGCCAGTAATCCAAATTTTGGTTCCCGATACGGCATAAGAGCCATCGGCTTGAGGATCTGCTTTAGTGCGAATCAAACCCAAATCCGTACCACAGTGTGGCTCAGTCAAGCACATGGTGCCAGACCATTCACCGCTAATGAGTTTCGGCAAGTAGGTTTCTTTCAATTCATCAGAACCATAGCTAATCAAGGCATTAACTGCACCGTGCGTCAAACCGGGATACATCCCCAGTGACAGGTTAGCTGAACACACCATTTCTTCGGCTAAGGTATTGAGCGTATGAGGCAAGCCCTGACCACCGTACTCTACTGGGGCGGCCAATGCGGTCCAGCCATTTTCAGAGAACTGCTTGTAAGCCTCTTTAAAGCCCGTTGGGGTTTTTACCGACTTGGTTTCAGGGTCGTATTGGCAGCCTTCGCGATCGCCACTGGTATTTAGGGGTGCCATGACGTTTTCCGCCAATTTGGCACCTTCCGTTAACATGGCATCCATGATTTCACGGGTAGCATCTTCGCAACCGGGTAGGGCCGGTAAAATCTGGTCGCCGTTCAGCAATTCGTACAACACAAATTGCATATCACGCAAAGGGGCTTGATAACTCATAACAACATCCTCATAAATTAAACGCATATCGTTGTACAACAGTTATACATCAAGCCATAAAATGATACAAGAACGCAACCATTCATGGTATTTTATGCACAAATAGTTGTACAAAGGACATTCACATGAAACGAATTGCAGTGGTCGGCGCCGGTATGGGCGGCCTCAGTGCGTTACACACCCTCGCCAACGCCGGTTGCGAAGTCACCGTATTTGATAAAAGCCGCGGCTCTGGCGGACGCATGGCGACGAAAAAACTCAACGCCGCATCGTGGGACATGGGCGCACAATTTCTGCGCAGCCACAGTAACGCATTTCGTTTGCAATTGGCGCACTGGCAACAACAAGGCTGGATAGAAACTTGGCCAATCGTACCCGATCGCATCGATCATCATGGCATCCATACGTCGGAAGATGATGTGCAACGCTTTGTTGGCGTGTCTCGAATGACGGCATTGTGTCGTCAATTACTGACACCCGCGCACGAATTTCACACCGCCACTCGCATTATCTCATGCACCAAACGTGTCGACGGCTGGATGCTGAGTGATGAGCAAGAACAGCACTTTGGCCCCTTTGACGGACTGATTATTAATACGCCACCGGAACAAGCGCAACCATTGCTGACCGCCAGTCCAACGTTATTTGATCACCCGAAACCCGATATGCTGCCTTGCTGGACACTGCTATTGGCTTTTGATCTTCCACTTGCCACTACCGTCAATGCCGCTTTTGTTGAGGGCAGCCCCATTGCTTGGATCGCACGTAATAGCAGCAAGCCTCAACGTGACGCCCTACAAACATGGGTGATTCAGGCCGATCACGATTGGAGTCAAGAACGCGTTGATAGCCCACGCGAACAGGTTCAAGAAACGCTACTCGCAGCATTCTTTGATGCACTCAAGTTGCCATCCCAACCCTGCACAGAAATTTGGCTGCATCGCTGGCTGTATGCCATCCCAGCCGCCCCACTGGAACAAGGCGCGCTGATCGACCAAGCGCAACAGCTCGCAGTTTGTGGTGACTGGTGTCATAGTGCGTCGGTGGAAGGCGCTTGGCTCAGTGGCCAAGCGGCGGCACGCGCCTTATTGGAGTCCTAAGTTATGCAACAAGCAACCATTCTACTGGCACACGGCAGCAGTGATCCGCACTGGCTCGCACCCTTTGACCATCTGCTGACCAACATACGCCAACAACTGAGCGGTGACACGCAATGGGTTCAACTGGCTTACATGGAATTGGCAGAACCCAGCATTGAACAACAAGTTGAGTATTTGCGTGAGCTTGGGGCTCAGCATATCCATATTCGCCCCTTGTTTTTCGCAGCCGGTCGACATTTGCGCAAAGACGTCCCTGCCATGATCGACGCCTTACAACAGGATTTGCGTGAGCAAGGGCACCACATCGAGATAGAACTGCACAGCCCCATTGGTTTAGAACCCGAAGTAGCCAGCGCCATCACGCACGTCGTCATGCGGCAATTGGCGCAATAACGCCCACACACGGATCAGCCACAGGCATTCCCCCCCTTTCTCGCCTGTGGTTTGATTGCCTCTTGTTACGCCAAAGTTATACAAAAACAAAAAATATTGTACAAATCGCATTGACTTGTCGAACTTTTCAGGCGCAGAATAATCCTATACAAACATTGCCTAGGGTTATACAAATGACACCATCCACCTACCTGCGCCCCACGACGAATATCCCGGTTGGTATCAGTGCCTGCTTGATGGGGGAAAAAGTGCGTTTCAACGGTACGCACAAGCATTCGCGCTTTTGCACCGACACCCTAGGCAACTACTTTACTTTCGTTTCTATTTGCCCCGAAGTGGCCATCGGCATGAGCGTGCCCCGCCCGCCCATTCGCTTAGTCAGCCCTTCCGCCAATGACATGACAGTACGTGCCGTTGGGGTAGACGATAACACCATCGACGTCACCGACGCTCTGGCAGAGTATGGTCGTGAACAAGCCGAAAAACACACCGACTTGTGTGGTTATATTTTCATGCAAAAGAGCCCCAGCTGTGGGTTGTTTGGGGTCAAACGCTACTTACCCAACGGCCATCCAGAAGGCAGCACTCGCGGTGTCTATGCCGACCAATTTTGCCAAACCAATCCATTATTACCCGTTGAAGAGGCCGGTCGCCTTAACGATGCTGGGTTACGCGAAAACTTCATGTTGCGGGTTTTTACCTACGCCGATTGGCAAGCATTTGCTGCCACGGATTTCAGTGCCAAGCAACTGATCGAGTTTCATGCGCGCTACAAATATTTGGTGATGGCGCACAGCTTAAGTCATTACAAATCCATTGGCCGTTTACTCTCGAATCTGGCAGAAGCGCCCATAGCGGAGATTGCCCACGAGTATTTCACGCAACTGATGACCGCACTGGCCAAACCCGCCAGCCGCAAGATGCACACCAATACGCTAATGCACATGCAGGGCTACTTAAAAAAGAATCTATCCGCCAAGGATAAGCAAGAACTGACCAACCTCATTTTGCAATATCGACAAGGTATTGTGCCTTTGGTGGTGCCACTGACCTTACTCAAGCATCATCTTAACCAAGATACAGAGGCCAATGCGTACGCTCGCCAGCAAGTGTACCTTGATCCGCATCCATACGAATTAGGTTTAAGGAACAGTATCTAATGACGATGGCCAGCCACGATCAAACCTACCCTATTCGTGACTTTGCGCGACTGACTGGCGTCAATCCAGTCACGTTACGCGCTTGGGAGCGACGCTATGGCGTGATTCAGCCACAACGGACGGAGAAAGGTCATCGCTACTACACCGACAATCATCTTCAACGTGTGCAACATATTCTGTATTGGCTAGAGCAAGGCTATCCCATTCGTCAGGTGAAACTGTTGTTGCAAGATCATGCATCCGAGCAACATCAGCCGAATGATGACTGGCAAACGCAACAGCAACAGTTATTGAACGCCACACTGGCATTAGATAGCCACAAACTCGATGAGTTATGGAACGAAGGGTTTGCCAATTACCCCATCGCTATTTATTACCAGCGCTGCTTGCAACCGGTCTTAGAAACACTGCGTGGCTGCCAGCACCAACCGCTGACACGCAAAGTGTTTGAACACTTATTACGACGGAAACTGCACGCGTTATTGCAGCATCAGCAAAAACACAATGATGGTGCGGAAGTGTTGATGGCCACCAATCATCTGGATGCGGAGTTGATCACCTTGATTTGTGCCTATGGCTTAGGGGCTGCCGGTTTTCGCGTCCATTACTTTGGCTCGGCACTCACGGCCGAAGAATGCCATTTGAGTGCCATGCGCCTATCATCGAGTTCGTTGTGGTTGCATTTCCATCCATGCCCGGCGCGCGAGGCGCAAGACTGGATCGATTGTTTACACAAGCAGCCACAAACGTGTTTTGTGTCGGGTGCCATTCCACCAACCCTCGATCACGAAGACCGAATTGTGCGCCTTCCCTGTACGATGGGGCCGCAAATCCAGCAGTTCATTACTCAACAAGGACGTATGCTATGACGCATTTGGTTTGGTTTCGCGGTGATTTACGCACCCACGACAACCCCGCACTGTACGCCGCCTGTCAACACGCCGACCGCGTCATTGGCTTAGTCTGTCTCACAGCCAAACAATGGCAACAGCATCAGCTGGGTAAGCGTCGTATTCAACTGATCCAAAACAGCGTGGCTGCGTTGTCAGAGTCGCTACAGGCACTCAATATTCCATTATTGGTTTTGCACGCCGACACCTTTGCCAACATTCCAACGTTACTGCACGATTTGATACCGGCACTGGCCATCGAACAGCTGTATTTTAATAACGAGTACGAAGTCAACGAACGCAAACGTGACTTAGCTGTTCGTCGCATGTGCGAGTCCTTGGGCATTGGCGTGCATCGTTTCCATGATCAATGTGTCATTCCACCTGGTGAGGTGACGACTCAGCAACAACAACCTTTTAAGGTATTTACACCGTTCAAACGCGCATGGATGGTTCAATACAGCCATCATCAGCAAGCCCCATTGCCGCAACCTGACGCTCGCCAAGGAACCTTGAGTCGTGCACAACAGGCTTATCTTGCGCAGTGCCAACCTTGCCTGGCACTGGATGTCGATCCTTTGTGGCCATGCACGGAATCCGCCGTACATGAACAACTTGATACCTTTGTTGAGCAACAAATTGAGGCATATCACGAGCAACGTGATCTACCCTTTCTCGATACCACCAGCCGTCTTTCGTATGCCCTCGCCTTGGGCTTACTGTCACCGCGTCAATGTTTGTACCGGGCATGGCTCGCAAACGAAGGTCGTTTAAGCAGCGGTAAGCCTGGCATTGATGTATGGATCAGCGAACTCATTTGGCGCGAGTTTTATCGTCATTTATTGGTGGCGTTTCCGAATTTGTGTAAACACCGTGCCTTTAAACCCGAAACCGAAGCCGTACGCTGGCGTGACTCAGAAAGCGATTTTCAAGCATGGTGTGATGGTCGTACTGGCTATCCCATTGTCGATGCCGCCATGCGGCAATTACGCGATCAGGGATGGATGCACAACCGCTTACGTATGATCAGTGCGATGTTTTTGACCAAGCACTTATTGATCGATTGGCGTCGTGGCGAACATTTTTTCAGCCAACAATTGGTTGATGCCGATCTCGCCTCCAACAATGGCGGCTGGCAATGGAGTGCCTCTACCGGTGCGGATGGTGCACCGTACTTTCGGATATTTAACCCCACAACGCAGTCAGAGCGTTTTGATAGCAACGGTCAATTCATTGCTCATTATCTGCCCAAGCTGGCCATATTACCGGAACGCTCTCGACACAATCCCAGTACCGCCGAGCGCTTGCGTTGCGGCTATGACATGCCAATTGTTGAGCATCGCTTTGCCCGACAACGTGCACTGGATGCCTTTAAATTGGCATTGAATACAGATCAACCTGATAACCACCCAGCGCAACAAACTGCGTTATTTACTGAGTGAGAAAAACAATGACGGACAATTCTGCTAAGTCATCGGTGTGGCGTAACATTCTTCGCTGGTTTGACTCCGATGCGCAAGCCGACGAACCCATGACCAGTACGGAATTTAATTGGGTGCGTGTGCTGCCTTTCATCATTTTGCATCTGTTGTGTTTGGTGGCGCTGTTTATTGATGTCAGCACCACCGCCATTGTGGTGTGTTTAGGGCTATTTTGGCTGCGGCTGTTTGCCATCACGGCGTTTTATCATCGCTATTTTTCCCATCGTTCGTTCAAAACCAACCGGTTTTGGCAGTTTATTTTTGCCTTGCTGGGCAATATGGCGGCGCAACGCGGGGCATTATGGTGGGCCGCCCATCACCGCTGTCACCATCAACATGCCGATACGGACGAGGATTTGCACTCGCCGGTTAAGCGCGGATTTTGGTGGAGCCACATGGGCTGGTTCACTTGCGACGCCAGCTTTAAAACCCAATACCATCGCATTAAAGATCTAGCAAAATTCCCAGAATTACGTTGGCTCAATCGCTACGACGGTTTCGCGCCCCTGCTATTGATTGCGCTGCTGTACGGTATTGGTGAGTGGCTGGCTTACAGTGCGCCACAACTGGCTACCAACGGTTTGCAGTTAGTGGTATGGGGATTCTTTATTTCCACCGTCATGTTGTTTCACGCCACAGTAACGATCAACTCTTTGGGTCACATTTGGGGCAAAAAACGCTTTGCCACCCAAGATGAAAGCCGCAACAACGCCTTTTTAGCGTTGCTGACGCTGGGAGAAGGCTGGCACAACAACCACCATCGCTGGGCGGTATCCACGCGCCAAGGTTTTTACTGGTGGGAAATCGACATCACCTATTACATCCTAAAAATCATGAGTTGGCTGGGCATTGTCTGGGACTTAAACCCCGTTCCTAAACACGTGTTAGAAGAAGGGAGGAAATCGGCATGATTCACCACCCAGACAGCACAACACCCGCCATCATTCAGCAATTCATGTTTTTGTATCAACAATTGAACAGAGACACTTTGAGCTTGGCGCGTCTTTCCGAGTGCTACCACCAGCAGGTGCATTTTCTCGACCCATTCCACGAGCGCAAAGGCTTGCTGGCACTGCACAACTACTTTTTTGAGTTGTACCAAAACGTGCAGGCCATTGAGTTCGATTTTCACGATGTGTATGGCAACGATCAAGGCGCAACGGTGACGTGGCAGATGCGCTATCAGCACCCAAAAATCCAACGCGGCGATTGGGTGGTGGTCGATGGTGTCAGCGTTTTGCAATACCAAGATGGGCTAATCATTCGCCACCAAGATTACTTCGATGGTGGACAAATGCTGTATCAGCACCTCCCTGTTTTGGGCTGGTTCATTCAAAAATTAAAGCAACGGATGGTCGCATGAAAACACCCGCATTGGCTCAACAAATCATTTGGTTAACGGGTGCCTCAACCGGCATTGGCGAAGCATTGGTGCACGCATTGCAAGCGCGTTGTCAGCATCTATTTATTACCGCTCGTAATGTCGAGCAATTGCAGGCGTTGGCTGAGCCGTATCAAAATGTTACCGCGCTCGCCGCCGACATCACGGATATCGCTCAATTGCAGCAAGTGGCTGACCATGTCCGCGCGCGTTTTGGCCGCCTAGACACCGTCATTGCCAATGCCGGTACGTGCGAATACGTGGATGTCGACGCGTTTGATCATCGCCTGTTTGAACGCGTCTTCAATACCAACGTTATGGGCTTAGTGAATACCGTCGAAGTCGCACTGCCATTATTACGCAATAGCCCTCGCGGATATCTAACAGCCGTTAGCAGCAGCGTAACTTACTTAGCCATGCCGCGCGCTCAAGCCTACGGTGCCAGCAAAGCGGCGATGACGCATTTTATGGCCTGCATGAAAGCCGATCTGGTGCATCAAGGTATTGATGTGTCGGTCATTTCACCGGGCTTTGTGAAGACACCACTGACCGACCAAAACGACTTCCCCATGCCGATGCGCATTTCGGCGGAAGATGCGGCCAAAGCCATCATCAAGGGCTTAGAAAAGCGCCCTTGGGATATTCACTTTCCAAAACGCTTTACTCGTTTATTGAAATTCATGGGCGCATTACCAACCACATTGCGCTTCGCCATTACCGCCAATATGTCATTAAAAAAAGGCAACAAGGATTCGTCATTATGAACACAGAACGTCAACGCATCGCCATTGTTGGCTCGGGTATCGCAGGCCTAACATGCGCCTATTTGTTGCGTGAGCGCTACGATGTCCACCTGTATGAAGCCGCCGATTACTTGGGTGGGCACACGCAAACCACCGACGTCGAAGTACAAGGTAAAAGCTACCCTGTGAACACGGGTTTTATTGTCTTTAATGACTGGACCTACCCCAATTTCATCAAGCTGATGCAGCGCCTGAACGTGCCCTACGAAGCCTCGGATATGAGTTTCAGTGTGAAGTGTGAAACCACCGATATGGAGTACAACGGGCATACGTTAGACAGCTTATTCGCCAAGCGCAGTAACCTGCTGAACCCCAAATTTTGGTGGATGATCAAAGACATTTTGCGCTTTAACAAAGAAACCCGTGCCGAGCTTGCGGCGGATACTCTCGATCGCAGCGAAACACTGGGCGCGTACTTAGCGCGCAAAGGCTATGGCGATTACTTCAAACGCTATTACATCATCCCCATGGGAGCCGCCGTTTGGTCGGCCAGTGAAGACATGATGATGGCCTTCCCGCTGTATTTCTTTGTGCGCTTTTTTAATAACCACGGCATGCTCAGTGTCGATGACCGTCCACAGTGGCGTGTCATTTCCGGTGGTTCGCGCAGTTATGTGGAGCGCATTGCCGCGGCGTTACCACAAGACCAAATTCACGTATCCACTCCCGTGGAACGCATTGAGCGCCATGCCGATGGGGTGACCTTGGTGTCGAATCGTGGTGCAGAAGCCTTTGACCAAGTGATTCTGGCCTGCCACAGCGATCAAGCACTGGCCATGCTGGAACAGCCCACGGCGGATGAGCAGGCGATTCTGGCCACTATTCCTTACAAAATGAACGACGTGGTACTGCACACCGATGGCAACGTACTGCCCAAACGGAAAAAAGCGTGGGCCAGCTGGAATTATCACATTGGCGCGCAACAACAAGATACGGTCGCGGTCACTTACTACATGAATCGGTTACAAAATTTTGATGATGCGCCGGTCGAGTTTTGCGTGACGCTGAACAAAACCCAAGACATTGCCGCCGACAAAATCATTCGCCGCTTCCAATACGCACATCCCGTGTTCACTGTCGAAGGCATGGCGGCGCAACAACGTCACGCCGACATCAGTAATCAAAATCGCACGCATTACTGCGGCGCTTATTGGTTTAACGGTTTCCATGAAGACGGTGTGCGCAGCGCCTTGCGAGTAACGGAAGCGCTTGGGGTTTCGCTATGATTCAACACAGCGCATTGTACCTCGGTCAACTTCGCCATCGCCGCTTCACCGCGGCTCAGCATGCGTTTGAATACCCTGTATTCATGGTGTGTCTGGACTTGGACGAAGTCGACGATGTCATGCAGCAACACCCCCTTTGGTCGGCCAAACGCTTCGCCTTGGCCCGCTTTCAGCGACGGGATTATTTTGCTGGCGATCGCGCGTTAAGTGAGGATGCTCACGATCTTAAACGCTGTGTGTCGAATGCGTTTTTTCACGATCTGGGCGTTCATGTGAGCCACATTCGCATGCTCACCAACCTGCGCTATTTCGGTATCTGCGTGAATCCTGTGACGTTTTATTATGGTTACGATGATGAGCAAAACTTGCTCGGCATTCTGGCCGAGATTACCAACACGCCGTGGCATGAACGCTTTCACTACAGCTTAGCGGCCAGCCCAGAATCGAACGAGCAGGCACAACGGGCTATTTATCCGCACAAGCAACATCAGGGTAACGACAACGTCACGCGTCAGTATGACTTTGCCAAGGTGTTTCATGTCTCGCCGTTCAATCCGTTGGATATGCAATACCACTGGGCGATGCAAGAACCGCATAGCACGCTGCGTATTCACATGGATACCTTACAGCACGGCGAAAAAGCGTTCGATGCCACGTTAACGCTACAGCGCCAGGCCATGACGCGGCGCAATATGAGCCGCGTTCTCTGGCGCTATCCCCTAATGACCGCCAAGGTCGCTTGGGGAATCTATTGGAATGCCCTAAAACTGTGGCTGAAAAAGTCACCGTTTTACGATCACCCGCATAATCAACCTGAACAGCAATTACAACAATCGTTATCGACCTCTGCAACGACCAACCAGACTCATCATTCGTCCCCAATGGCGGGCAAGGAGCACTCTCAATGAAAACCATGACACTGAACAACACCCAACTGCATTGGCTGGATCGCCTCTGTCGCTCTGCCCTGTTCAAAAAATTAGGCGATTTACACACTGGACAATTGACGGTGCATGAGAATGGCGAGGTGCATGCGTTTGGTCGTCCCAACGATGAACTGGTTTGCCATATTCACATTCACGACAACGAAGCGTTTCGTAGCATTGCGCTGAATGGCAGTGTGGGGGCCGGTGAGTCCTATATGACCGGCGATTGGAGCTGTGATGATTTGCCCATGCTCATTCGTATTTTGGCACGTAATAAAGATGCGGTAGATCGTATTGATGGTGGTTTGGCCAATGTGGGCAAGTGGGCATTGCAAATGTACCACCGCATGAATCGCAACACCGAAAAAGGATCGCGCCGCAATATTGCCGCGCACTACGACTTGGGTAATCCCCTGTTTGAGTTGTTTCTTGACCCCAGCATGATGTACAGCAGTGGCATCTTTCCTCATGACAACGCCACCATGCTGGAGGCATCCACCTACAAATTGGATCGTATTTGCCAAAAACTGCAGCTGTGTGCCGATGACCATTTGATCGAAATTGGCACCGGCTGGGGCAGCATGGCCATTCATGCCGCCAAACACTACGGTTGTCGTGTCACCACCACGACCATTTCCGAAGAACAATACGCGTGGGCGGAACGTCGTATTGTTGAAGAAGGGCTGCAAAACAAAATCACTTTGTTAAAGCAAGACTACCGCGCACTCACCGGCCAGTACGACAAACTCGTGTCAATTGAGATGATCGAAGCCGTGGGTCATCAATTTTTAGATACCTACATTGGCACCATCAGTCGCCTATTAAAAGACGACGGCATTGCCTTAATTCAAGCCATTACCATTGATGATCAACGTTACGAACAAGCAAAAACCGACGTCGACTTCATCAAACGCTATATTTTTCCGGGCAGCTTTATTCCCTGCGTGACCGCCATTCAACAGTCGTTTACGCGCAGCAGTGACATGAAAATGATTCACATGGAAGACATTACCCCGCATTACGCGCGCACGTTAGCCGCATGGCGCGAGCGCTTTTTAGCCAATGCGTCGGCCATAAAAGCATTGGGCTACGACGACACCTTTATTCGCTTGTGGGACTTCTATTTTGCCTACTGCGAAGGCGGCTTTGCAGAGCGGGTGATTGGTGACGTGCAGGTCATGTTTGCCAAGCCGCTCAATCGTCGTACGCCAATTTTGGGGGCATTGCCCTCAAATCCGGCATAACTTACACAGCCACCTGAGTGCTATCACCATGAAAAAAGTGGTTTTGTCCGAACGGCAGCAATTCATCGGTAACATCTTGGCATTCCAAGCCACATGGGCAACCTGTGTGCTGGGTGGCAGTTTCGCCGCCCTGCTGTTGTTGCCGGCACTCGCGGCATGGCACAGCCTGTTACTCAAGCGTCATGAATGGCGCTTAATCTTGGTGTTTGTTGGCGTTGGGGTCGTCCTAGACACCCTACTCATGCACGGGCAGTGGTTGCGTTTCGACCATCATAACAGCCCACTCATTCCCATCTGGTTGATGGTGCTTTGGGTCGGCTTTGCCACCACATTGCGTCACAGTTTGCTAGGGCTCTGGTCTCGACCTTGGTTGGCCGTCACACTGGGCTTAATTGGCGCACCGTGGAGTTACTGGGCAGGCAGCCGCTTGGGCGCGCTGAGCATTGATGGCGCAGGCTTATGGCTGATTGCTGGTGCTTGGGCCGTTCTGATGTTGGCCATGGCAGGGTATTGGCGCTGGCAACGCACACGAGGAGTTGCGTTATGAAATCCGCTCGTTACTTATGCTTATGGCTTGCTCTGCTCGGCCTACACAACGCCTACGGCGAGGAATCGACGCTGGTGTATGAAGGCATTGCCTATCCCTTGAAGCCGCAAGGTAGCCAGCAGACAGACACCCTATTGTATCGGGAACAGCATGTACTGACGTCAACAGCCGAGGGTGCCCCTCTGCATCGTCATGTTCGCTATGTCGATAACGACGGGCAATTGATTGCCGAAAAACACAATCGTTATGGCTCGAATGCCAGCACGCCCGAATTTACCTTAGTCGATCAACGCTCCGGTTATCGCGAGCAAGCACGACTGGATGGTCAACAGTGGTGGATTGGCAGCGGCACAGACACTAAGTGGCAAGAAAAACCCCTCAACCAGCATGATCATGCTCTGGTGATTGATGCGGGGTTTGACGAATTTGTGCGCTTACATTGGCAACGCTTGTTGCAAGGTCAATCGGTCAACTTTTCCTTTGCTGTACCAGCACGGCAAGACGTCGTTAATTTTCGCATTCGTCGCACTGAACCGAACGATGAGGTACTCATCTTAGAAATGCGTCTGCGCTCACGCTTAATCGCTTGGTTACTCGATCCGATCGAACTGCATTATGATCTCGAAAGCCAACGCCTGTTGCGTTATCGTGGATTAACCAATATTCAAGATAATCAAGGGCAAGGTATTTACGCCGATATTCATTATCATTACGCGGACTGACAAACAGGAATCTACTATGGCTAATTATGGATTACGCCTAACGACCATCGGATTGATATCGACGTTGAGTGCTCACATCGCACTGGCCAACGAAGAATTGGCAAGTACACGTAACACGCTCGATAGTGACAGTGCGCAATTGGAATCGGTTAGGGTCACTGGCAGCGCCGAACCGTTGGCCGAGATTTCCACCAAAAAGTTATTACGTGTTCCTGGAGCGGGTTATGATCCTTTAAGAGCCATTGGGAGTCTGCCCGGCGTAACTTTTACCAATGGGAGAAGCTCGGAACCGGCGGTACGTGGCTCAGCGCCTAATGACAACGCTTACTATGTAGACTTTTTACCTGTTGGGTATATTTTTCACAGCGACTCCTCAAGCATTATCAGCGACAACGTACTGGAAGATTTTCGATTAGAAACTGCTGTTTTCTCACCCCAATACAATAACGCCACAGGGGCAGTCATTGAAGCTACGTCACGATCCCCTTATTACGATCGCCGTCAAATTATTATTGATGCTAGCTTACTAAAAGCCGGTTTTTTTTACGAACAACCGATTACCGATAACCAGAGTTTTTATTTCGGTGCTAGGCAAAGTTTATTTCAATTTTACATTGAAAACTTTATTGATGATGATGACTTTGAATTCACCACGGTACCCGAGTATTACGATTACCAGGGTAAGTACGAATGGCGATTGAGTACTACCGAACGGCTCTCATTTCAGATTCTGGGATCACGCGATAAGGCCGGCTTATTATTTTCAGATGACTCCGATGCCGTTAAGCAAGATTCAGGCTTATCAGGCGGACTCAATTTTGAAGCATTCTTTAATACACAAGGATTGTTATGGTATAAAGTTTATTCTTCAGGATTAAGTCATAAAATCGGCTTATCGCACATGGAGCAAAAATTTGCATTTGCCATTGGCAGAGATAATCGTGTGGATGTCAAAGTTAATGAGTTCAATTTTCGTAGTCAGTTTAATCAACCTTTAGGATTTACCCACGAGCTTCAGTGGGGAGTAGAATATTCTCAAAAACTTGTTGATTACTCTGGCCGTATCACGGCACCACCATGCAGTAGTGGCATTGATTCTCCTTCGGGCTGCAATATTTCCGATAGTACCGAAGAGCTAATCGGCGAAGGCAGAGTCACTTTACACGAGTACGATGCCCACATTGCCAACATCTGGCAAGTGACACCGCGCTTGTCTTTAACCCCTGCGCTAGCGTTATCGTATGACGATTACACGGAAGAAGTTTTTCTAGAACCTCGCATACGTAGCCGCTGGGAATTTACGGATAACTGGTGGCTGACAGCGGCTTATGGAGATCACCACATTCTGCCCGACAACTTCGGTCAGTACATTGCGCCTTTTGGCAACAGAGACTTGAAACAACCTACTGCTCAACACTTTGAGTTGGGACTTGAACAACAACTACAAAATGATTTGTTTTGGAAGATTGAGTTTTACTACAAACAATTAGATAACCTAATTATTGGGCGACCCAAAATAGACAAAGATAGAGAAAACGATCTTGATTATCTTGCCGAATACAATGCTCTTCCACGCTACAGCAATGGTGCTGAAGGTGAAACTTGGGGAATGGAATTCTTTCTAAACAAGAACTTAACCGAACGCTGGTATGGTTGGATGTCTTTAGCCTATGCACGCACATTTCGCACCAACAAGCTCACAAGAGAAAAATTTACATACGAATACGATCAGCCTTTAACAGCGAACTTTGTCGCCAACTGGAAACTTAACCAAAACTGGGATGTGGGTTTTAAATGGAGACTTCAAAGTGGGCAGTTAGTTACTCCTATCATAGAAGCTGGCATACCTCCATTATATGGAGATCTTAACTCCGAGCGCCTACCGATTTACCACAAGCTCGATGTACGCGCCGATCGCAGCTTCCGCTTTGATGGCTGGGACATGGATTTGTACGTTGAAATTCTCAACGTGTATGCGCGCGACAACGTGATTGGCTATTCCTATAAAAATGCCGATTACAGCGAACGAGAAGACGTCACCGATTTACCAACCATTGCATCCGTTGGTATCAAAGCTCGCTTCTAGCAAGAGTGGGACAATTAGGTCATTTATTGATTGATTGTCCCGTTTTTGTTGAATTATAGTACTGACCTTATTGGCTCAATCGAACAACGGAGATTCATTCAATGCTCATTGGTAAACGCGAAGAATTCGACCTCAATGAAATGGCCATTTTTGTGCACGTGGTCGATGCAGGTAGCTTTACTGGTGCGGCAAAAAATTTGGGGCTACCCAAATCCACCGTCAGTCGAAAAATCACGCAACTGGAAGAGCGCCTAGGGGTTCGCCTGATTCAGCGTACTACCCGCAGTTTGCGTTTAACCGATACCGGCAATGCCTATTACAACCATTGCTCACGCATCTTGAGTGAAATTGAAGAAGCCAATATCGCCGTCACGCAAATGCAGAGCACGCCGACAGGAACCTTGCGCATTACGGCACCCACCTTGTTTGGTGCCACCGTACTCAGCGGCTTGGTGGCGGATTACATGGAGCAACACCCACAAGTGGTGATCGATCTCATGTTGTCCGATCAACGCCTAGACTTAGTACAAGAAGGCATTGATGTGGCGTTTCGTATTGGCCAACTGGAAGATTCATCATTGATAGGTCGGCATTTAGGTGACGTACGCGCTCTGTTGTGTGCCAGCCCTGATTACTTGAAACGTCGTGGTTCGCCAACGCACCCTGAAGAATTAAAAGATCATCAGCTCCTGTCGGCCACCCATTGGAATCAATGGCAGCTGACTGGGCCGAATAATGAGCAATACAACCATGCGGTCAAAGCCCGTTTGCAGGTGAATGATTTTGCCAGCCTCTACACGCTGGCCTTATCGGGGGTGGGTATTGCGCCATTACCGATGCTGATTGCCGCCAGTGCCATTCGTAATCACGACTTAGTGCCCGTCTTGTGCGACTGGCCTTTTGAGGCGGCCCCCATTCACGCGCTTTATCCAAGCAATCGCCATTTATCGGCCAAAGTGCGCAGCTTTGTCGATTACGTCATTGATGCGGTTCGTCCTAATCCGCCATGGCAAATTGATATTCAAGAAGCCGTTTTTTGCGCCGAACACGAAACCCCCTTACCTCATTAAGCGAAATCAATCGTTCACAGCATCACGATGAAGACAAATCATCATCATCGTGATCGCTTCTCAAGTGCCAGATCGCCCGCTTTGGGGTAGAATAGCGTTTCTTACTCTTTTTCCTGTAATGACATGAGGAACCCCTGATGTTTAGCCGTGATATGAACATAGCGGATTTTGATCCAGAATTATGGTCGGCCATGAAGTCCGAAGATGCGCGTCAAGAGCATCACATCGAGCTGATCGCTTCTGAAAACTACACCAGTCCTCGTGTGATGGAAGCACAAGGTTCGCAACTCACCAACAAGTACGCCGAAGGTTATCCGGGCAAGCGTTACTACGGTGGCTGTGAACACGTCGATGTGATTGAGCAACTGGCCATTGACCGCGCCAAAGCCTTATTTGGTGCTGAGTACGCCAACGTCCAGCCACATTCGGGATCACAGGCGAACGGTGCCGTGTTCATGGCATTGTGTCAGCCAGGCGACACCATTTTAGGCATGAGTTTGGCGCACGGCGGCCACTTAACTCACGGTGCGGCAGTGTCGTTCTCGGGTCGTATTTACAACGCCATTCAATATGGTCTGAACCCAGAAACCGGTGAAATTGATTACGCTGAAGTCGAGCGCTTAGCCATCGAACATAAGCCAAAAATGATCATTGCGGGCTTCTCTGCCTACTCGCGCGTGGTGGATTGGCAGCGTTTCCGTGACATCGCGGATCAAGTGGGTGCTTACCTGTTTGTCGATATGGCTCACATTGCGGGCTTAGTCGCAGCGGGTGTTTACCCAAGCCCAGTCGGTATCGCCGACGTTGTGACCACCACCACTCACAAAACCTTGCGCGGTCCTCGTGGCGGTCTGATTTTGGCCAACAACGACGAAGAATTGAACAAGCGCTTAAACTTTGCCGTATTCCCTGAATCGCAAGGTGGCCCATTAATGCATGTTATTGCGGCCAAAGCCGTTTGCTTCAAAGAAGCCATGTCGGATGAGTACAAAGCCTATCAAGCGCAGGTAGTGAAAAACGCCCAAACCATGGCGAACACCTTTATCGCTCGTGGCATTAATGTGGTATCTGGCGGTACTGACGATCATTTGTTTTTAGTCGACTTGATTGGCAAAGAATACACCGGTAAAGATGCGGACGCCGCACTCGGTCGCGCCAACATCACGGTGAACAAAAACTCAGTGCCTAACGATCCACGCTCACCGTTTGTCACCTCGGGTTTGCGTATCGGCAGCCCTGCCATCACCAGCCGTGGTTTCAAAGAAGCACAGTGCGAGCAATTGGCCAACTGGATTTGTGATGTGCTGGAAGGTTTGGAAAACGGCAATGCCGATGCGGTAGAAGCCGATGTCAAAGCCAAAGTGGTGGCTTTGTGTGAACAATTCCCTGTTTACAAATAATTAGTCACTGCGTCATCAAAGCCGCCCAGTATTCACTCGGCGGCTTTTTTTATGGCGTCATTCCGCCCTAACGTCCATTCAATTCATCGTGTTCAACCAATCCTGTGGACGGTTATGGACCCCAACCAACACCATCAGAGCATGGTTTTTATGCCATAAGCACCGTAATTTATGCCACCATGACCGATTCGAACCCGTCAAACACCCTAAAAAACGGTTCTATTCGGCCTAGAATCACCGCCTCTAACACCATGAGAAACACCCCAAAACCCACAGAAATGCTCCTGACTGGTCATTAACGGCATATTTGTCGACACTTTTGACAGTATTTCACCGAATCGAACGGCCATTCATACCCCAAACAACCCCGTGTCCTAGGGCGAGTGCCCGACCGACTGGCCTAGGCACACAGCTTGGCGGTAAAAAAACTGTCCGATTCGTACCTTAAGCGCACACCGACACGGTGTTAAGGTGTATCCCATAACAACAAAACACATGAGTGACAGAGGTACGTTATGACAAATGCCACAGACACCAAAAAAGCCCCTCGTTTAACCGCTGGTGCTCGCGTCGGTATCCCACCGCGCCGTATGGATTTTGAATTTTCAGAAGAAACCCCTCGCTACTGGTATGCCAATAGTCCGTTTCTGTCGACGTTCTGGACAACCCTATCCAGCTTGTTCCCAGAAGGTGAAACCTTCTTTGTGGATTCGGTGAAAAACTATCGTCATCGCATTACCGACGAAACGTTAAAAGCACAAATCACGGGTTTTATTGGCCAAGAAGCCATGCACAGTAAAGAACATGCTGCGTTTAACAACTTGGCTGAAAAGCACGGCTTTCCCGCTGAAAAATTAGACAAGGAACTGGGTGTGCTATTACGCTTTGCCCGTAAAGTACTGCCTAAAAAAGTTCAACTGGCCACCACCGTGGCACTCGAACACTACACGGCGATTTTGGCGGAACAATTGTTGCGTGACAAAAGCCACCAAGAAAACATTACCGATCCAGAAGCTCTCAAACTGTGGATGTGGCATGCACTCGAAGAAAACGAACACAAAGTGGTTGCTTACGATGTGTACAACGCCATTGGTGGTGGGTATTTCACCCGTGTTTTGACCATGCTGGTCGTGACTTTCTTCTTCTTTGCCGTGGTCGGTACTGGCCATGCACGATTGCTGTGGGCAGACCGTAAGTTGTTCGACATCAAAGGGAATTTGAAAGGGTTGTGGTACTTGTGGAGTCCGAAGGGTCTGTTCCCACAATTATTCTTCAAGTACATCGACTTTTTCCGTCCTGGCTTCCATCCGAATGACCACGACACGGTGCAATTACTGGATGATTGGCGTCATCGCATGCTGGACGAAGGCGGCATGCTGGCCAGCCAGATTAAAAACCCGATTTAAGTCTACTCCACCACGTCTGACCTTTTTGGCCGCTGATGCGGCCTTTTTTATGCACTAAGCCTTTGCGCAACGTGCGTCAGAGTGGCG
This sequence comes from Bacterioplanes sp., assembly GCA_014859445.1. Taxonomy (GTDB): domain Bacteria; phylum Pseudomonadota; class Gammaproteobacteria; order Pseudomonadales; family Oceanobacteraceae; genus Kmv21. The sequence continues at coordinate 37,411 of JACUUC010000004.1, forward strand.
AGTATTTAACCATTCAGGTACAATCCGCCAACTCTGACGACAGAACGCTCTTTATCATGTATTGCCCATTTTGCAGCCATCACGAAACCAAAGTTATCGACTCACGCCTTGTGGCCGATGGCGAGCAAATTCGACGTCGACGCGAATGTGGGCAATGCGGTGAGCGCTTCACCACCTTTGAAACCGCCGAATTGGTCATGCCGCGCATCGTCAAACAAGACGGTACTCGTGAACCCTTTAATGAAGACAAATTGCGTTCCGGCATTCTTCGTGCTTTAGAAAAACGTCCCGTATCGGTGGAAGACATCGAAGCCGCCCTTGCACGCATTAAACACCACTTACGTACCGCCAGTGAACGCGAGATCAACAGCCGACAGCTGGGTGAACGCGTCATGGAAGAGTTACGTCAACTGGATCAAGTCGCATACGTTCGCTTTGCTTCGGTGTATCGCAGCTTCCAAGATTTGGATGAATTTCGCGCTGAAATCGAACGCATATCCACGCCCCGTTCCGATACTGACAATAACGCATGAATCATCAAGGCTATATGGCGAGAGCCTTACAATTAGCAGCGTTAGGTCGCTATTCCACCAGTCCCAACCCTCGTGTTGGCTGCGTCTTGGTACGTGATGGGGTCATCGTCGGTGAAGGCTTTCATGAACGCGCTGGCGAAGGTCATGCCGAAGTCAATGCGCTACGGCAAGCCGGTGAGCAAGCCCGTGGCGCAACGGCTTACGTAACGCTTGAACCGTGCAGTCATTTTGGTCGCACACCACCCTGCAGCCAAGCCTTGATCAACGCCGGTGTCACAACCGTGGTGGGCGCATTGCGCGACCCAAACCCCATGGTCTCTGGTCGTGGTTACCAGCAACTGCGTGATGCCGGTATCAACGTCATTGAATCGTGTTTGGCCAGCGACGCGTATGAACTCAATCGCGGATTCATGCAACGCATGACGTTAGGACGACCTTGGGTACAATTAAAGATCGCCCAAAGCTTAGATGGTCGTACCGCCATGTCCAGCGGTGAAAGCCAATGGATTACCGGCCCGCACGCTCGCCGCGACGTACAACGTCTTCGTGCCGCCAGCTGTGCCATCATAACGGGTGCCGACTCCGTATTAATCGATGATCCAGCCATGACGGTTCGCCCTGAACAGGCGGGCTTTAACGAGCAGACTCTGTGGCGACAACCATTACGGGTGATCGTTGATGGGCAACAGCGCGTTCTTGCACACGCGAAAATAGTGCAACAAACGGGTGATATACTGATTGCCCATTGTCTTGCCGCTCAACCTTTGGAGCGCGCAGAGGTCTTGGGTCATCTGGACTATTGGCAAAGCCCAGCATCGTCAACAGAGCACGCTGCGACCATCACTCCTCGTGTGGATTTAAGCGCATTACTGCGTGAATTAGGTCATCGCCAATGCAATCACGTGTTGATTGAGAGCGGAGCCAATTTGGCCGGCGCGTTTATCGAACGGTCGCTAGTGGATGAAATTATTGTGTATTGTGCCCCGACATTATTGGGCAGCACAGCACGACCCATGTTGAATTTGCCACTCACTCAAATGGCCGAACAACAACGCTGGCAGTGGCATGATGTGCGCCAAGTCGGCAACGATATGCGTTTCACCTTACGTCGTCCAACAACTGAAAGCTAAGAGAGTTATCATGTTTACCGGAATCATTGAAGCCGTTGGCCATATCGCTAACATCCAAGCCAAGCAAGGTGATTTGCAATTGCGTATTCACACCGCCACGCTGGACATGAGCGATGTTAAATTAGGCGATAGCATTGCCACCAATGGCGTTTGCTTAACCGTGATCCGTGTGCACGAAAACGGCTTCAGTGCCGACGTATCGCGAGAGTCTCTGGCACACACTCAGATCGGTTCATGGCAGACAGGTCATGCGGTTAATTTAGAGAAAGCCCTGCTCCCCACCAGCCGCATGGGTGGCCATATCGTCAGCGGTCACGTTGATGGCGTTGGTCAGATTCGTCAGCGCCAGTTGGATGCGCGCTCTTTGCGGTTGTCGGTCAGTGCGCCAGAATCATTACGCAAATACATTGCGGCCAAAGGTTCCATCACGGTCGACGGGGTCAGCTTAACGGCCAATGCCTTAACCGATGACGGTTTTGAATTGAACCTTGTGCCACACACGGCGGAACAAACGACACTATTGCACGCGCAAGTTGGCCAGCAAGTCCATTTAGAAGTTGATATGATAGCACGCTACTTAGAGCAGTTATTGCGCGGAGACAGCCACCAACCTCGCACTAACCGCATCAGTCAGGCCTTTTTGGCCCAAAACGGTTTTTGGAAGTAAGTGATATGCCACTGAACAAGATCGAAGACATTATTGAAGATATCCGCAATGGCAAAATGGTCATTTTGATGGATGACGAAGATCGCGAAAACGAAGGCGACATCATCGTTGCCGCCGAAAAAGTGACACCCGCCATTATTAATTTTATGGCCACCGAGGCCCGTGGACTGATTTGTCTCACATTGACTGGCGAACGCTGTGACTTTTTAGGCTTGCCGTCTATGGTAGCAGGCAATGGCGCTAAGTTTTCAACGCCCTTTACCGTCTCGATCGAAGCGGCCGAAGGCGTGACAACCGGTATTTCTGCGGCCGATCGCGCGCACACGATTCAAGTTGCCGTGAATCCATTAAGCAAACCACACGACATTGTGCAACCGGGTCATATCTTCCCGTTGCGTGCACGTCCTGGCGGCGTATTAAGCCGCGCAGGTCACACCGAAGCCGGTTGCGACTTAGCGCGTCTAGCGGGTCTTGCTCCCTCTTCGGCCATTGTTGAAATCATGAACGCCGATGGCACCATGGCACGTCGTCCCGATCTCGAAGTGTTTGCCGCCAAGCACGATATCAAAATTGGCACCATCGCTGATTTGATTCATTACCGCATTGCCAATGAAAAAACCGTTGAGCTGGTAAATCAAAGCCCAGTCCATACGGAGTTCGGTGAGTTTACCCTGCACACCTTCCGCGACAACATCAATCATGATCTACACTTTGCGTTAACGTGCGGTGACATTCAGGCGCAAGAGCCAACGTTGGTGCGTGTGCAAAATACCCAAGTGTTGCGCGATGTGTTAGGCATTCGTCAAGCAAGCTCCGAGAGCTGGTCATCCACTCAAGCACTGGCATGCATTGCCGCCGAAGGCACTGGCGCATTGGTGTTGTTATCCGCCGGACAAAGTGAAGATGCACAATACAGTGTCGATCAATTACTCGGCACCGCACAACCGCAACGCAGCCCCAATACGGACAGCAGTGGCGCTTTTTTAACCATTGGCACGGGTTCGCAAATTTTACGAGAACTGGGCATTCAAAAAATGCGCTTGCTCAGCTCTGAAACCAAATACAGCGGCATTTCTGGCTTTGATCTAGAAATCGTTGAATACCTCCCTTTTAGTGAATAAACGTTACGGAATTTGGCTATGAAACACATCCAAACCATCGAAGGAAACCTTACCCCCAATGACGGTCGTTACGCCATTGTGGTTGGCCGCTGGAACGCTTTTGTGGTCGAAAGCTTACTTGAAGGCGCAGTAGACTCATTGATGCGTCATGGCGTCAGTGAAGAACAAATCACCATCATTCGCGCTCCTGGTGCCTTCGAAATTCCACTGGTTGTGCAAAAAGCCGCCGACATGAATCGCTTCGATGCCATCATTGCGCTGGGTGCGGTTATTCGTGGTGGCACACCACACTTTGAATACGTGGCAGGCGAGTGCACCAAAGGCTTAGCACAGGTGTCCATGCAGTATGGCATCCCCGTTTCTTTTGGTGTGTTAACCGTCGATAGCATTGAACAAGCCATTGAACGTGCCGGCACCAAAGCAGGCAACAAGGGTGAAGAAGCGGCCATGTCGGCGTTTGAAATGGTGGCTCTGTTAAAAGCCATGGAGGCGTAAGCGCCATGTCTCGCATTTCCGGCAATCAAAAAGCCAGCCCTGCAGCACGTCGTAAAGCGCGACACTTTGCTGTGCAAGCCATCTATCAATGGCAACTGGCCGGAGCCAATCTTGCACAAATCGAAGCCGAGTTTCGTACCGACAACGACATGAGCAAAGTGGACTTGGAATACTTCCACGACATTTTACATGGCGTACCACGTGAAAAAGCGCAACTGGATGCCAAAATTGAGCCCTTTCTTGACCGTCGTCTGGATGAAATGACGCCAGTTGAACTGGCCATTTTGCGCTTAGGTGCTTACGAAATGGTGCATCGCATTGATGTGCCTTATAAGGTGGTGATCAACGAAGCCGTTGAATTAACCAAAATATTCGGTGCCACCGATGGCCATAAGTTCGTGAACGGCGTACTCGATCGCTTAGCTCAACGCGATCGTATGGTCGAAATTCGCGGCCCGAAAGCCTCGCAGTAATGAGCATGAGCGGCACTCAACTCAACGAGTTTGAATTGATTCGCCGTTGCTTCGCCTCGGGTTTTCCAACCCGAGACGATGTGGTGCTGGGTGTGGGAGATGATGCGTCCATCATCGCTCCACCACCAAACCGCCATTTAGTACAAAGCATCGACACGCAAGTGGCCGATGTGCATTTTCCTCGACACGCACCCGCCCACCTCATTGCCCAACGCGCGTTCCGCTGCGCCCTGTCCGACTTAGCCGCCATGGGAGCAGAGCCACAAGGGTTTCACTTGGCACTGACCTTGCCTCAAGCCAATGAAACGTGGTTGCTCGATTTTAGCGAAGGACTCAAACAAGCGGCCGCTACCTACGCCGTGCCGCTGTTAGGGGGCGACACCACGCGCGGTAACGACCTTGTGATCAGCATTGCCGTGCAAGGCTGGGTTCCCCATCCAGCCAGACTGCTACGCAGCCAAGCTCAGACAGGAGATGATGTGTGGCTATCCGGCGACATTGGCCATGCCGCATTAGCACTGGCCGAGGTGTTGCAACAGCCAGAGCGCATTCAGGTGCCATTGAGTCGTGGAGCACGTGCTTATTATTTGCCCGACATTCACATCGAGTTAGGCCAAGCATTGCTGGGCGTCGCTCATGCCGCACTGGATGTCTCAGACGGTTTAATACAAGACGCACAGCACATTGCCTCGTGCTCGAACCTAGATCTGCATCTGCATCTTGATCAAATCCACACGGCCGTTGCCGCACACGACCGTCGTTGGGAGCAGTGCTTAACCGGTGGTGATGATTATCAATTGTTATTTACCGCACCAGCCACTCTCAGAAGCCAACTCACATCCATGCAACAGCGCTTTCCGAATATGCATCGTATTGGTCATGTGCAAGCCTGTGCTAGAACAGCCTCTCCAGCCGTGCTACTGTGGCACAATAAACAACCCTATCATTTATCGTCATTGCACGGCTTTCAGCATTTTTAGTGCTCGACTGTAGCGGACGAAAGCAATCTGAACGAGGTGAATATGCGTCGCTTGCCATTCCTGATTCTTATCTTTCTCAGCGTATTCGCCCATAGCGCGCTGGCTCAACGAGTCGTTGAAGTACAAGGGCAAGGCACGGTTGAAGCATTACCCGACTACGTCGAATTAACACTGCTGATTAGCAATGTGCAACCCGAACGCGAACAGGCAAAAAATCTCGTGGATCACAGCATGCAACAACTGTTGGCGCTGACTGAACAGTTTGCTATTGCCAAGGAAGACATCGACGCCGCGCAGATTCGCAGCCAGCCCCATTACCAATGGCAACAAGGTGAGCGTATTCATCGTGGCGAACAGGTAGCACGCGACATCAGGCTGACATTACGTACGTTGGCGGATTTCACGGCATTCAGTCATGCCCTTATTCTGATTCCAGACCTGCAATTGCAGCGCACCGAATTGCGTTTTAATGACCCCGATGCACTGTATCAAAATGCACTGGCATTGGCAGCGCGGCAGGCACAGCAGAAAGCAGAGCGCCTAGCCAGCACGTTGAACAATCGTTTGGGTCATGTGTTGTCAATAACCGAACAAGGGGGGCAACATTATGGTTTACGAGAAGCGCGTGTCATGAGCATGGCCGACAGTCCAAATGCCGCACCGGCTCCGATGCTGATTCAAGCGCAAGCGATTGAGGCCAGCGTGAGCATTCGTTATCAGTTGCGTCAGCCGTAAAATCAGCGCATTCAATATGAACCTTGACCACGAGTTTTTCTCATGACTACGAAGCCTGATAGCGCACAGCCAACAATCGAACTGGGGCGCTATCGTCACTATAAAGGCAATGAATATGAGGTACTGGGCCTGGTTCGACATAGCGAAACCGAAGAGTGGCTGGTGCTTTATCGGTTGGCCTATGGTGATTATTCCAGTTGGGTGAGGCCGTATGCGATGTTTACCGATCACGTAAGTTACCAAGGCCAAACGCAACCGCGCTTCGCCTTGATCAGCGCTTAAATCAACCCCAGTTCTTGCGCACGGCGTAAGGCTTGGGTGCGGTTTTTAGCAGCGAGTTTGATGTTGATTTTGCGCGCATGGGTTTTTACCGTATGCAACGAAATAAAGAGCTGATCGGCCACCTCTTGGTTGGATAAACCTTGCGCAATTTTACGTAATACATCCAACTCACGCTCACTGAGCTTACCCGCAATCGCCAATTCTTCCGTCAAGGCTGGCATCTGTCCTTCTGCCAGTAACGGCAACCAAGCATCCACATCAAACTGAATGCCCTCACGTTCCATCAACTGCTTGACCTTCGCCAACAGCACTGGCCCTTCTGGTTTTTGTTGACTGTGCAGAGCCGCAGCACGCAAAAACATCAACAACAAACCCACAATACCCTGCTGTGTGCCTTGGCGCTCAATCAATTGTAAGCAAGCGTCGGCCTGTTTGCCCATTAAATGCAAACGCGCTTGCGTGATTAAGGTAAAACCGGGTAACAACGGAAACACTTCCGGTGTCGGCAACTGCTGTTGCGCATATTGGTTTCTCAATTCATCGAGGCACTGCTGAGCGCGAGAAAATTTCGTCTGTGAAATAAACACATTGGCCTTGACCAACAACAGCCAGTGATACTGACTGCTGTCAACTTGCCAACGCTGCATTAATCGTTCCGCGTGATCCAACACGTCCAACGCAAAGGAATATTGTCCTTGCTGGGTATGACGCAACGCCGTAATGGCATAACCATAGCAGGCACTGATATCACGCGCCTGCAAGGCAATGGCAATCCCCTGCCGCAAACACTCATCAACGTCTCTTTTGTGCCCTTTCAGCCATAACAAAAAGGCGTGATACAACAACAAGCGTCCTTTCGGTAAGCGCTCTGTTTGGCCTTCTTGCTGTGGTAATAACACCAAGGCTCGATCAACCACGTTGTGACTGTGAGTCAGGTGTCCGCGATGAAATTCGATGCGAGCATAATCATAGAGCACCAATGCTTCCATCGCGCTCACCCGATATTGCCGTGCTAAATCCTGCCCAAGACGATTCCAAAGCCGTGCCCCATCGGCATCGTTTTGCGCCAACCGCAAATGCGCCAACGTGCTACTCATCAAAATACGCAGGCTAAAGCGTGCGGCAGGCAATTGATCGAGGGCCAACTGACACAATTGCTCTGCCACCGACAACTGCCCTTGCAGACGCGCGGCATAACCACGCAATGCCGTTAACTCATAACTGGCTAATCCACCTTGCTGCAAACGATCAATCAGCGGTTTGGCGCGATCCATTTGCAGCGTTAACAACCAAGCCCATGCGGCAATTTGCATTAAGCGAGGTGACGAGTGAATCAGTGCATCACCCGCTTGCTGTAACCATTGGATCAGGCCAGCAATGTCCAAGCTGGCCAAAATCATCTCGGCTTCTTGCTCAACCCAAGCCACCACCTCTTGGCCTAATTGTCCGCGCACCGCCTGCTGCAATGCGGCAACGGGGTATTGATGTTCACTGAGCCAATCATAGGCACGACGATGCCATGACAGCCGTTGACTGAGTGGCATTTGGTGAGCCAGCAGTTCCGCCATGACGGGATGAACACGATACCAACCGGGGTGTTGCGTTGAAGCACGAACAAACACGTTTAACTGCAATGCCTGCTGCAGTGCTGAATGATAGGTATCCGCCTCAAAGCAGTGCTGCAATAAGGCCTCATTGAATGCACCGAGTACCGCCACACGCTGCAAAAACGCGCGTAGCTCTGCCGGCAAACGATACAGAACCTCCCCTGACAAGTAATCTGCCATTTCCTCTTGCGCAAAATGCGGCGCAGGCTCCAGCGGCCGCCCCGCTGCGCGATAACAATTCAGCCATAACGCGATGCCGGCGGGCCATCCCTGTATGCGCAAACCAAGCTGCCCAATCCATTTACCGGGCTGAGCAACGTTGTGCATAATCAGCAACTGCTGCACATCATCATCACTAAAGGCTAATTGTCGCTCATCAAACCAACTGACATTGGGATTTAAACGCAAACGTCCAGCCTGCGAGGGGACAAAACGCGAAGACAATAATAACGTAATATTGATCGGCAGTTGTTCGATCAGCAAGTTCAATAAGTGCCAGCTAGACTCATTATTGAGGGCATGCACATCGTCAAAACACAGCAACAGCTGTTTACTGGATTGCTGCATGCTTGTCAGCCACAGCAATAACACACCACCGACATCAATTTCACCACGCTGACGAGTGGATTCCCAATGGGCCAACGCATCGCTCGCAGTCCCCGGCACCGCGCGCTCGGCCGCCTCTAAAAAATGGCGCAGAAATAAACTATCCGGCGCGTCCTTGCTGTCCAAACTCAGCCATATCACGGCGTGAACACGACGCTGTTGCTCAAACGCTCGAGCCACATCGGCCATCAAGACCGTTTTGCCATAACCGGCAGGCGCATTCAGCCAAAGTACGCGAGCGTGCGCCAATGCCGAATCCAGTAACTCGGAACGCTCCAACGCGAACGCGGGCGTATTAGGGCGTTTACTTTTTAACGTGACCCACGCGCGCAGTGCGCGTTGATCCAAAGCATCAAACCAAGGCAAAGAGGAGGAAGTCAAATCCATGTCGTCACAATAATTCACCACGAAAAGAGGAATGGAACCACGCAGCGTTGACGAACTCAATCAGAAACTGCGTGTTATCCACATTACCAAAAGGCTTCCTGCTCATTGGGTGGATTGTCATAAGGGTTATCTCGCGCTTCACGTTCGCGTTGCAAACGCTCAATCATCGATCCCGTACGATTGATCACGGGCAGTCTTTCGTCATTTTCATCCGGTACGACCACTCCGGGATTGGGTTGGCTGTCTTGTCCAGTACGACCCGACACACCCGCATCGGCACGTCGATTCAATAAAATGATGGAAATGCGACGATTTTGCTCACTCCCCGGATCATTCACATCCAACGGTGCGGTATCGCCCATGCCAATGACCTGAGCAATTTGTGATTTTGGCACACCCGCCTCCATCAGCGCACGACGTGCGGCATCCGCGCGTGTTGCCGATAAACGCCAGTTCACATCATCTTCATTGCGTGATGGGCTGGTAGAAGCGTCGGTGTGACCTGAAATCGACAAACGGTGCTCTAAGGTAGCCAGGATGGGCGCGAGTTCCCACAGAATGTCCTCACTGTAAAAACGCAGCCGAGCACTCCCAACATCAAACATGGGCCGATTGGTTTTATCAATAATTTGCAGTCGCAAGCCTTCTTTGGTGATGTCCAGTAACAGCTGATCTTGAAAGGGACTGAGTGTGGCACTGGCTGTAATTTCTGCCTGCAATTGTTGCTGCATTAGTTGCATACGATGATATTCAATGCTGTCAGCCATGCTTTCAATTTCATTGGCTTGCAGTATTTTTTCGGGGTCCAGACTTTCCGACAAGGCGATATTGTCCGCTTCGCTGGGGGAGCCGCCCATATCAATGACATAAGGCGATGGCACTCTCTGACCTTCTTCAAACCCCCGAGGATCTTGAAAGTAACCAGAAATAGAGGCGCGCTGTTCTTCGTCCGTTGAACTGATGATCCACAACACCAAAAATAACGCCATCATCGCTAAGGCGAAGTCGGCCATGGCCACTTTCCAAGCGCCACCGTGGTGACCATGCTTCGCCTTTTTGTAACGACGAACAATGATATTCGGTTGGCCAAGATTCTCCATTAGCGGCCTCGAACCTTACTTTCTACTTCAAGGAAGGTGGGACGATCGTAAACAAACAACGATTTACGGCCAAATTCAACCGCCAGTTGTGGCGGCAAGCCATTTAATGACGCAACAATGCACGACTTCACGGCCTCATAGAGTTTGATTTCGTCTTCCGCCAAGTGGCGCATGGTGCTACTGACTGGCCCGACAAAGCCATAGGCCAAAAACACCCCACTGAATGTCCCGACCAACGCCGCAGCAACGTGTGCACCAATCTCTGCCAGCTCACCATCAATCGCACCCATGGTAATGACAATACCCAATACCGCCGCCACAATACCAAACCCCGGCAAAGCGTCGGCAACCCGCCCTACCGCATTAGCGGGGTGTTCTAATTCATGCATGCGTGCCTCAATCTCTTGATCCATTAAGGCTTCTAATTCAAATGAGGTGAGGTTGCCGGCGGCAATGATGCGAAAATAATCGGCAATAAAGTGCGCCAAAGGTTCATTCGCTTGCACGGCAGGGTAGCGTGAGAACAAGGCGCTTTTGGAAGGACTTTCTACATCGGCTTCAATGGCCATAATGCCTTCTCGCCGTGCCTTATTCAGAATGTCGTAAATCAGTCCGAGCACATCCATGTACATGGCCTTATTCACTTTACCGCCGAACATCACTTGTGGCATGGCCTTAAAACTGTCCATGATGATGTGCCACGGGTTGGATAGCAAAAAAGCACCAAAGGCTCCACCGATAATGATCAGTATCTCCCACGGCTGCCATAAGGCCATTAATTGCCCATGAGACATGACATAGCCGTACAACATACTGCCAAAAACAATGAACACACCGATAAAGAAAAGCATGACGATTCGGTTCCTTTTTACAACTCTGCATGAATTGCTGACTATAGTTAGTTAAGATGATAACCCAAAGTGACATCATTCCATCTATTTAACCGGTACAGCTAATACTACTATGTCGGCATCGAAACAGACTTCTTTATTAGCAGCGGACGATTTCCCTATTTTGGTGGAAACGCGTACACGCTTAAAACGTCAATTACAACGCAAGTCTGTCGATTTCACCGATTTAGCACCCATCATTGAGCATGACCCCGCACTGTGTTGGCATTTGTTGCAAACCGCCGTCAAGCATCACCCTGGCTGTGAAGGTCAAATATCCGGTGCCGCAGGCTGCCTTTCTTTAGTCGGTATGCAAGAGCTGGTGCATTTGGTTAAGCATTTGCCGGTGGTCGAGGGCTCAACACCAGACAGCATGAACGAGATGGACGATCTCTATCGGCGTTGTTTGCATACGGCCTACTTCGCCGGAGAATTGGCCGCTCATTGGACAGGAATCAAGAATAATGTCAGTGCCAGTTATGCCCGCTGGAGCACCATGCTGGCCAATTCCCCATTATGGCTAGCGCTCAAACAGCAACAGCCCGCAGCCAATTGGTTGCATTACCTCAGTGAAGGGGAAGATATTCAGCACGCCTTAATCAGCGCACTGAATGTCAAATCGCATGCAAACTGGCGCAAAACGCTCGCGCCATTACGATTACCGAAAATGGCTCACGATGTGTTTGTGGAAAGCCACTGGCCGAATCACCATGAATGGAGCTTACTACGACGCCATGACCCACGCGATTTAGCTAAGGCGCGTTCATTACTGCATCACTGTCAACAGCCCAACATGACCAGTCTCATCGCCAATGCGGTAGCATGGCATTGCCATATCAATCCTGAACATCGACACAGCCAGCGCTGGCTCCACATTGCCAGCCACTGGCTAGGCCGAGCCAGCTGGATGGTGCGCCAAGACATTCGCCACATTCAGCTCAAAATCAGTCATGTCACCCAAGATGGCTGGGCAACAGGCATGAATCTATTGTTAGCACCAACGGCCACTCATCAGCAGTATCCACGCATGAACACCGCAAGCGAAACAGTGACCGACATTCGCTCGGCCACACCAACGCGCCAAACAACAGAAGATCACCGCGTTGCAGCAAGCACCAAGACAGCACAGGCAGCGATGGCCTCTGCACCAGCAAACGTTCCGAACGTCAACGCACAACCCCGCTCTGTAACGAGCTCAGAACGCCAAGGTGACGAACGCTATTTGCGCAAATTATTGCAACAGCTGCAACAAGCGCCGGACAGTTTTGGCGATTTGCATTTTCTCATGCGTGGCACTCTAAAAGGCATAACCCAAGGCATTGGCTTACCGCATGCGGTGATTGCGGTCTACAACAAAGACAAAACCCAACTGAAAGTGATCTACCGCGAAGGCGTGAGCGACCAAGACCCAATTCGTGGGCTCAGCATCGATTTATCCAGCACCAGTCTCTTCAGCAAGTTATTAGAGCGATCCGCTGGTGTACAACTCACGCCCGACAATCGAACACAACTGCTACGCGGTCTGCCCAACTCCGTATGCCAACGTATTCCACAGCACACGCTGCTGATGTCGATTGATGCCGGCGCCAAACCCATCGGTATTATTTTGGCTTATGGCGATGCCAACCAGATGGCCATTGATAGCATGGAATACACCTTGTTTAAGCGTCTATGCCAAACCACCAGCCAAAGTTTGGCGGTACTGCGCGATAACACCCGCCGAGCAGCCAACAAAGGCGCATAACGCATCGAACAGCACTGACAGCAAGCCACCGCTCGGTTACACTGCGGTTATTTATCCGTTAGGAATGCTGAAGCCATGCCCAATACTGCCTCTGCTCCAGAACTCGGTTTGCTGATTGAGCCCGAAACACTTGCCGCGCATCTGACCAGCTCTAATCTATTGATCATTGATCAAAGTAGCCAAGATACCTACCGACAACACCATGTGCCTGGTGCGGTTCATGTGGATTTCAAACGCCTACAGCTGGGTGTGGCCCCCACTCCCGGTGCGCTGCCATCATTAGACGCCTTATCGACACTGTTTAGCGAAATCGGCTTAACACCGGACACGCACGTCATTGCCTATGACGATGAAGGCGGCGGTTGGGCGGGACGCTTGATTTGGATCTTGGATTGCATCGGCCATACTCGATACTCCTACCTGAATGGCGGCATTCATGCGTGGTTACAAGCGGGATTAGCCACCGAGCAAGAGGAACACGTCGCAGCTTCCAGTCACTACGAGGTGACAGAATTGCATGACGGTTTCTCCCTCACCAAAGAGGACATTCTACAACGACTGGGTCGTCCTGATTTTGCCATCTGGGATGCACGCTCAGCGGCAGAATACAGCGGTGAAAAAGTCATTTCAGCCCGTGGCGGTCACATTCCCGGTGCCATTCATTTTGAATGGACGGCCGGTATGGATAAAGAGCGTGGATTACGCGTATTAGACTTGGAAGTATTTCGCACTCAGTTACAACAACTGGGGCTGAATCAAGAACAAGAAATAGTGACCCACTGCCAAACACATCATCGTTCGGGTTTTACCTACTTAGTCGGTAAACTGCTCGGTTTTAATATTAAAGCCTATGCCGGCTCTTGGTCGGAGTGGGGCAATGACCCCAACACCCCCATTCATACAGGCAAACAACCATAAAAGGATAGCTTTGTGTCACAACGTACATTGAAAGATCGACTGTTTATTGCCAGCCAGTACATCATTCCGCAACATCTGTTATCGCGTTTAGTGGGCTGGCTGGCACGCTGTGAAATCAGCTGGATTAAAAACCCACTGATTTCTTTGTTTATTGGCCAGTTCAACGTCAACATGGCCGAAGCACAACGCCAACGCCCTGATCAATTCCGTCACTTCAATGACTTTTTCACACGGGAATTGCTCGATGGCATGCGTACCATTGATGACGCCGAGCAAGGGTTGGTATCCCCCGCCGATGGCGCCGTCTCGCAACTGGGTAAAATTCAAAATGGCCGCGTGTTTCAAGCCAAAGGACAAGATTATTCACTGATTGAGCTGCTAGGTGGCGATACCCAACGCGCCAATGAATTTATGGGCGGTGAGTTTGCTACCATCTACTTATCACCAAAAGATTATCATCGTGTGCACATGCCCGTTGGCGGCACCTTACGCGAAATGGTTTATGTTCCGGGTGATTTATTTTCTGTCAACAAAACCACGGCTGAAAACGTACCGCGCTTATTTTCTCGCAACGAACGCTTAGTGTGTATTTTTGACACCGACAACGGCCCCATGGCCATGGTATTAGTGGGCGCTATGATTGTTGCGGCCATCGAAACCGTCTGGGCCGGCCTAATTACGCCACCGAAACGTGAATTAAAAGTCACCGACTACCGTGACCCACAACCCATTACGCTGAACAAAGGCGACGAAATGGGGCGTTTTCTATTGGGCTCCACCGTCATTCTATGCTTCCCTGAAGGCCGCATGGATTGGCTGCAAGAACTGACCGCAGACAGCCCGTTACAAATGGGTCAAGCCATCGGCCAATGGCGTTCAACTTCGGCGGCAACAACGCCAACGGACACACCAGCTTAAGCCCGCGACCAGTCAAAGCTCAATACATCGGCGATGTGTTGAGCTTCTTGCTGTAACATCAGCACTCGATCTAAGCCCATCGCCACACCGCAGCAATCGGGCAATGGCCCCTGCGCCAACGCCGACAACAAATGCTCATCCAATGGCCGTCCTTGCGCTTGAGCCATAAAACGCTGCCGCTGTTCATCGGCATCCGTTAATTCGTGATAGCCATTCGCCAATTCGATGCCATTAAAAAACAGCTCAAAACGACGCGCAACGCACTGACCTTGTCCATTCGGTTCAACACGCGCCAACGCCGCCTGCGAGGCAGGAAAGTCATCAATAAACACCAACGTCCGCTTAGGTAAGGCCGGTTCAACGGCATGGCTCATGATCACATCCAACCAACCATCGCGTGTTAGGTGTAAGTCTTGGCCTGCCAGAGAGATACCCAAATCAGAAAGAGACTCATCCGCTGCGTCATGCACGGAAATATGAGCGTATTGCGTCATGGCCTCATCATAGGACAGAAACAGCACGGGTAAATTCACATAACGTGGTGCCAATAGGCGAGCAAACAAATCCGCCACCTCATGCTGTAATTGACGCAACGTCACACCAACACGATACCATTCCAACATGGTAAATTCAGGGTTGTGCTTACGGCCCGCTTCGCCATGACGAAACACCTTCGTCAGTTGGTAAATATCGCCACTACCGGCACACAGCAAACGCTTCATGGCGTATTCGGGGGAGGTATGCAACCAACGACCATGCTGCGTTTGCATCGGTTCTATATTCGGATCCACCACCGCTGCCTGACTCAGCAAAGGCGTTTCTACCTCAAGCACTTCACGCTCATAAAAAAAATGGCGAATGATATGATTCATGCGCGCACGCGCCTGCAAAGCAGACAAAGCCGCTGACGGTTGCCAAGACATAACGTACTCTCAAACAGGGGGCCACCACGGAACGGGTGGCCAAGAGGGAAGCGCCGGATGAATTAAGCGCGGCTAACGTATTCGCCACTGCGCGTATCAATGCGCAACACATCACCAATATTGATGAACAACGGCACTTTAACCACAGCACCCGTTGCTAAGGTAGCGGGTTTGTTGCCGCCTTGAGCGGTATCGCCTTTGACACCAGGGTCGGTTTCGGCAACCGTCAATTCAACGAAGTTCGGTGGGGATACAGTCAGTACACCACCGTTGAATAAAATGATGGTGTACACTTCTTGCTCTTTCAGCCATTTTACGGTGTCACCCAAGGCATCGGCACTGGCCGCATGCTGCTCAAAGGAACCATCGGTCGCCATGAAGTGCCAAAACTCACCATCGTTGTACAAGTACTCCATTTCCACTTCAATCACATCCGCACCTTCAAGGCTGTCACCGGATTTGAAGGTTTTCTCAACCACACGACCATTACGCAAATTGCGCAATTTAACACGGTTAAAAGCCTGCCCTTTGCCTGGCTTAACGTATTCGTTTTCGATGATCGAGCAAGGCTCATTTTCGAGCATTACTTTAAGACCTGATTTGAATTCGTTGGTAGAATAGTTCGCCATTGCTTCCCCACAGATTTATTTGGACGATTTTATAAAGTGCGTATCATAACGCGAACCACGCCATCTGTTGATACAGAAAATTGGCAAAATACGCTTGCAACCGCGTTTCGACACAGCGATGACCTACTGGCGTATTTAGAATTACCGCAAAATAACCCAATGGCGCATCAACAGGCCGCCAAGTCGTTTCCATTACTCGTACCAAAACCGTTTGCCGATTTAATGGAAAAAGGCAATGCCAATGACCCCTTACTGCGTCAGGTCATGACTCATCCCGAAGAAACACGACACATCGAAGGTTTCGTGACAGACCCACTGGATGAACAACAAAGCAATGTGCAGCCAGGCATTATTCATAAATACCAAGGACGCGTGCTGCTGATTGCCGCCACCGGCTGCGCGGTCAATTGCCGCTACTGTTTTCGTCGCCATTTTGCCTATCAAGACAACCAGATCGGCCGCAAACACTGGCAAGATGCCCTAAGTTATGTACGAAATGACCGCACGATTCATGAAGTGATTCTCAGTGGTGGTGATCCCCTATTACTCAACGACCACCTACTCAGTGACTTGCTCGATCATATTGAGTCTATTCCTCACATCAAGCGCGTGCGTATCCATACTCGCTTACCGGTGGTCATTCCGGCAAGGCTGACCTCCGCACTGGTCACGCGACTCGGCCAGTCACCACTGCAATGCAGCATGGTACTGCACGTCAATCACGCCAATGAGCTAAGCCAAGAATTGCAGCAAGGCCTACAACAACTGCATCAGCAAGGGATTATACTGCTCAATCAAAGCGTGTTATTACGGGGAATCAATGACCAACTCATTCATTTGTCTGAGTTGAGTGAGTTATTGTTTGAGTTTCGCGTCATACCCTACTACCTTCACCTGCTTGATCCGGTACAGGGGGCACATCATTTTCATGTCGAAGAACAAGAGGCCATTGCCCTGCATCGACAACTGCTTGCGAACTTGCCTGGCTACTTAGTGCCTAAGCTGGTGCGAGAGGTGCCTGGAAAAGCAAATAAGTCGCCAATAGACCTCGACTTGTAGGCGTATTTTGTCTATAACACAAAAAATAGACAAAATAACCGCGATTTATTCCAGATTCGCTATACTGTTACTACGGTGAATGAGCGTTGATGCCTTCACCGTGATTTTTGAGTTCACTGTTTTCATTGGCATCAGGTACGCATGGACAGCCCAAAAGCCCCAATTAAATTGCACATACCAGCAACCCCATTGTCTCAGCCCAGCATTTGTATTGGTACGGTTGAAGGCGTGAGTCAATGGGCCAAAGAACTACCGATGGCCAACACCGGTGAAGCTGCGCGCCAGCTCTATATTGCTATTCGTGAATTCAATCAATGGAATGCCGATCCCATTTTGCGCTTCAAAGTGCTGGAAGTGATTCGCCCTTACATTTATTCCATTTGTACCTCGTTGAATAAACATTTTTTGCAATCCTCGGTTGCACTGAATGAAAAGCAGCTCAAAATTGCAACACTCAGCCAAGCGCTGCAAGGCAATTTGGCCACGGGTTACAAAATGGTCGTTGCTCACAGCGTAGCCCGCAACAGCAGCGAAAAGCCCTCCAAGGTTGTGACTCTAGCCATCCATCGTGCCATCAGTGATACGAATCAAACCTTACTGCGTGCGTTCCAGCTTTACAGCCCGTCGCCAGAATTTGCTTGGCTCGAAATCAATCAGCTGTACTTACTGGCTGAGATGCACAAACTCAGTCATTACGATGTTAGCGATCGACAAACTCGCTTTCTATCGACCTCCACCATCAAAGATGTGTTTGTACGGGCGCATTTATTGGGCAGCGCCAAGCCGAATAATCTAAGACAACAAGACTTAGTGCAATTGTATGAAGCCAGCGAACTCTGGAGTAGCGTGGTTGAATTAACCGCTCCCGATGACGAGTCGGCGTTGTTCATTATCAATTTACATCGTGATCGCCCTGCTCAGTATCGACAGCATCTGCGTGATGCGCAAAAGCCCTTATTCCGCAGTTTAAATACCAGCGAACTGGTCAAGGCACTGAAGCAATGGGCCAGTAACCCAAGCGGGTCACACGCGATCACCGTTCCAGGCAAACTCAGTGACAACTTGCTCTCTCATGCCATCCAAGCATGGAGCATCCATTGGCAACGATCATTCCGTCGCGCTCCGCTCGATGGCCAGTTAACGCTGTGCATTGGCTTATCGGCAACCCACTATTACAGTGGCGAACGCAAAGAGTTCGAGGCCATTGCCGCCAGCATGAAACCAAAAACACTGGATGGTCCGGAACAAGGCCGTGCGAAAGTAGACATCGGTAATGCTGCCGACGATGTGTGGGCGGATGCCTTCGACGCGGGCGGATCACGATTGGCCGAAAACAAACAACTCGATATTGATGCCATCGAATTCATCAATAAATACAAAGCCAAAGACGAAGAAAACAACGAAGAGCAAGTGCTCAAATACCCGTCGTATCAAACGCAATTAATTAATTCCAGCCCCGGTGGGTACTGCCTACACTGGTTAGGACCAGTGCCTCCCAGCCTGCAAGCCGGTGAACTGATCAGCATACAAGAGCAAGGGGTCAGACACTGGTCTATTGCCGTGATTCGCTGGATTCGTCACGTTCGAGATCAAGGTACTCAACTCGGCGTTGAACTGCTGGCACCCAAAGCACATGTCGGGGCTGCTCGCTTGTTACAAAAAACCGGTGAAAATGGGCCGTTAATGCGCGCACTGCTGCTACCGGCCATCAAAGCCATTGCTCAGCCAGCAACGTTGTTATTGCCACGCATGCCATTTCGTACCGGCAACAAAGTGGAATTGCTGTTTGCCGATGAACAAGGTCGCTATCAATTGACTAAGCGCCTTACCTCCACCAGCAGTTTTAGTCAGTTTCAATTTCGCAGCGCGGGCGTCAGCAACGCCAAACCCGAAAGCACGCTCAATCCGAGCCAAGCTGGTATTGATGACGACTTTGATTCCATTTGGAATAAACTCTGACATCGAAAAATGGTCTATTACCGCTCGATACACGCCAACAGTTGTCTGCTTTGGTCGTGTTAATTATCGGTAGTACCACTATAATCATATTTTTACGTTGTTTGAGGTTTGCATGTCAGCCAGTCGGGAAACGTTGCACCTACTCTTGTTAACCGAGTCGCAAAATGATGCAGAGAGTATTGTCAGCTTATTGCGCAACTCTGGCAGTGCTACCCGGGCACACCCCATTACATCCGTCGCCGATTTTGTCCAACAACTGCAAGACAAGAGCTGGGATTTAGTGATTGCAGAACCTCATCTCGATGACATTGAGTATCCTGAGCTGTTACGTCACATACAGCGATTAAACAAAGACTTGCCACTCATTTTAATCACGCGAGACGATATTGACCCCATGTCCATGGAAGCCGCGCTAAAACAAGGCGCCGCAACCCTTGCACCACTGGAAGAGAGCAGTTTATTGCTGCGAGTGATTCAACGCGAACTCAAACACCTCAATGAACGTCGCGCAAAGCGCACCCTGGAAGTCAAATTACGCGACGCCGAAAAGCGTTGCCAAGGATTGCTCGAAAGTTCGAAAGATGCGGTAGCCTACATTCACGATGGCATGCACATTTATGCCAATCAAGCGTACCTTGATCTATTTGGCTACGATTCGGCAGAAGACCTTGAAGGCATGCCCATCATGGACATGATTGACGCAGCAGCTCAAGCCGATTTCAAAACGTTTCTTAAAAACTACACCCAAGAAGGCCAAGCCGCGGTTGAACACAACACGATGATCGTCAACGGTGAGGGTGAAACGTCCTCATTGAAAATGGTGTTCTCTAACGCCAGCTATGCCGAAGAACGTTGCACTCAAGTCGTCATTCGAAATCGTCAAGATCAATCCGAATTCGAAGCCAAGCTGGCTGATATTCAATCCCGAGATTTACTCACCGGACTATTCAACAAGCCCTACTTTACTGAGCGGCTTGAGCTGGCCGTCGACCGAGCCATATTAAACAATGCGAAGGGCGCTGTTCTTTACATGAACTTGGATGGCTTTGGTAAAGTCAAAAGCCAAGTGGGCATTGCTCATGCCGACACCGTGATTAGCGATGTCGCTCACTGCTTACAGCATATACTGTCTGACCAGCAACACTTGGCGCGAGTCGGTGAAGATATTTTTTGCGCCATATTGATGGACTGTGACGACAAACAAGCACAAACCATTGCCGAAACAGCCCGCAAACACATCGAAGCATTGTTGATTGAAGTCGGTCAGCGCACCATCACACTCACGGCCAGTATTGGTTTGGCATTAATTACTGACAGCTGCTCGAACCCAATGGACGTGCTATTGCAAGCTCAAAAAGCGTCCGACGACGTGCGCAAACAAGAAGGTCATGAGCGCGGCAATGGTATCAACCTATTCACCCCCGTTATCGAAAGCGATACCAGCCAAGACGCTACGGCCGATCTTAAGCAACAACTGATCGATGCCATACGCCATAATCGTTTCCAGCTGTTATTCCAACCACTGATTAATTTGCGTGGTGAAGATACGGAACACTATGAAACCTTGCTGCGTCTGCCACAGCAAAATGGCGACGATTTGTCTGCAGGTCACTTTTTTAGTAACACGGAATTACCCGATGAACTGAAGCGCAAAATCGATCGATGGGTCATTTTACACACCACCAAATTGCTTGGTGAGCATCGCATGCATGGCAACAATACCCGTGTATTCATCAATCTATGTGCGGCATCGTTATCCGACGAAACCTTACCAGGCTGGATTGGTGTAGCCATTAATGCCGCTAAACTACCCAAAGGCAGCGTGATCTTCCAGTTCAATGAAGAAGATGCCGGGCGCATGTTGAAACAATGCCAACAGTTCACCCATGCCTTACTTGAGCGTGGCATTCCTACCGCCATGTCACGCTTTGGTTGTGCGCTCAAACCGTTTCAAGCACTCAAACATCTTGAAGTGGATTACGTCAAAGTAGATGGTTCCTTCACGCGCGAATTGGGACAAAATCCAGAAGCGCAAAAACACCTAAAAACGCTACTGCAACAGCTGCACGAAGAAGAGAAAATCACCATTGTGCCACTCGTGGAAAATGCCAGTGCCGTCTCCACCTTGTGGCAAATGGGCGCTCACTTTATTCAAGGCTATTACGTGCAGGCACCCCAAGCGGGAATGGTGTTTGATTTTGCCGACGAAGCCGAGCTATAACGCTCGGCTGATTTTCTGACGATCCGTATTACTCGATATCGCGGTCACGATAGCCCAGTAAATAGAGAATACCATCCAAGCCCAATGTTGAAATGGCGTGCTTGGCATTCTCGCGCACCAGCGGCTTGGCACGGAACGCAATGCCCAAACCAGCAATGCTGAGCATGGGTAAATCGTTAGCACCGTCACCCACCGCGATGGTTTGCTCTAAACGAATACCTTCTTGCTCAGCCAATTCACGCAACAACTCGGCTTTACGCTGACCATCCACCACGCGCCCTGTGACACGCCCTGTAACGATGCCGTCTTCCATTTCCAACTCGTTGGCAAAGACGTAATCAATGCCCAACTTTTGCTGCAAATAGCGACCAAAATAGGTAAACCCACCGGATAAGATCGCGGTTTTATACCCTAATGCGCGCAAATTACGGATCAATCGTTCAGCGCCTTCGGTGACGGGCAAACGTTCAGCAATGCCCTGCAATACATCACCATTCAACCCTTTCAACAGCGCGACACGTTGTTCAAAACTCTGACTGAAATCGAGTTCACCCTGCATCGCACGCTCGGTGATCGCTGCAACTTGCTCACCCACACCGGCCGCATGCGCCAATTCGTCAATCACTTCGGCCTCGATCAGTGTCGAGTCCATGTCGAATGCGACCAATCGTCGGGTGCGACGGTAGACATCGTCTTCTTGGAAAGCAACATCCACACCGAGATCGTTAGCAACCTGCATAAACTGCTCGCGTAATACCGCTTGATCGGCCTCGCCACGCACCGAAAACTCAACGCACGCACGCGTTTTCTGGCTACGCTCATCCAACGGAACGCGCCCAGACAAACGATTAATTTGATCAATATTCAACCCGTGCTGCGCCACGATGGCCGTGATACGAGCAATCGCTTCAGCTTCGATGGTGCGCGCCAGTAAGGTAATGATGTGTCGAGGCTTGCCTTGCCCACTCACCCACGCTTGATAACTCTCTGGAGTGACAGGGGTAAAACGCACCGACAAACCCAACTCATGCGCTTTGAATAGAACGTCTTTTAATACAGCGCCAGACTCGGCATCGGACGGAATGGCCGCCAAAATACCCAACGATAGCGTATCGTGGATTTCGGCCTGACCAATATCAAGAATCGTGACATCAAATTGCGCCAAAATGGCGCTGATGTTAGAGGTCAACCCGGGCTTGTCCGCCCCAGTGACACGGATAAGAACCAATTCGGTCACAAGAAAAACCCTTTATTGACCTCGTTAAACACAATCAGAGCTTGTTAGCATCTGCTTTCGCGGCAGCAACCACATCACGTAGCTGCTCGATCAAGTCAACCGTTTCATGCGTTGATAACGCACGAACACGATCTTGACTCATCAAAAATAAACCTTTTTCTAATTGCTCTAATTTGGTTTGTAGAGATTGTTTAACATCGCTCATGGTGCTTCCTCTCGGCAAAAATTCACAATTCAGCAAAACGACACGCGTATCTTCCGTGCTCGTTCATACTGGGGTTACTTTCAACGGCACATATAATACCATCACTGGCAAAGAAATCTCTGAAACTTTGAGTATTGTCATGAAGATTCCCGCCCGTTTACGGCAAACAGTGAACACAAGTCAAGGAAGTGGACTGCTAGCGGCCTTACTGATTTTACTGTCTGGCGTATTAATCAATGCCTTCAGCTACAGTCAATTGCATCAGCAATTAAGCCAACAACAACAGCGCGATATCGAACAGCAATTGCAGCGCTTAGCCACTGCATTGGCACCGGCTTTGTTACGTGAAGATCGTATTTCACTCAACCTGACGTTATCAGATTGGCAACATGGCCGAGGAATTGAATCCATTCGTGTGCTCAATCCAGACCAACAACTGATCGCTGAAATCGGCCGTAGCCATGCTCAAACCGACAGCTTACGCCAAATCATTACGCGCGATGACCGAGTACTTGGCCACTTGCAGGCCAACATTAATCACCATCATGCCCACCAAATGGCTCGTCGATATTTGTCATTAGGCTTAATGGCAACGGCTTTTTTAGCGGTATTAGCCGGTTTAGCCATTTATCAATTAACGGATTACTTATTACGTGATGTACAGAAATTACGGGATGCACTAAACAGTTGGGACGATCAAACGCCGGCCAAACTCCCTGAAAAACCGCTATTGCCAGAACTGCAACAGCTACACCATGCCATTGCTCGTCTGGCCGTTAACCATGAGCAAAAATTACGACTGCAATCGGCTCTGAATCAGTTTATTTCGAACGACTCACCCAGTCCAAATGCGCATTACCAGCATTGTGCCATGCTGTACATTGAACTCAGTAATTTAGCCGATTTACAACGCAATCTCAGTGCAGAGGAACTCAGCCAACAACTCAATATTACTTACACGCGCCTAAATCAAGCGGCCAAACTCTACAACGGCAAGCTCGATCGCTATTTGGGTGATGGCATTGTTATGATGTTTGGTTTGGCGCACTCCGGTCCGCAATCGGCCCTGCATTGCTTGCATGCGGCGCAATTATTTTTAGGACTGAATAAACGAGATCCGCATCATGCACTGCGCTTCCGTCTCGCGGCGCACTGGGGGCCGATATTATTGACCACAGGACAAGACGATCACGGCTTGCAAAGTAGCTTAGTGGGTGACAGCTTGCATTGGGCGGCACGGTTGGCGGCACACAATGACAGCGAGCACGTTGTCGCCAGCGCTCCGTTAAAGGCCTGTTTAGATCCCGGTCTGACCATCCATTGGCAAGCGGGTCCGTGTATTGATGACTGGCATGGCATTCAACAACGCAGCTTCCAGCTCAGCGCGCTCAGTGACAAAACGGAAGCGTTGATTCAACGTCAAATCAAACACATTCAGGCCATGACTGAAAACGCTTAGCGCGCTTTACGTGCTTGTCGCACGCAGTCATAGGCTATTTGGATTTCTTGTGTTTTCTCTTTCGCCAGACGCATCATGGCTTCTGGCAAGCCTTTCGCAACCAGCTTATCGGGGTGGTGTTCATTCATCAATCGTCGATAGGCGGTTTTCAACTCCGCATCACTGACATTGGCGCTCACCCCCAGTACGGCATAAGCGTGTTTCAGTTGTTGCTGATCAGAACCCGATACAGACGATCGCTGTTCTCGCTGCTGTGACTGGTGACGAGAATCACTGCGCCAAGACTGCTGTGAGGATGACCCGGATGTCGTGCGCTGCGCTCGCTCCTGTTTGCTGTATTGAGCGCCCATCACCAGTGCCTTTACGCGGCTGTTGATCCATTCGAATTGAAACGGACTGATATTCAACGTACGACACAATTGATCAAAAATACGCCGCTCTTCCAACGACAAAGCACCATCGGCGTAAGCCACCGTCAATTGAATTTCTAGAAACATCTGCGCCAAGCCGACGCTTTCGCGCAACGCAACCTTTAAGCGGTTGAGATCCCGGCTGAAATCAAAATCGGCCGCCTTGCCTTCCGTAAAGCAGGCGATCGCCAATTTTCGTTGCGACTCGGTTAATTGCATTTGCGACATAATTTGGCTGGCGGCCGCAATCTCACGTTCAGACACGCGACCATCGGCTTTTGCCAATCGCCCCATAATCCGGAATGTCGCCTGAAAAAAGACCTCTTGAATGGCTTCGGCGCTGCGCAATGTGAACGCATCCGGAGAGAAACGTTTCTGTAACGCACGGGACAACGCTTTATCCATCAAGAAACCCGCCGTAGCCCCCAGTAAGACGCCAACAACACCGCCTTTCACCGCCCCCAACGCCGCTAACACAAACGTAAAAAACCAAATATTCACTGGCGCTCCCGACTCTCGTCTGAGGGTAACTTGGTCAACCGTAGAAACTCATCTAATTCCGCCAATCGTTGTGGTGTGCCGACATCCACCCAACGATCAGACAAACGATACCCGCATAATTGCTGCGATGACATCGCCTGCCGAAGCACAGGAGCAAGAGGGCGAACCCCTTCGGCCAAACCCGCGAACAATGCCGGAGACAAGACACTCAACCCCGAGAACGTCAGACAATGCTCAGCACCGGTTCTCGGCAAAGCCAACAATCCATCTTCTTGCAAAACGAAATCGCCGCGAGGATGGTGACATGGATTCTCGACCATCCACAAACAACCCAGTTGCTGAGGGGGTAGTGACGTGGTCGCCAAGGCGTCATAATCACCATCGACCCACACATCGCCATTGATCAGCGCAAACGGCTGAGCACCCAATAATGGCAAGGCTTGAATAATCCCTCCTGCCGTTTCCAGCGGAGTAGATTCCGCCGAATAATGAATACGCATCCCCCAACGCTCGCCATCACCCAATTGCTCAGGCAATAAATGCCCTAAGTAGGCATGATTGATCACCACATCGCAAAAACCCGCTAACGCCAATTTTTCTAGGTGATGCTCAATTAATGGCTTACCCGCCAATGGCAGTAATGGCTTAGGGCAATGATCCGTTAATGGCGCCATGCGCGTGCCTCGCCCAGCGGCTAAGATCATCGCGGTCGTGATACGATTCTTCATTGTGTGACGGCGTGCTCCGCCATCATGGCATCAACACGTGGCAGAACTTGGGTGGTCAACCACGCATGCAATTTGGCGAACTCTTCGTAATGGGCACTGATATCGGCAATGTAGCGACAGGTGTTGGGAATACTGGCTAAATAACCGTCCTTACCATCACGCAGCGATAAGCGGGCAAAAATACCGGCGGCTTTCAAATGACGTTGCATTCCCATCCAATCAAAGTCTTGCTGAAACCTGTCCCAGTCAGCCAAATAAATGCCCGCTGTTCGCGCTTTTTGCCAATAGTAGACAGCCAATTCCTTAACCTCGGCATCGGGCCAACGCACATAACAATCGCGCAATAACGAAACGACATCATAGGTGGCAGGGCCCAGCACGGCATCCTGAAAATCAATAATGCCCAACTGCTGATCCGCTAACACCATCAAATTACGTGAGTGATAATCACGATGCACCACCACTTGAGCTTGCGACAGCGCATTCGCGGTTAACGCATCAAATGCCTCTTGCAGGAGCACCTGTTCTTCATCGGACAAGGTCATACCCAGCTGCTGCACACACAGCCAATCACGGAACAAGGCCATTTCTTGTTGCAACAAGCCGGCATCGTATTGGGGCAAAGCCATACCGGACAATTGCTGTATCGGTAGTAATTGCTCTATGGCGCGTTGGTACAATGCCTCAACACCCGAGAATTCCGACTCCGCGTGCAGCGCGCTCCAAAGCCACTGATCGCCAAAGTCCTCCAACAACAAATAACCATGAAACGCATCAAAAGCGATGATACGAGGCACTCGAACGCCGTGCTTGTACCAGTGCTCGGCAATACGAACAAAGCGTTCACTGTCCTCTTGATCCGGCGGTGCGTCGACGGCAATCCAATGATAATCACCATGATGTATGCGAAAATAACGTCGAAAGCTGGCATCACCGGATACCATGGTCAATTCTGGGGTCACAGAAAAGCCCGTTTCTTGTGTTAACGTCTCGGCGGCCCACTGTGCCAAATTACTACGCCGCAGATCCATGCTAGCCTCTCAAGGTAAGTCGTTTTAGAATGCGTGTGTTTTGCGGCTTATCACCGTCACACGGGCAAATACTGTAGGGGCTGTTGCTTAGCCTTGCAACACACATTTAAAAAAGCCTCCATCATGCTGACATGTCGATTTTTTTTACACCGAACAGGCGCTATCAACGGCTCATGAGACATTTCCTTTATCACGGCCTACTGAGCATCGGTTGCTTATTGTATGCCGTTAACACTCTGGCGTATTACGAGAGCAGTTACTTATCCTGGTATCCTCGCGCCGAGCTGAGCGCAGAAGAACAAATTGGTTTGCCATCGTTTTGCCATGGCAACTACCGCACCCCCATCATTATCCCATTGAGTGATGAGCGCACGGAAATGAGTGGCCAACAAGCCGAACGTGATCGCGCGGGCACCACCACACTGGAAGGTGATGTCGTCGTCTTGCAAGGCAGCCAACAAATTCGTAGCGACTATGCCCAATGGTCCAGCACAGCTAATCGCGGTGTATTTCGGGGCAACGTGCAGTTGATTAACGACGGCATCGTTCTACACGGCCAACAAGCGACCATTGCACAAGATTCTGGCGTCGTTCGTATCGACGATGCCGCGTATTCCGCGCCAGCACGCCATTTCCGTGGTACAGCCACCCACATTCAAGCCAATAACGATGGCACCGCCCTATTGGATCACGCGACGTTTACGTTTTGTCCTCCCGAAAATAATCACTGGGATTTGCGCGCCAGCAATCTTCGCCTAGATCGAGATCGAGGTATTGCCAGTGCATGGCATACTCGCTTACGCGTGAAAGAAGTACCGATATTGTATTTACCCTACTATCGTTTCCCGATTGGCGATCAACGCATGACCGGTTTTTTAAATCCACAAATCACCCTGAATGGCAAAGGTCAGGGCGAAGATATTCAGCTGCCCTTTTACGTGAACATTGCGCCCAATCTCGACGCCACCATCACACCGCACCACATTCTGGACCGCGGCATTATTTGGGAGGGCCAACTACGCCACAAAACCGCCTTGCTTGGCGATGGCGAATTGAACTATGCGCGGTTAAATCAAGATGCCACCACCGAAACCGAACGGTGGTATATGAACTATCAACAATCGGGCCGCTTTGGTCAGCATTGGCAGCACCGCTGGGTTTACAATCACGTCAGTGACGAGGATTACCTCAATGACATGAAACCGACGGCCGCCATTGATCGGACAACGCACTTGCCGCGCCGCGGAGAGATCTTCTACCGCCAACAAAACTGGGCGTTCGATGTCTTAGCCGAGGGCTACCAAACCATTGATCCAGATATTGCCTTACGAAATCGTCCTTATCAGCGTTTGCCACAATTGCAGCTGAGCTACCGCCCTACTCGCATCAACGACTGGCAACTGCAACAAACGTGGCAAATCACGCGTTTTACGCGAGAACAAGAAGCTCGAATCAATGGTAACGAACAACAACTCTCTGGCCTATCGGCCTGGAATGGCGAGCGTTTGGTGTCCGATACCTCACTGTCGTACCCGCAACGTTGGCCGTTTGGTTTTGTCACACCACAACTCGAATATCGTCACCGTTCCTATCGACTCAACAATGATGATGTTGCATTTCTTGCCACCGATAACGCCGCCGACGAGGTCATCGACCAAGGCGTGGCACGCTATTCACTCGATGCCGGTTTGTTTTTTGATCGTCCATTTCAGCTCTTCCAGCAAGCGTATCTACAAACGCTAGAGCCAAGAGTGTATTGGGTAAAAAGCCCCTATTTAGCCAACCAAGAACGCATTCCTAATTTTGACAGCGCGCGCACCACCGTCACCTATGGCAGCTTATTTATTGGTGATCGTTTTAGCGGTAACGATCGACTGGCAGACCTCGATCAAATCAGTGTTGGTGTCACCACCCGCTTTATTCGTGATGACGGTTTAGAACAACTGCGTGCCAGTATTGGTCGCATCCAATACCACCGTGACCGTCGCGTTCAACTGCATCAGAGCAATACGCCCAACAGTGATCAAACCAGTGTCTCCAGCACCCTTGGCGAAATAGAACTCACGCCAAACAACCGCTGGCAAGCCTATGGCACATTAGAGTGGGACAGCTATCAAGATTACGCCAAACAACGCCGTTATGGCGTACGTTACGAAGGCGATAACAATCGCATGTTCAATCTCGCCTTTGAAACCTTGCAGCAATACAACGAAACAACGGAACGATTTGATGTACAGACACGTCAAGTAGACATGGGATTCTTTTGGGCGCTGGACGAACGCTGGGCCATTGTTGGTCGTCAGTTACGCGATCGTAATAGCTACGCCAGTGGTAGCCGACGTCCACTCAGCCCTGTGCTAGAATCCCTTGCGGGCGTCGAATACCAAAACTGTTGTTGGCGAGCGCAATTGGTATACCGAGAAAACTCAAGCCCAGACACCAGCACCGACGCCGAATTCAGCACCAAAAAGCGCTATGGTTTTATGCTCAGCATTCAACTGAAAGGATTAGGCACATTTGGCAGCGGCACCGACGCACTGATTAACGACGGCATAAATGGATACTCAAGACGGCAATATCATGACTATTAAACAACGCATCACCACAATTTTTCTAAGTTGCTGTCTCGCATTCAGCGCCCATGCTCAACTTCAGCAGCTCGATTTCGTCGTCGCACAAGTGGATGATGACATCATCTTACACAGTGAATTGCAGCAGCGAATCGAGATGATCAAACGCCAAAATCGAGGCAATACACTGCCAAACGATGCGCTCCTGCGCGACCAAGTGCTGGAACGTATGATCATCGAAAGCATTCAACTGCAAATGGCCGATCGTGGCGGTATTCGCATCAGCGAAGCACAGCTCAATGACGCGCTCGAGCGGATAGCTCTGCAAAACGACATGAGCCTGCCTCAATTTCAACAAGCCATGGAAGCGGAAGGTACCTCATTCCAAATGGCGCGCGAGCAAATTCGTACAGAAATGCGCATCAGTCGAGTACAACGTTTTCAAGTGGGTGAGCGCATTCAAATCACCGATCAAGACGTCGACTACTTCTTAGCGTCCGATCTTGGCCGCATGGCATCATCCGCAGAATACAATCTCGCTCATATTTTGATTGCCACCCCAGAAAACGCCAGTGCCAGCGACATTCGCAATGCGCAAAATAAAGCCAACACGCTGGTTCAACAACTCCGAGCCGGCGCCGATTTCAAACAAGTCGCCATTGCCAACTCCAATGCGCGCAATGCACTCGAAGGTGGCGACTTAGGCTGGCGTAAAGAAGCTCAATTACCCAGTCTATTTGCCCCTATCGCCACGCAATTAGCCGTCGGTGAAATCTCCGACCCAATCAGCAGCAGTGGCGGTTTCCACATCGTAACCTTGCTGGACAAGCGCGGTGGCGCTACCCAAATCATCACACAAACCAAGGTCCGTCATATTTTGCTTCAGCCCAACGAATTGCGTGATGAACAACAAAGTCAGCAGTTGATTCAGATGCTGCATCAGCGCTTACAAGCCGGGGAAGCGTTTGCCGACCTCGCTCGTGAACACAGCGATGACCCCGGCAGTGGCAGTCAAGGAGGAGACCTAGGCTGGGTTAACCCTGGCGACATGGTGCCCGAGTTTGATCAGACGATGCAACGCACCGCCAACAACACCCTCAGCGAACCCTTTCAAAGTCAATTCGGCTGGCACATCCTAACGGTAGAAGATCGCCGAGAAACCGACATTGGTGTTGAGTTACAACGCAACCAAATTCGACAAATGCTGTACTCACGTCGTTTTGAAGAAGAACTCCCCATTTGGCTACGAAAAATTCGCGCCGAAGCCTACGTTGACGTAAAGGAACGCCAATGAGTCTTGCTCGACTTGCCATCACCGCGGGCGAGCCTGCGGGCATTGGCCCAGATTTGTGCGTGCAAATTGCACAACAAACACACGCACAGCAACTCATCGTCATTGCCGATCCAGAGTTACTCACGCAACGCGCCCAACAACTCAACCTGCCCTTGGTCGTGCGAGCGTTCGATCCCGCTCAACCTCGACAAGCCAGTCAACAAGGTGAGTTATGGGTACACGCGGTCAAACTCCACCAAACCGCCAGTGCCGGTCAACTCAACCCAAGCAATAGCCCATATATACTAGAGACGCTGCGCATTGCCGCACAAGGGTGCCTAGATCAACACTGGGACGGTATCGTCACGGCCCCAGTGCATAAAGGCATCATCAACGAAGCAGGCGTTCAGTTCAGTGGTCACACCGAGTACTTTCGTGATTATTGTGGTGTTGAAGAAGTGGTTATGATGCTGGCCACCACCGATTTACGGGTTGCTTTGGTGACGACGCACTTACCTCTCCGCGACGTCGCAGACGCCATAACACCAGACCGAATTCGTCGTGTTGTGCGTATTCTTCATCACGATTTGGTGCATTTTTTTGGCTTAGCCACACCGCGTATTTTAGTCGCCGGTTTGAATCCACATGCTGGCGAAGACGGTCATTTAGGGCGAGAAGAGCTCGACATTATCGAACCTACGCTGCAGTCACTGAGAGAGGAAGGCATCAACCTGATCGGCCCCTTACCGGCCGACACCCTGTACACCCCAAAACATTTACAGCACGCCGATGCCACGCTGGCGATGTACCATGACCAAGGTCTCCCGGTACTCAAATTTCATGGCTTTGGCCGCGCCGCCAACATTACTCTTGGCCTCCCTATTATTCGTACATCTGTCGATCATGGCACTGCACTTGATCTGGCTGGCAGCGGTCACGCCGATTGTGGTAGCTTGCTAACGGCCATTGATGTCGCAACACAAATGGCAACCCAATCATGAGCAAACACCGTAACAGTCACGACCACCAGCCCGCAGGCAAAGGCCATAAAGCCCGCAAACGCTTTGGTCAAAACTTTTTACACGACCATCACGTGATTGATAAAATCGTACGAGCCATTCATCCGAAAAACACAGACATTTTGGTTGAAATTGGGCCCGGCATGGGGGCCATTACTGAGCCATTACTTGAAGCCACAGGGCGTCTTAATGTGGTCGAGTTGGATCGAGACTTGATCCCTATTTTGCGTACGAAATTTTTCAACTACCCCGACTTTGTCATTCACGAAGGCGATGCCCTGAAATTTGATTTCAACCAATTAGTACAAGAAGGCAACCCGATTCGCATTGTCGGCAACCTACCATACAACATTTCGACGCCACTGATTTTCCACTTACTGAGCCACCGTCACGTAGTGCGTGATATGCACTTTATGTTGCAGAAAGAAGTGGTGGAGCGTTTAGCGGCGGGACCCGGTTCGTCCGATTACGGTCGCTTAGGCATCATGGCGCAGTACCATTGTCGTGTGGAGCCGTTGTTTATTGTGGGGCCAGGTTCATTCAATCCACCGCCGAAAGTGGATTCCGCCATCGTACGCTTGATTCCACATGAAACATTGCCTTTTCCGGCCAAAGATCCAAAAACACTGGAGCGCGTGGTTCGTGAGGCGTTCAGCATGCGCCGCAAAACCTTACGTAACACCCTCAAGAATACCATTGATGCCGAACAACTCGGCGCCATTGGCATTGACGTCACATTACGTCCTGAGCGGATTACGCTGGAACAATATGTACGCATTGCCGACGCTGTGTATGATATTGAACAACAAGCCACTCTCGACGGTTTCGCTTCTCAGGATGAATGATATGTCGATCGAAGACAGCATTGAGGTTACGATTCGTACTGACTATTTGCAGGAGCAATCGCTGCCCGAACAGCAGCGCTATGTTTTTGCTTACCACATTCGTATCGAAAATCGTGGCGAACAAGCCGCCACACTTCGCCGCCGCCATTGGTTCATTGCCAACGGCAATGGCGACATACAAGAAGTGATGGGGGAAGGTGTGGTGGGTGAACAGCCACGTATTGAGCCCGGTGCTGATTTTCACTACACATCCGGCTGCGTACTCGCTACCCGAGTAGGCAGCATGCGTGGTTACTACGTGATGCAAACCGATGAAGGCGATCTCTTTCATGCCACCATCCCCGTCTTCACGCTCGCCACTCCCAACGCGCTGAACTGATATGGCAACGTATGCCATTGGTGATGTACAGGGCTGCTTTAGTGAGTTACAGCAACTGCTGAATACCATCGCATTCGACCCGACGCAAGATCACTTATGGTTTGCCGGTGATCTGGTCAACCGTGGCCCTGATTCGCTCGCGGTCTTGCGTTTTGTTCGTCAGCTGGGGCATCGCGCCATCACCGTGTTGGGTAACCACGATTTGCACTTACTCGCGCTTTATTACACCGACACCCCAGCAAAACGTAATGACACCGTTCAAGACGTGCTCAACGCCCCCGATGCGGCGGAGTTGATGGACTGGTTGCGTCATCAACCGCTCGTTCATGTCGATCCAACACGACGCTGGTGCATGAGCCATGCGGGTATTCCACCCCATTGGTCGATCCGCAAAACACAACGTCTGGCACACGAAGTAGAAACCGCACTGCAAGGCAACGACCACACCGCCTTTTTTCAAAGCATGTACGGCAACCAGCCCAACCAATGGCACAAACGCCTGACAGGGCAAGATCGCTACCGCGTTATTGTGAATTACTTAACGCGCATGCGCTTCATTAATGCGAAACAAGAACTCGATTTGGTCAGCAAAGAAGGGCTTGATCAAGCACCGGCAGGCTACT
The DNA here is from genome assembly GCA_014859445.1 of Bacterioplanes sp. GTDB lineage: Bacteria > Pseudomonadota > Gammaproteobacteria > Pseudomonadales > Oceanobacteraceae > Kmv21. The sequence goes on from JACUUC010000004.1 coordinate 71,068, forward strand.
ACCCTTGGTTTGACGATAAAGGCAGTCAGCAACGCAAAATGCGCCTGTTATTTGGGCATTGGGCCGCACTGGAAGGGCACGTCTCGCACGACGGTATTTTTGCGTTGGATACCGGTTGCGTTTGGGGTGGTCACTTGTCGGCGTTACGCCTAGACGATCAGCAATGGTTTCGTGTGCCGGCCACTCGTTCACATTTATTATTATCCCCGAAGGGTTCTTCATTATGAGTACATTTGAACACATCACCATTGCCGGTGTGAAAGAACTGCAACAACAAGAACCAGTGACCATTGTCGATATTCGCGACCCGCGTAGCTTCCAAGAAAGCCACATTCAACACGCGCAACGATTGGATAACGACAACATTCAAGCGTTTTTAGCCGCACAAGATCCGCAGCAAGCCGTCGTCGTCTGCTGCTATCATGGCAATTCTAGCCAAGGTGCCGCGCAGTTTTTAGCCGCACAAGGGTTAACGAAGGTATACAGTTTGGATGGCGGTTTTGAACGCTGGCGCCTTGCCTGCCCAGAATTGTGCGAACAAGGCTGACCACGGGCTGAATTACCAAGCAATGACCATATCATCGCGCTGAATGGACAAATGCTCGGCCGGTAAATCCATTTCAGCAATGACAAATTGCGGCTGCACCTGACGAATCGTCACTTCGGTCGCCATGTCGGTCAATTCGGTTCTCGGATCCAAATCCAAATTATAAAACGTACCGGTGCGATACACTTTAAACGTATCGCCAGGACGTATTCCTGCGCCCGCGCTGGCTTCAATGTGCAAACGGCGTCCTTGCGCTTTGACAATGCGCGCCATAAAGGGCTGACAACGCAGTACTTCATCAATGTCATCAATCACCGTCGATAACGTACCTCGCACTTGCTCGCCATACGGTGTTTGCCAAAACTGTGGGCTGGCGAACGCGACCGTTTCTTGCCGTGCCGGTGTCCAGCGTCCTTGCGTGGCATAACTGCGCTGAAATAATAGCGCCCCACTCAAACCATCGTGAACAAACACATCCAATACAAATTGACGATCACGCGCCTGAGGGATACCCAAACGATCACGCCACCCCGTTGGTTGCGCGCGATACGGATAACTGTCACCCACCATCGCCAAATCACGCACCACGCCCGACACCACGTATTGCGCACCGAGCTGAGTGGCTAAGGCGACCGAGGTGGTTAAACGCTGCTGTGCAGTCTCCGTCGATGGCGCACGACGAGGGTTTTGATACACACTGATTTGCGTCGCATCCAGTGCATGCAACGCGCCACGGTTATTCAAACTGTTCACCAAAACACGCGGAAGAGCACGTTCGACATTTTGCAGCTGACCAATGGATGCTTGCATCGGCTCGGCCAAACCAAAACCCGCAACCGCAATGGCTTTGCGGTAACGTTGCGTGCTGTCAGGACACATCGACTGTGGACTCACATCGGCTCGAATCGCCACTTGGTAAACGCCCTCATGCTGTGTTTCCCACAACACTTCGACATTGCGCAACGATGCCATCGACTGCACACGCACTCGATCTTGCTCGATCACACCCTTATCCATTAACTGCATCGAGCTGACTTGCGCACCGGCACGCAAACTGGCTTGGCGCATCGCATCCTCTAAGGCTTGCTGACGGGCATACGACACAGCCCCAACAATAGAAGCTCGACCCGTCACTTCAACGGTAATCGCCTGCACCATCACCGGTAACGACAAAACCATCATGAGAAGACTCATCAGTAATCGTTGCATCATGATCGTATTCCTCTATCGTGTCGGTGATTATTCAATGAAATAAAAACCCGTATCTGGCGCCGCCGCTTCATTCTGAACGCGTTGACGTTGACTGCTCATCATGGGATTTGGCCCACCCGCGGTTAATGACGTCCGACAATCCACATTAAAGCGCTGGTTATCCGAGGTTTGTAAACAATTACGGAAACCCTGATCGATGGTCATTTCCAGAATGGTCTCAACACTGCCATCGGGCATCACGTCGGTACTGACCACACGCGCACCGTGCATGTACGTTTCAACGTAAGTACGGAAACGATCATTTTGTAGCACCATATCGCGCACCGTGGTCGAACCCGAGACCGACGTACCGTACACCCGCTCGGCCATCGAACGATACGCATCCATTTTAGAGGCGCGCATGGCCAATAAACGTCGCTGCACAGCAGTTTGATTACCATCCGTACTTGGTGCACCGTAACCCACCACACGCAACGTCATAGGGGCCACAGGATCGACTTCCTGCTGTACTGGCTTCAAATACGCGCCCGACTGCTCTAAATCGGTGTCTTGCAAATACGTACTACTGCAGCCCGATGCCATCAATACCGCCGTGCCAGCAAACGCACCAATAATCGGCCATTTCATAATCAATCTCCAAGCAACAAGGACAAATCTGAAATGGCTATCGGCCAGTTCGGCAGAATATTTAATGACAAAACGCGATTCGTCGTCCTGTTTGTCCGGTATTTTTATCGAGCTAGGAGGCTCGGTAAGAGGCAATGTTGCAAAAAAGCGCTAATATAAAGGGAACTTTTTCAACGCTGCCTTGCAATGCCGTGTTGCGTTGAACACTCATCACTCGAAGACAGGATTGCCGCCATGATGAAACGCTCCTTACTCACACTTGCCATTGCCGCCGCCACTAGCCCTAGCTTAATGGCCGCACCCTTTCTACCGATGGATGCTCGTGGTTTAGCCATGGGTAACACCGGCGTAGCAAGTGCTCGCTTAGCCCACGCACCCGCTTACAACCCGTCATTGTTATCACAAGCGCGTGACAACGATGATTTCGCCATTTTATTCCCGCAAATCGGGGTAACGGTAGCCGACGAGAAAGAGCTTATTAACGAGGCGGAACTGATCAGCGATGACATTTTCCCTGCCTTCGAACGCGCCATTGATGGTGATGTCAACTTAACCGGTTTGAATACCAGTTTGGATAACCTAAATAACGCGTTGGATGACCTGAATGATGCCATCGACGAAGTCGATGCAAGCGATATTTCTGGTAGCCTAAGCGCCCTTCAAGCAGCCAACACCAATGTCAATACGGCATTGACTGATACGCAAACCAACTTGGGGGCTCTTAACAGCTCTGTTAGTGATTTGACGCGCTCTTTAGGCGGCATTTCAGGCAGCCCATTAAGCGCACGGCTAGGCGCTGGCGGTGCCATTGCGATTCCTAGCAAGCGCTTCGCTACTGCGTTCTCCATTCAAGGTAATGCCAATATCTCGGCTCGTGCAAACTTTAGTCGCGGCGACCTTAACTTACTCAACGCTTACCCTGAAGCGGCACTGGATTACGTAACACAGGTGACGAATACCAGTAATGCACTGACCACAGCGCTCGGCATTGTTGAAAGCGAAAGCGATCCGACCGTAAAAGCGAATCAATTGAATACGGCACTCACGAATGCCGAAACATCCTTAACAAATCTGGAAACGTACAACAACAGCGTTATTTTGGATGATGGTTCGCAATTCGATATATTTATTGAAGGTGAATTTGTTGGCGAAGACCCAAATTTAACATCAACACTACAAGTAGTCGCCGTCAGTGTGGTTGATTTTGCTGTGTCATTTTCACGTGAGTTTGACATCAAGGGCGAGAAAGTGGCCATTGGCATCACACCCAAATTACAGAAAATCTCGACGTTCCACTATGCCGACGAAATCGATAGCTTTGACGAAGTCGATAGCGACACCGTGGAAGACTCCCGAAAAGATTACAGCAGCTTCAATCTTGACATTGGTGCCTCATATCGATTCGGCGAAAGTGACAAATGGATGGTGGGTGTTGTAGGCAAAAATTTGCTAGGCGGCGATTACGATTATGCGGATGTGTGGGTCACACCTAAAAACAGTGATGGCATAGCGACTGGCGTACCTTATCGCCTAAAAGGTGGCACCGTATCACTGGCCCCTCAATTCCGCGCAGGGGTTGCCTACAACGGTGATTGGACCAGTGTGGCTTTTGACCTCGACTTGGTCGAAAACGATTCGGTGGCGTTTGAAAGTGCCACCCAATACGCCGCCATTGGTGCCGAGTTTGATGTCTTCCGTTCGCTGCAACTGCGCGTGGGTTATCGCACCAACTTGAGCGCCAGCGATCAAAGCGTGGTATCGGCCGGTATCGGTATATCACCGTTCGGCTTGCACATCGATATCGCCGCCATGGTGAATCCCAGCGATGTTGAAAAAGAAGCCGGTATCGCGCTGGAAACCGGTTTTTACTTCTAATTCGACCGCTTAGTCAAAACGCCTTACACTCAACGCCATACCAGTACGGTATGGCGTTTTTTTTGGCGACGGAAAGAGGAAAACAAGCAACATGCAAACGTATCTCGTCGGTGGTGCCGTTCGTGATCGATTACTGGGCCGAACCGCACACGATCACGATTGGGTGGTGGTCGGTGCGACCCCAGCAACCATGTTGGCGCTTGGCTACGAACAAGTGGGCGCAGATTTTCCTGTTTTTTTACACCCCAAAACCCACGAAGAATACGCCCTAGCACGCACCGAGCGTAAGCAAGGGCACGGTTATCAGGGATTTGTCGTGGCGTTTGATGCCAGCGTGACCCTTGAACAAGACTTGCTGCGCCGTGACCTCACCATCAATGCCATGGCGATGAGCGACGACGGCACTCTGGTCGACCCCTACGGTGGTCGCGCAGACCTTGAGCAACGTGTTTTACGCCATGTTTCCCCCGCCTTCAGTGAAGACCCATTACGGGTATTGCGCGTGGCGCGATTTGCTGCCCGTTTTGCGCCATTGGGATTTACCATTGCCGATGAAACACTCACCTTAATGACGAACATGAGCCAGCAAGGTGACCTCGATCACCTTGTTGCCGAACGCGTCTGGCAAGAAACACAACGCGCCTTGGGTGAAGATCACGCCGATGTCTATTTCGATGTTTTGCATCGCTGTGGCGCTTTAGCGGTTTGGTTTCCTGAATTACAGGCGTTGTTTGGCGTGCCACAACCGGAACAACATCACCCCGAAATTGATTGTGGCCTTCACGCCTTACTCAGTTTGCGTGCTGCGTGCTTAGTCAGCAACGATGTATCGGTGCGCTGGGCAGCACTGGTGCATGATTTAGGCAAAGGATTAACCCCAAAAGACCACTGGCCACGTCATATTGGTCATGAAAAACGGGGATTAAAACCGCTAAAGCAGCTGGCTCAGCGCTTAAAAGTTCCGAAAGAGGCGCAGCAACTGGCACTGCTGGCCAGCGAATTTCACACGCACGTTCATCGTGCCTTCGAATTGCGCGGAGAAACGCTGCTCAATCTATTGAATAAATTGGACGTGTGGCGCAAACCAGAACGGTTAGAACAGTTTTTGCAGGTATGTGAAGCCGACAGTCATGGACGAACAGGGTTAGAACAAGCACCCTACCCGCAAGCCGATTATGTGCGCCAAGCGTACCAGCAAGCACTGACAATCGATGCCAAAATGATGATTGCAGAGGGTTTTCAAGGTGCCGCCATTCGCCATGCACTGGATCAAGCGCGTGCCAAACATTTACAGAACTGGCGCAACCATAGGCAAACAGAGCGATAATGGTTGATGCGAAAGCGCAGGCCAATCCTCTATTAATGGTTGTTTACGCAAGGGACAGATCGCATCCGGGGCGATGTCCAGCAGGGGTTTTAACACAAACGCACATTGCCAAATATCCGGTCGAGGCAGCACCATACCTGGCCACTCACCTACTCGTTGATCAAACAACAAAATATCAATATCCAGCGCACGAGATGAGTATTTTTCTGCCTGAGCCGGACGACCAAACTCCGTTTCGAGCACTTTGAGTTGTTGATACAAGGACTCGACATCGCAATCGACCTGCACCGCAATGACGAGATTAATGAAATCGGGACCATCAAACCCCAACGCGGGCGAGGCATACCATGGCGATTCGGCCAACACGATAAAATCGCGCCGCAAACGCTGCAAACCCAGTGTTAAATTGCGCTCCGGCTCAATATTCGAACCCAGCCCCAAATACACCAAAGCCATCAGCGCCGACTCATTAGCGGCGCATCGCCCCGCTCGATATACAACCCCACGGCACGTGCTTGTGGCACGACGGCAGGCTTAGTCACACGAATGGAAATCCACGGCATACCAAATTCCTGCCGTAGCTGTTCCGCCAAACGCTCCAACAACGATTCCAACAACTGAAAATGCTGTTCACGCACAAAACGTTCAACAAACTCCGTCACGGCTTGGTAATTCAACGCATGCACTAAGTCGTCGGTGGCGGCGGCCATGCGAATATCCCAAGCCATCGCCAAATCAAAAATCAATGGCTGATGAACCTGTTTTTCCCAATCGAAGACACCAATGATGGCGTCGACTTGCAGGCCATCAATAAACACCTTATCCATGAACCGACTCCATCGGTTCGATGGCCGCCAGAGAGTCCATGGGCCAACGCGGCACCGCCGCCACGGCCAAGGGTTCGCACTCACCGGCTAACAGCCGCTGAGTACCCGCGTAAGCGATCATGGCACCATTGTCTGTACATAACTCAGGGCGCGGATAAAACACCTGTCCACCCAAACCTTCGACCGCCGCTTTCAATTTGCTACGCAGCTCACGGTTCGCACCAACGCCACCGGCAATGATCAGTCGCGTTAAACCCGTCTGTTGCAATGCCCGCTTGCACTTAATGACCAAGGTATCCACCACCGCTTGCTGAAAACCGGCGGCAATGTCCGCTTGATCTTGCTTCGCCAAAACGCCGTCGTTTGCACACGCTAAAATGGTGGTGCGGGTGGCCGTTTTCAGACCACTGAAACTGAAATCCAATCCAGGGCGATCGGTCATGGGGCGAGGAAAACGGAAACGCTGCGCATCGCCCTGCTCTGCCAGTCGCGCCAAATACGGCCCACCCGGATACGGCAGCCCCATCATTTTGGCCGCTTTATCAAAGGCCTCACCAGCGGCATCGTCGATGGATTCACCCAACAAGGTATAACGTCCGATACCATCCACTTGTACCAGTTGTGTATGGCCACCTGAGACCAGCAAGGCAACAAAGGGAAATTCCGGCGCGTCGGCTTCCAGCATCGGGGCCAGCAAATGCCCTTCCATATGATGCACACCAATGGCTGGAATATCGAGAGCCCATGCCAAACTGCGCCCTAAACACGCGCCAACCAGTAAAGCGCCAACTAAGCCTGGACCACGGGTAAATGCCACGCCATCCAGATCGGCGAGCGTCATATTGGCATCCGCCAACACCTCTTTAATCAGCGGCACCGCTTTGCGAATGTGATCGCGTGACGCCAATTCCGGCACCACACCACCGTACTCGGCGTGCACCGCAATTTGCGAATAAATACGATGCGCCAACAAACCTTGTTCGCTGTCGTACACGGCGATTCCTGTTTCATCGCACGACGTTTCCAGCCCTAACACCCGCATAACAGACCCCGAAAATGGCAAGGACGGCCATGATACTGCCCAAAGAGTGTAAAATCTATGCGGAGGTTTTGCATTCCCGCCGTAAAGGCATTAGAATGCCGCCCCTCTAACTGGGGTAGTGGTTTGCCCCGTAATCAAATCCGTTAAATACGTAGGTGATTGGATGCCAGCTGTAAAAATTAAAGAAAACGAACCATTTGACGTAGCATTGCGTCGTTTCAAGCGCTCTTGCGAAAAAGCCGGTGTACTGTCAGAAGTACGTCGTCGCGAACACTACGAGAAGCCAACTTGGATCCGCAAGCGCAAAGCAGCCGCCGCTGTTAAGCGTCACTTGAAAAAAGTACAGCGCGAACAGCGCAAAATGGTTCGTTTGTACTAATCAGTACACATTTGTATTCAGAATAACGAAAAGGTAACGATATGAGCGCTCTGGTTTCCAGCATTAAAGAAGCCGTCAAAGAGGCAATGCGTGCCAAAGACAAGCCCCGTTTGAATGCGCTGCGACTGATCACAGCCGAATTCAAACGCGTAGAAGTGGATGAGCGAATCGACATCGATGACGCTCGCGCTCTGGCCATTCTGGATAAAATGACGAAACAACGTCGTGACTCGATCAGCCAATATGCGGCCGCGGGTCGTGATGATCTGGTTGAAGTAGAGCAATACGAAATTGACGTATTGCAAGCCTTCTTACCAGAAGCCTTAAGCGAAGAAGAGTTGGCCCAACTGGTGGCTGATGCTATTGCACAATCCGGTGCTGCAGGTATGCAGGACATGGGTAACGTTATGGGCATCCTAAAACCACAGGTGCAAGGTCGTGCCGATATGGCACAGATCAGTCAACTGGTGAAGTCGCAACTGGCAAATCGTAACGCCTAAGCGAATACGATCTGCCTGGCTTTTTTCGATCGGCTACAAAGCGCCGCCAGTTCACTGGCGGCGCTTTTGTCGTTACTTGCAGAAACGCATAGCACATTCCTATTTGAGCACGTTGCCAAGAGACAGACTATGGCAGGACGGATACCACAGTCCTTTATCGATGACCTACTGGCACGCGTCGATGTGATCGACGTCGTCGATAGTCGCGTTAAGCTCAAAAAAACCGGCAAAAACTACTCAGCTTGTTGCCCTTTCCACAACGAAAACACCCCCTCGTTTACCGTCAGCCCCAGTAAACAGTTTTATTACTGCTTTGGCTGCGGCGCATCCGGCAGCGCACTCAAATTCGTGATGGAGTTTGATGGCTTAAGCTTTCCCGATGCCGTAGAAAAACTGGCCAGCCAAGCCGGTCTCGACGTGCCGCGCGAACAAGTCAGTTTTGAAGCACGACAAGAACAACAGCACCAGCCGCTCTTCGAGCAAATGCAGCGCGCCAACGAGTTTTTTCAAAACATGCTGCGCCAGCATGAACACAGCCGAAAAGCCATCGACTACCTCAAACAACGTGGTTTATCGGGCAAAGCGGCCAAGTTTTTTGGTATTGGTTATGCCCCCCCGGGTTGGGACAATCTGCAACAGGCACTGGGCGCTGAACACGACAAAACCATCCGTCAACAGCTCATCGCCTGTGGCATGCTGATCGAAAAAGAGGATGGCCGTAGCTACGACCGCTTCCGCGATCGCATCATGTTTCCCATTCGAGACACACGCGGGCGTGTGATTGCGTTCGGCGGACGCGTATTTGGTGACGAAAAGCCCAAATACCTTAACTCACCGGAAACACCCATATTCCAAAAAGGTCGAGAACTCTACGGCCTGTACGAAGCACGAAAAATACGGCAAAAATTGACACGCATGATGATTGTTGAAGGCTATATGGATGTCGTGGCCTTAGCCGAGCATGGCATTCACTACGCCACCGCCACCCTCGGTACCGCCACCAGCGAGCATCACATTCGGCGATTATTCAAAATGGTGCCCGAAGTCATCTTCTGCTTCGACGGCGACAACGCGGGACGAAACGCCGCAGCACGGGCAATGGAAACCGTGCTCCCCCTATTGGAAGACGGCTTACAAGCACGGTTTTTATTTTTACCCGATGGCGAAGACCCCGATAGCCTCGTACAAAAAGAAGGGAAAACCGCATTCGAGCAACGGCTTGATGAATCGACCCACTTGCCCGAATTTTTATTCGACCATGTAAAGCAACAAGTCGACATCGACACACTCGATGGCAAGGCACGCTTTGATCAGTTGGCCGCTCCATTAATCAATCAACTGCCACATGGCATGCTGCGAGAATTGATGCGGAAAAAACTGAAAGAAGAAACGGGACTCGATAGCCACGCGTTGGCCAAGCTAGAAGCCAATCACAGCAAAGCCAGCGAAAGCCGCTCCGCCAACAACGCCAACGACCACTCCGAACCGGCTTTCCAATCAGCACACCTCATTGCACCCGTTTATGACACCGCGGATGATGTATATCAGCACGACGACGAGTCGACACACGCGACCAATCCACTGCTCGAACCCGTTCAGCGCGCACTTCTGGCCATTGTGACTCAACCCGCCTTAGCCGCCTCCCTCACCTTGCCCAGCAGCGACCCCGAAACCGAATACGAACGGTTGTTGCTCGAAGTGATTCGTAAACTACAACACGATCCACAAATCAACAGCATTGGTTTACTGATTCAATGGACCGCCTCCCCGTACCAAGCGGAATTACGCCAACTGGCCGAACAAGGCAGCCAGCAACGCATTCTACCCACAGCCAGTGACTTGCAAGATACCCTGCAACGCATGGACGATCGTCAATATGAGCGTGAACTGCAGGCATTGCAGCAACGCATCATCGCCCGCGAGAAATTAACACGGGAAGAACAGCAACGCTTCAACGAACTGAAACGCCAACAACACCAACGACAAAAAAAACGGACTGCAATTTATCGCTAGCCCTTGAAATTTCAATATCCGCCCCTATATTTGCAGCACGTTCAACATTTATGAGCCATCACCGTCATCGGTTGCTCATAAACGCATCCGACTGCAGCAATGCAGCAGCTCGCGTGACCATGCCAAAGCGGCAGCGATCAGCCAACGCGCCATTGAGCCACTGATCCCCACGCACCTGACCTTGCTGACGATGTTGAAGTAGGTACAGCCGTGACAGCCACCGTGTAACACACGGAACAACAGCGACGACAAACCATGACCGCAGACAAACTTGCATAAAGTCTGGAACAATCGCCGCCATGACTGGCCTAACGTGCGGTTAAAAGTTATACTTTGGCGTTTTTCTTCCGCCTTAAAACACGGAACACAGGGCTTCTATGTCAGCGAACTCCCAACAATCCCGTCTTAAAGAACTGATCGCAAAAGGTAAAGAGCAAGGCTACCTTACCCACGCGCAAGTGAACGATCACTTACCCGATGATATTGCCAACCCAGATCAGGTTGAAGACATCATCCGCATGATCAATGACATCGGTATTCCCGTGTCCGAAGTTGCCCCAGATGGTGACTCGTTGTTTGTCGACACGGCCGATGATGCCGCGGCTGAAGAAGCCGCCGCTGCATTGGCTGCGGTTGAATCCGACATTGGTCGCACCACCGACCCCGTACGCATGTACATGCGTGAAATGGGTACGGTTGAACTGCTCACGCGCGAAGGCGAAATTGTCATCGCCAAGCGCATCGAAGAAGGCATCCGTGAAGTCATGTCAGCACTGGCTTACTACCCTGGTGCCGTTAATATTGTATTGAATGCATTCAAAGAAGCCGAAGAAGACCCGAACCGCGTCGGTGACATCTTCAGTGGCTTTATTGATCCATCCGATGTTGACCCTGAGCCTGGCCCGCAGTCCGGCCCACAAGCCGAAGCCGAAGCCAGCACCGATGATGCCGTCGATGGCGATGACGACAGTGACGATGACGACACTGCAGAAGACAGCGGCATCGACATGGCCGAAGTAGTACGTCGTTTCGAAGAAATTGTTAGCGCCAATGCCGTCGTCGAAGCCGCCATCAAACAGCATGGCCGCCAAAGCCAAGCTGCCGAAGAAGCGCTGGCCGCATTGGGTGCCGTGTTTGCCCCCATCAAGCTCACACCAAAATACTTTGATCAATTGGTGAATGAAGCGCGCGATACCTTGGACAACATTCGTACCCAAGAACGCCAAATCATGCTACTCATGACGCGTAAAAGCGGCATGGATCGCAAAGACTTCATTAAAGGCTTTCAAGGCAATGAAACCAACAATCAGTGGATCCAAGATCTGATTGACGGCGGCCATAAGTATTCCGATAAACTGGATACCTATCGCTTTGACCTATTCCGTGCGCAAAAGAAAATACGCACCATTGAAGATCGCGTTGGTTTAACGATTCCTGAAATTAAAGAAGTTAACCGTCGCGTCTCCATTGGCGAAGCCCGCGCTCGTCGCGCCAAAAAAGAAATGGTTGAAGCCAACTTACGTCTGGTGATCTCCATTGCGAAAAAGTACACCAACCGTGGTTTGCAATTCCTCGACCTGATTCAAGAAGGCAACATCGGCCTCATGAAAGCCGTTGATAAATTCGAATATCGTCGTGGTTACAAATTTTCGACTTACGCCACATGGTGGATTCGCCAAGCCATTACGCGTTCGATTGCCGACCAAGCACGTACCATCCGTATTCCGGTACACATGATCGAAACGATCAACAAGCTCAATCGTATTTCACGGCAAATGTTGCAAGAAATGGGACGCGAGCCAACACCGGAAGAATTGGCTGAACGCATGGAAATGCCGGAAGACAAGATTCGTAAAGTGCTCAAAATCGCGAAAGAGCCGATCTCAATGGAAACCCCGATTGGTGATGATGAAGATTCGCACTTGGGTGATTTCATCGAAGACAGCCACTCTGAGTCGCCCATGGACACTGCCACCAACGAAGGCTTAACCGAAGCCACGCGTTCAGTGCTGTCTGGCCTTACCGCGCGTGAAGCGAAAGTTCTGCGGATGCGTTTTGGTATCGACATGAACACCGACCATACGTTGGAAGAAGTCGGCAAACAGTTTGATGTAACGCGTGAGCGTATTCGTCAAATCGAAGCCAAAGCGCTGCGTAAACTGCGTCATCCAAGTCGCTCAGATCATCTGCGCAGCTTTATTGACGAATAAGCGTTTTCGGTAAGCCAATAACCCAGCCTCGGCAACGACGCTGGGTTATTTTTTAACGACTTCGTCATGATCATCGTGAAGCCACGTTTAAGGGTGGCATGACAGCGCAAGCGCCTTTATAATGCAGCTCGCTGAATGGCCGCGAAGGCTTTAAGCAGATTAAATGGGCCTGTAGCTCAGTTGGTTAGAGCACACGACTCATAATCGTTAGGTCCTCGGTTCAAGTCCGAGCAGGCCCACCATTTAATCCTGATCGTTTAGTGCTCGTGTGCGGCACACGCCTCAACTCTTTATCGCCAAGGTCCTCGGTTCAAGTCCGAGCAGGCCCACCATTTAATCCTGATCGTTTAGTGCTCGTGTGCGGCACACGCCTCAACTCTTTATCGCCAAGGTCCTCGGTTCAAGTCCGAGCAGGCCCACCATTTAATCTGCGTCATTTAATTTGTTTTTAGCTACCCGCAGGTAAACTCACTCGTACTCGTGTGCCTTCACCGAGTTGACTGACCACCCAAATATTGCCGCCATGGGCTGTCACAATGGCGTGCGCAATGGATAAGCCCAAGCCCAAACCGTCTCCGACTGGCCGAGTGGTATAAAACGGATCGAAGATGCGCGATACATGCTGTTCATCCATTCCTTCGCCACTGTCTTTGCATTCAATCAACGTCACTCCCTGTTTTTGGCGAGCCATAATGCGCACATCACCCTGACCGCGACATGCCTTAACCGCATTATCTAAAATAGAGACAAACACTTTTCGCATTTCAGCCTCGCAAACGTACACTGGCTGGCTAAGCTGAATGTCTTTATGAATAGTGACCTTGCTATCACTGGGAATGTTCAGCAATGAAATGACATGGCCCATGAATAGCGACAAATCAATCGCTTGTTTTTCACCCCGACCAAGCTCAGAAAAGACTTGCAAGCTTTCAACGATGACTCTAACTCGTTCCAACCCAGGGCTGGACTCGCTGACGATGTCATTCACATCTTCCACGATGTATTCAAGGTTTTGCGCCTCGGATAACGACTGAATAGCAGTCAGCACCGTTTGCGTTTTTCCTTCATCATTTGCCTGTCGTGCCTGCAAGTACTGATGTAATAAATCCGCTAGGGTGTTATAGGTCTGTAAGTATTCTTTTAACATGTTGAAATTCGCGGTGACGATGCTCATCGGATTGTTAATTTCGTGAGCAATACCCGCGGCCAAATGGCCTATAGAGGCCATTTTTTCTGACTGTACCAATTGCGACTGTGTTGTACGCAGCGATTTCGCCATTTGATTAAACTGCCGCGCCAGACTACCCAGCTCATCACGGCGCTGCACATCCATTTGCACATGACGCTCACCTTGGCGAATACGCGCCAATTGCTTGGCCAATTGATTCAAAGGCCGCGTCACGCCATTACTGACTTGACGTGCCAATAAGCTCAATAATAAAACCAAAGCCGCTGTTCCCATTAAGGCACTCCAACGTAATTGTTGGATAGGCAATAACGCCGCCTGTTTATCACGTTGCATCACCAGCACCCCTTCTAAGGCGGGTAATGGCCGTGCACTGACAAGCCAGTCGGTATTGTTTAATGTCATGTCCTGCGACATGGTTCGTCCCCGATACGCCGCACGCGCTACCTCAAGAAGTGATTCCCCTTGCTGAACGCCAGACGGCCATGCCTGTAACTGACCATTCATATGCCCAAAAATGCTGACGCGTCGTTCGGCACTGACGTTAGGCAAAACCTCTGCGATTAGGTTATCCGCGGTAGGCAACCACAACACCACACCAATCGCCCCCTCGTGCACAACAGGCATCGCCACCAGCGCCGGAAATAGCTCCGATTGGGTTAATTGAAAAACCGCATCCATACGACTCAATACTCGTTCCATAATGTTTTGAATTTGATGCAGATCGTTCGCGAGTGTATTGATGTGTTGCCCATAAAACTCACTTTGCGCGCTAGAGAAGACGACAAAACCATGAGCGTTAATAAACAATAAATCAGATAACTGCTGGCGCTCGCTGTAAAACGACAAGCCTGGCCAGTACTGATCCTCAGCTTGTTGATATGCCATCGAGTACAAATCGTCCGGTTCAAACACGACATTGAACGCACTGAAAGCCTGACGCACATCATTCGAACGCATAAACAACTGTGCGGCCGTTAATGAATGCTCGATGCGCCGATCAATAGCACGCGCTAATGACAGCGTTTCTTGCTCGGTTTCGGTCGTAATTTCATGGATCATACGTGCTTGCGCATGGCCTAAACCAATGAGCACCAACAGTAGGACTGGCGTTAAGCTCAGCACCATAAACCAAGTCATGATACGAGCGCGCAATGTCCGAAAATGCAATCGGTTGGCGAATCGAGTCATCACAATTCCTCCACTCGAGCGGTACGCCAAAATCCGCCAGCATTGCGCCAATAGATGGTTAAATCGTGCAACCAAGTCGAGGGGCTATTGGACGAAGGAAATTCTTGAGGACGAATCGCATGGGACGATTGCCAAACACGTTCCGTACGCTCACCTTGTTGTAAAACTAAGGCCACCGATTGCCAAGTACCCCGCAAATCGCGATCAACGGTGATTGTGCCCGTGCTTTGCCAACCACTTCTTAACCCCCAAAATGTCCGCAGTGCGCCTGCGTCATGAACCAAACCCTGCTCGACAGCCTGCTGCAACTGTTGGTTTAACCAATGCATATTGCGCGCTAACGGTGATGATAGGTTTAGCACACTGGGATTCATCTCTGCATCCATTTGCTGAACGACCAACACACCGGACATCAGATCAATGGGCTGGTCCGCACACAATGACACCATAGGAATCGGCAGAGCCGACAATGCACGCTGGCGTTGTGGCTGATCAATCCACTCACAGACATCCAAGATAAGTACGTCGGGTAAGCGCTCGAGCACTTGTTCGCCGAGTTCATCAAATTGCTCAGCATAATCGAGCAAAAGCGTGGTAAACGTCATTTGTTGTTGCTGCCAACGTTCATGCGCTTCGAGCATGCGAAATAGCATTGTTGACCGCGCGGAGTTACTGCCGACCATGAGCACATCGCGAATGGGTTGTGCTTGTAACCAATGCACGACAGGGAGCAATAATTGATTGCCCATCAACCCGACATGAACGACCCAATCACTGGCCAGTAGCCCTTCGGAGCTGGCAGGGTATAGCAAAAAACGTTTATTATGGCGCAACCACGGTATGACATTACGCAAACACACCGAATCACCACACCCTAGCAGCATGTCGATAGGTTGAGTTTGTTCAATGCGATCCAGCGTATTTTCCAACAAGGGTTGCGGTAGGGCGCTGTCTACATAGGTAATGCGCACTTGATCGCGGGCCAACCCACGAGCCCAGTCTTGCTCGATGGTGTGTAAAATTGCTCGATCACGATGCGTCAGCATTCCTTGCTGCTCGGTTAACACCACCCAATGCAAAGCCGGTTCGTGTTTTGGCCAAAACCAAACCACCAAAACCGTCACAAGCAGCAATAATATGACAAGGGATACTTTCACAAACAGTGCTCCGTCAATACAATCAGTGTAGACGATAATGCCACCCACCGATCATTTTCAGAGCTAAGTCAAAACCACATTACCCTGACGATGCATCACGCAAAAAAGCAACGGACGGCGTATTCTTTGTCTCGGTATCTCTCGAATTCGAAACCGTCAACATCGCCAAGAAGTGCTGTGCCAATAACTGCACTCGATCGATGTGCTGCGCCAATTGCTCCGCTTCTTGATGCGCGTGATGACTGTGCGCCACCGAATCCGAACCCAGTGTTAACAAACGTTCGGCTTGTTGCTCCACCTGGATACTCAACACCGCTTGTTGCTCCGTTGCCGCAGCCACATCACGCGAACACTCATCAATCAATTCAATGTGCGTGAGCGTATCCGTCAAACTGGCTTGTGAGGTGTGCGCTAATTGCGTGGTATTCAACGCCTGCTCGACACCGTTACCAATCACTTGCACCACCGCAGAGGCCTCACCTTGCAGTGCATGAATGATCGTCTCAATTTTTTGGGTCGACTCATGCGTACGCTGCGCCAAGCCTCGCACTTCATCCGCCACCACGGCAAACCCACGGCCCGCCTCACCCGCTCGGGCGGCCTCAATCGCGGCATTGAGTGCCAATAAGTTGGTTTGTTCGGCGATGTCGGAAATCACATCCAACACCACGCCAATGTCGGTACTCTTTTGCGACAGGGAATCAATACGGTCTTTGGCCGTTCCTAAATCGTCCGTCAGTGCGGTCAATGCCCGATCCATGTCCACCATATTGGTTTGACACACACTCGCTGACGACACCGCCGTTTGTGTGGAGGTGTGCGTTTTCTGTGTCGACTCACCCACGCGACGAACGCTTACGGCCAGTTCCTCAAATGCACGAGTGATGTCATTAATGTCGCCTTGCTGAGCACGGATACTGGTGACAGATCGATCAATCCAGTCCATCGTGCGATCTTTGCTGCGATACAACTGCCCAACACCGACCGACATACGCGCCGACACAGCGCGCAAAATGGCTTGTTGCTTTTGTTGATGAAAATCCAACCACGCCAGCTCATCACGCCGTCCCGTATACAGATACGGCATTAGCGGATGCGTCATGCCTTGTATTTTGTGCTTGTGTTGCAGCAGAGGATAGGTCGCGCGCCACGCCACGACCGTGATCGTCAACAGCGCCAAGAGGCTCCACCAGAGTTCATTCGGATTCAATGACACATCATGCACAACACCCAACCCCACCGCCAATATCACCGCCAGACCCACTATTTTAGACGACCAAGTAGGCGCTAACGCTTGATCTTGACGGCGTAATGCCCCTTGCTGCCAGCGCTGATAAACGCGTTCCGCCCGCTCTACCTGTTCGACGCTTGGGCACGTACGCACCGATTGATACTCCACTAAACGCCCCTGCTCGAAAATGGGGGTGACGTAGGCATCCACCCAATAATAATCGCCATTTTTGCACCGGTTTTTCACCAACCCTCGCCACGACTCTCCGGCCTTCAAGTGCTGCCATAAATTCTCAAAGGCGCCGGTCGGCATGTCAGGATGACGAACCATATTATGAGGTTGGCCGATAAGTTCGTCTTTGCTAAAGCCAGACACTCGACAAAAGTGTTCATTCACATCCGTTATGCAGCCGCGTGCGTCCGTGGTTGAAATCAGCTCAACATCACTAGGAATTTTGTATTCTCGATCGGTAACGGGTTGATTGTTTCTCATCCATGCACTCCTGTGCTCTGGTAGCACTGCGGGAAGAATAAAACCAAATTGACTCTCGATACTGTCTACCGATTGCGAGGGGGACGCTAGCCAAAAACTGCAAACCTGTACAATTTTTATGGGTATTTTGCAGTAAGCGGATAGGGTTATTGCTTGTCTTATCTAAAATGAGTCAATAGCAATAACAATATGGAGCCTCTATGCGTGATGTCAGCAACTTGGCATTCAAGGAATTAGTCGAGCATCACCCTAAAGCCATCATGCTGGCTCAACATGGCCCGCGTATTGCCTACGTGAACAAACAGTTTACGCACGTCACCGGATACGAACTGCATGAAGTGGTGAACCAAACACCAGCGATGCTGAGCTCGGGGTTGCACAATGCCGCGTTTTATCAACGCATGTGGCAAGACATTGCTGACAAGCAACGATGGGAAGGATTGATCTGGAATCGTCGTAAAAATGGTGAGCAATACCCACAATGGCTAACCATTTACCCCCTAACGGTTGATCACCAAACCTGGTACGTGGGAATTTTCTTAGATGTCCATGAAGCGCGCCAACAGAGCGATGGCTTAACCAATCTTGCTTATTTCGATCCACTCACCGGTTTGGCCAATCGAGCCTTATTCTTAGAGTCGATACATGTGTACATTCATCAATACGATTTGTTTCAACACCCCTTTGCGTTGTTGTTCATTGATCTGGACTTTTTTAAAGAGGTGAATGACTTACATGGGCACGCCGTTGGCGACCAAGTGCTGCAAGCGGTAGCGCAGCGCTTACAAAACTGCCTACCGAGCGATGCCACTCTTGCACGCTTATCCGGCGATGAGTTTGCTGCATTAATCCACCTAACACCCGACACGATCCCGTTACCGAATGTGTGCCAAGCGGTTGTCGATGCCTTCCAACAACCCATTCATGTGGCACATCAGCAGCACTACGTGACCACCTCATTGGGAGCCGCATTGTGCCCACAACACAGTCAACAGCACACACGCCTGCTGCAACAAGCCGATCGCGCCATGTACAGCGCCAAACAAGCGGGGAAATCGTGCTATCGCATTTACAGTGAGCAGGATGCCGAACAGACACAACGTCAACAACGTATTCATGAAGCGCTTCGCCATGCCTTAGAAACTGCACCCGAGCAATTTTATGTGGAGTATCAACCTCAGTACCATTTGCCCAGCCAAACCCTAACCGGCCTTGAAGCCTTAATGCGATGGCACCATCCTGAACTGGGTCAAATCGCGCCGACTGAATTTATTGCCATTGCCGAGCAGCGTGGACTGATTCATGCCGTGAGTGAGTGCTTAGTGACACGCATCATTCAGGATTTTCATGATCAAGCCAAACCGAAAACACCCAAGCAACTAGCGATCAACATCTCTGCACAACAGATCAACGATACACGCTTGATGTTTCTACTACGTCCCTTACACACATGTCTACAACGATGTGGCTGGCAACTCGAAGTGGAAATCACCGAATCCATGTTAATGAGCATGGGCAAATCCAGTCTACAACGACTGCATGCACTGCGTGACGAGCAGATTCGCTTAGCCATTGATGATTTTGGCACGGGGTATTCATCGTTGGTGTATCTGCAAAACTTACCGGTCGATACACTCAAAATTGATCGCCATTTTATTCAGCAAATGGATGCCAATGATGATCAACGCATTGTGTCTGCCATTTTGAGTTTGGCCAAATCTCTGCACTTGTCGGTGTTGGCCGAAGGCATAGAAACCCATGCTCAATTACAAACACTGCAAGCGTTGCAATGCCCACTGGGGCAGGGATATTGGTTCAGTAAACCCACCCAATTGGACAGTCTATCTGCTGCCCTGCTTGATTGAGGTCAAGAACCGCTGTGCGTATTTCAACCACCATAGTCGTTTTGCAATAGTTGGCTTTTTCTGACCAATCATTCGCGATACACCGTCATGATCTTTTTATGTTGTACATTAAATGCCAATGAATCGTCCACACTCTCAGTTTGATGCTTACCTGCGGCTGCACCGTGCTTCGGCCATAGAATGGCGCGCAGCACTGCAGCGTTTGCAGCTAGCCGAACAGGTGTTTTTTGGCAATCTACGCCAGCCACCAATCACCGTCGGCAGTTTATCGACGCTGAATCACGCTCGTGGGCGCATTACATTAGTCACACCGATGGCAGCACACACACTGATCAAGCATCGTCGTAATCAAACGCCACTCATCGTCATTCCACGTGCTATCAATGCGCCTGAAGCAACGCTCAATCAAGCGGCCAGCCCACCACTTAACTTACCCATACAATGGATACCGGCACACACCGAGTTTGAACTCGATTTGCATCCAGGGTACGACTACTGGCTGTTGCAAAGCCATCAGCCCAGCTGCTGCTTACTATTGACCGAGCAGCAACAACAAACGATTCGACATCATTTTCAAACATTTTTGCAGGAACACCATTTCAGCAAAGATCATCAGCACTCAGAGCAGCTGGTACAACACCTGTTTGATCAGATCGCGGCCAGCTTATATTCACCACAATCCATGCCGCTGACATTGACGGAAAAACCACTCGATAACCGCATCAAAAAAGCGTTGCATAAACTGGAGCACGATCGAGAGTGGTCGTTTGATTTGGCCGAGCTGGCCTCATTGGCGGGCGTCAGCGAACGCAACTTGTATTATTTGATGAAAAACCACATTGGCATGACGCCTTATGTGTACTACCAACGCATTCGCTTACTGCGAGTACGGCAACGATTGGTCGATTGCCAATGCGATGTACCGCATGTGTCGTGGTATGCCGGTCATGAAGGGTTCTCGCACTTAGGACGATTTGCCGCACTCTTTCGTAAACACTTTGGCGAATTGCCGAGCGAAACCATTCAGTGGCGACGCTCACTGACTCAGGTTGACAGCTCAGAGACCGAGGATGTCATACCCTTTCATCGAATAGCTCCCCAGCCGAAATCGGGCGCGGCATGCTGATGCGCAACAAGGTTTCATTAATGCGTTGCAGCTTGTTGTTGAACTCGGCAAAGCGCTCTGCAGCACTCACTCGCTCATCTTGCTCTTCTTTCTTATCTGCTTTTTCTTGACGCTTACGCGCGTCATCGCGCTCCGCTTTCAGCTCATCGCGTTGCTGCTGGCGCGCATCGGCTTCGGCACTGGCTTGCGCACGTTGCTGCTGTTGAATCTCGGCTTGCGCTTGCGCGGCTTGCTGTGCAGCTTGAGCAGCCACTTGTCGATCTTGTGTGGACGGCTCAGCGGGGGCTAACGCTGCACGTTGGACCAGTTGCATTTTTTCTAAGGTGGCTTGCGGATCGCCCTGTACAGGGCTGACATCAATTTGAACTTCGCCGCCCACGGCGTAACGCACACCGTCAGGGCCTTTTTGATAGGTATAACTTGGCGCGCTGGCTAATGAGCCTCCCACACTGGCATGGGCTTGCTCGTGCGCTTTGACTTCTTGGTCACGCTGTTTTAATTCGCGCAGCATCTGCAATTCCGCTTGCTCTTGCGCCTCTTGCTGACGTGCCTGTAAAGCCGATTGTTCCGTTGACTCTGTCACTGGTGCGTTGGTATCCGTCGATGCGCTGAGGTTTCCTTCACTCGCATTGTCCTCGGCATTATCCGTGTTCGATGCAGGCTGTTTAGCGGGCTCTTGGCGAGAAGGGATTATGGGCGACTCCATATCGGCCATACCACCTAATAAGCGCCGACCTTCGGCGCTGATGGATACACTGTCGGGCGCTTCAAGTGGTGCAAATGCGGCATTGCCAGTGAGTTCATTGCCGCTTCGCGCAGTACGCTCCGTCATCACAACGGGCGCGCTGTTGGCAACCGTAGTTTGGACAGACGTACTGGAGAGTTGCATAGATCACCTCACATTACGCTTGAATGTCGATGATCGAACCCAGCGTTTTATCCGCCGCTTGCATGACTTTGGCGTTCATTTCGACACTGCGCTCGCCTTGTTTCAAATCGGTCATGGCTTCGGCCACATCACCCGTGCCTTCCACTGGGCGCGACGTCGTCGCTTCGACTACACGTTCGGCCGCACGACTGACTTGCTCGGTACCTTGATTGATGCCGGTAGCCGCCGTCGTAAACGCTGACCCCATGGTTGAACCAATATTCATAAACACCTCCGCCGATTGTCGCTATCTCATTGGTTATAATTTAACCAATTTTACATCCATTGACCAGCCTCTTTTTCAGATTGTCAGGACTGACAGCCAACCAAGGATGCGTCATGGTACACACTAGGACGCACTGAATGCGCTTCGGGTTCCTTCTTGCCGGTATGAATGCCCAGCTTTGCAAACAACGCTCGATCTCGCTCGATGGCTGGGTTACCAGTGGTTAGTAAGCAATCGCCATAAAACAGCGAATTAGCCCCGGCAAAAAAACACAACGCTTGCTGTTCATCCGACATTTGCTCGCGCCCTGCGCTCAAACGCACATACGAGTAGGGCATCATCAATCGCGCCAAAGCGATCATGCGCACAAAATCCAACGGCTCCACATCGTCTACCGATTCAAGCGGTGTGCCTGTTACCTTGACTAATTGATTGATCGGGACAGACTCCGGATGCATTGGTAAATTCGCCAACTGCACCAACAAGCCGAGTCGATCCGAGAGCGCCTCGCCCATACCCACGATACCGCCTGAGCACACTTTCATACCGGCCGTACGCACACGTTCGATGGTCGCCAAGCGATCGCTGTATTGCCGGGTACTGATGATTTCGCCGTAATATTCTGGCGAGGTATCCAAGTTATGGTTGTAATAATCCAGCCCTGCGTCGGCCAGCGCGGCCGTTTGTTCATCATTCAACATGCCTAACGTCATGCAGGTTTCTAACCCCAATGCCTTGACGCCGCGCACCATGGCCAGCACCGCAGGCATGTCTTTACGCTTAGGCGAACGCCAAGCGGCCCCCATACAAAAACGCGATGCACCGGCCTGTTTGGCGGCTTCGGCTTTCTCCAACACCTCTTGCACCGCCAACAGTGCTTCGGCCTCTAAGCCCGTGTCATAGCGCGTGCTTTGTGGGCAGTATTGGCAATCTTCTGGGCAGGCACCGGTTTTGATCGACAGCAAGGTGCTGACCTGCATCTGATTGGCATCAAATACCGCTCGATGCTGCTGATGGGCACGAAATAGCAACTCATTGAACGGCAAATCCCATAATGCCTGCGCCTCAGCCAGCGTCCAATCGTGTCGTACTTTCTTCGTAGTTTGGGTAGAAATAGGCATCACTGCGTCGCTCGTTGAATTACCTTAGAACCATCATGGTAGAGCGACGCAGGAGGCACGCAACTTCTATGAATAGTCTTGTCAACCAGTGGTTACAAACCATACGTTTGTCAACAAAGCGACTGCAACAACCCATCGCCCGCATGCTGCTTGCGCAAGCACATTGTGCATGCTGTGGTGACTCGTCAGGTCAGCACCCTTTCTTATGCGATGCCTGCTTTCCGCATTTGCCTATCAATCATCCGGCCTGTGTGCAATGCGCTGAACCCCTCGTATCGTTACAATCGGGGCTTCGTTGCGGTCGCTGCCAGCGTCGACCTCCGGCCTTTGATTACAGCCATTGCAGCTGGCAATTTACATCCCCCGTCGATCACTGGATTCGCCTGTGTAAAGACCGTCACGACACGCTCTGGTTAAGACGCTTAGCCCACCTCATGAACAGCCATCCCCCTGCACAATTAGCTCAGGTGGATGGCTTGGTGTTTATTCCTAGCAGTCGCCAGCATCTGTGGCAGCGGGGTTTCAACATGGCGGAATACCTGGCTCAACACGTATCCCGTACTTGGGGGATCCCGATTCGCAAACAGACGTTGTACAAACAGCACAGTAACGATCAGCGTGGCCTGAGCGCTCAACAACGTCGACTGAATTTACGCCATAGCCTTCACAGCGGACAGCAATCATTGCACGGTCAGCATCTCTTGTTAATTGACGACGTCATGACCACCGGAGCCACCATGAGCGTCGCCGCCGAACACTTAAAACAGCAAGGGGCTCGCATTGTTGGCTGCTGGTGTCTAGCACGCACCGTATTGCGTTAACGCGAGCTGTGGCATACTGGCGTTTTTTGGGAAGCCAATTCATGACATCCTCTCATCCTTATGAACTGCTAAGCCCCGACGTGGTGATGGATGCCATCGAGTCGCTTGGCTACGTGTGTGATGCCCGAATCTTTCCCTTGAATAGCTACGAAAATCGGGTTTACCAAGTGGGCCTTGAAGACGACACGCCCATCATCGCCAAGTTTTATCGCCCTGCGCGTTGGTCAAAGGCCGCCATTCAAGAAGAACACGATTTCTTGCAAGAATTACACGACGCTGAACTGCCGGTTGTCGCGCCCTTACGTATCGATGGAGAAAGCGTTTTTACGTGGCAAGGTTTTTATTTCGCGCTATTTCCTCGTCGTGGCGGACAAGCACCGGAGTTTAGCCGCGACGACGATCTGGAACTGATGGGACGCTGGTTAGGTCGACTGCATCAAATCGGCTCGGCTCAGCCTTTTCAACATCGCTCGACGTTAAATCCGCTGCATGACATGCAACAGGCACAAGAGATTGTTCTCCGTAGCCCTTGTCTACCGGCAGACTATCGCGACCTGTACCGCGATCTAACCAACCACATCGTGCAATGGTTAACGCAACACGGACAACACTCGGATCACATCTCGTTGCGTTTGCATGGCGATCTACACAGTGGCAATGCCCTATTGCGTGACGATGTATTGTATTTGGTGGACTTTGATGACTGCTGCCAAGGGCCTGCCATGCAAGACATTTGGATGCTGCTGAGCGGTAATCAGCAGGAACAACAACAGCAACTGCACATCATTGCCGATGGCTACAACGTGTTTCGGCCGTTTCCTAAGCACGAAATTCCACTGATCGAGACATTACGCACACGGCGCATTGTGAAGCACGCAGCCTGGTTGTGCTCACGTTGGGACGATCCTGCGTTTCCGGTCGCCTTTCCATGGTTTGCCGATGGACGATTTTGGGGTGACCACATTTTATCGCTACGCGAACAAATCGCTGCCCTGCAAGAACCAGCGCTCGCCTTTTACGATTAAACATTCCATACCTTGATAAGGAGCCGCGTATGAAGTCGCTGATATTAACAACCGGATTGGTTGCTGCTTGTTTTACTCAACCCTTACTGGCTACCCCAATGGGAACACCGTCATTACCTTGGCAAGCAGGCATTAACCTTGGCCAACATGTGTTTGATTCGCCCTTCAGTAGTGACAACCGCAGCGCCACAGGCTTTGGCTTATTCGTTGGCTACGAGCTTGAGAACGCGATCAACGATGTGCGATCAACCGTTGAAGTTGGCTACACACAAACAGACGATTTTTACCGTGATAGCGATACCGACATCACCAGTTTTTGGGTGGCCGGTGTTCTGCAAAAACGATTACCCGAACTGAACCCTAACTTCTACGTTGTCGGACGCTTCGGACTGGATTTAGGCGATGACGATGGCCTGCTGATGGGCTTTGGCGTGGCCATGCAACATCAGGCCAACATCGCGACTCGTGCTGAGTTCATTAACAAAGACACCACCAAAGTGTATCAACTGAGCCTACTGTTTTCTTTTTGATGACTACCAATTGCGGTTAGGTTCGCATTCACCATTTACGTTATCGCAAACAAAAAAAGGAGGCCTAGGCCTCCTTTTTCTGTTTCACCTGCTTACCACTTAGCGAACACCAGAGCGACGCAAAGCAGCGGGGGTGTAGTCATCGGACGAACGTTGGAAACCAAACTCATACGATGAAGGTTCTTCGTTATCCAAACCCAGTGCCAAGTAACGGCCGGAGTTCAAATCGTACAGTACTTCAATGGCATACCAAGGCACCAATTGATCGTAGTACATCAAGCTATGCGCTTCTGCAACACGCCATAGTGAACCACGACCATCATAGTGATCGATCACTACTGCTTGCCATGTGTCTTCATCGATGAAGAAAGTACGCTGAGCATAGATATGACGCTTACCTTCTTGCAGGGTTGCCTTCACTTCCCATACACGATGCAATTCGTAGCGCGCCAAATCTTGGTTGATGTGACCAGCCTTGATGATGTCGCCATACTTCAACGCCGGATCTTTCAACTTGTACGAGTTGTAAGGAATGTAAATTTCACGCTTGCCAACCAATTCCCAGTCATAACGATCAGGAGCACCGTTGAACATGTCGAGGTTGTCCGCCGTACGTAAACCATCGGCTGCTGTACCAGGACCGTCGTACGATACCTGTGGCGCCAAACGTACGCGACGTTGACCGGCGTTATAAACCCATGCTTTACGAGGTTCTTTTACTTGGTCAATCGTTTCGTGAACCAACAACACGTTACCGGCCAAACGCGCTGGCGATAATACGTCTTGCTTGAAGTAGAACAACACGTTGGAATCGCCGCTGGTATCGGCATCAGACAACTTATTACGGAAGGTAAATTCGTCTTGGAAACGAACCACCGTGAAGTCGCCATTGACCTGAGGTGTTACCTGACCGATAACACGCTTCACGCTACCACCGCGATAACGCGTGATGTGGTTCCAAATCACTTCGACACCGGCCTTCGGAATCGGGAAAGGAACACCTTCAACGTAGTTTTCTAAGCCGTTACCGCCTTCCACCAACTTGGTGTTAGTCGCATTACGTTTGGTCGCATCGTAAATAAATTGTGGATACGCGGCCGTACGACGAGTCTCGTACACCGGCATGCGATACGTTTCAGGGTACTTTTCAAACATGGCCTTTTGACCTGGGGTCAAGTTGTCTGCGTACTCTTTGTAGTTTTGAGCGGTAATCACAAACTTCACTTGATCATTCGGGAATGGATCAACCGGCTTACCACCGTCAACAAAGTTTGCTGGTGGCGTTGTTAGGCCACCGGTCCAGGCAGGGATAACACCCGAACCCGCCATTTCGGCACCAATTGGGGTTAACTCATTACCCAACTTCGCCGCTTCTGCTTCTGATACTGCCGCATGTGCAGTGCCCATCATCATGGACAGCGCTAATGCGCTGCCCCATGTTTTGTAGAATTTATTCAACATAATGTATAAACCTCTTAACAATAATCCGTATTGTATCGATTAAAATGAACGCGTAATGGATAAAGCGATGTTATCGCGGTCAACCAACTGATCGTACTTACCACCCGAGAAGTTCGTGTAGTTGACGCTCATAGCCGTTGTGTTCATGTAAACAAAGTTCACACCAACAGAAAGCGCCAGACGCTCATCAATGAACTGAGCACCAGGCTCAGGACCATAACCTTTGTCATAACCGATACTGACGTTTGGCGTCATGTTCACACCGGCGAAGGCGTTGTTATAGTCTGCACCAGCGCGTAGACGAATACCACCAGACCATTGAGTCACGTAACCGTCATCGGTACAGTTAGACGTGTTCACGTTGGCTGCCGTATTGGCTGCGCCAGACAACGGATTCGTTGGCGCTGAACACCAGTTCGTATCCGAGGTTACGGAATTTAAACCCCATACACCATCGTTATTACCAATACCGTAAGCACCAGAGCGGCCGTAACGAGCTTTATCAGTATCTGGCAAACCATCCACGTAAGTCACACCCACTTCGGCTGCCAAAGTGATACGATCGGTACCCAAGGCACGATCATAAAACTGAATGTACGTTGCTTGAGCTTGCCAAATATCGAAGAAATCCCAACCTTCTGCCAACTCGCCATATAAGGACGCGGCATTGCCACCGGCTTCTTTCGCACGTTGCTGATACAGACGGCTGTAAGGCGCACCATTACCGGCCAAAATCAACTCGAATGCGTTCCATTGCAAAGGCATGTCTGGACGATAGCTAACTTCTGCACCCAATGAAGCACCATTAGGCAGAGTTGTCGCCATACTCAAACCCATGATTTGAATGTCTTCTGGGTAAGCAATCTGATACAAGGGTTTAGAGGTATCGTAACTGGCATTGGCATTCACCTGACCGCCTGCAACACCACCACTGTTAATTCCAGTGGCGTCATAATTAGTTACAACCCCACTAATGTAAGGCAAGCGACTGTGGATGTTCATGTAGTACAAACCAAATTCAGCACCACCCATGATATCGGTATACCAGCGGAGAGCCAGACCGTACTGCCCTGAGTCTTTAGGCTGATCATCCTTTAAGCGCTCCGTTACGGGAGAAACGCGACCCGATAAAGGCACACCCGCTTCAATTTCTGCATCACGGAAAGCAATGATGTCGCGTTCATCCGCCGCGCCACCCAAAATAACCGGGCCACAGCCATCCGCTACGAAATCAACGGTTGAGAAGAAGGTACCACACGGGTCAGTACGGGTTTTTTCCCACTCCAGCTGATAAAACGCTTCTAACGTCAAATCACCGGTCAAACCAATGGAGGTATACAGCATATTCACCGGTAACAAGCCATCTTTTACTTCCGCACCTGGGCGACGGAAAGCAGACGCATCCACTGGGTTAATGCTGTTAATACCACCTTGAATAAAGGTACTTTCACCCCAGCTGATCACCTGACGACCAAGCCGCACGTTGACAGGCGTAT
This sequence comes from Bacterioplanes sp., assembly GCA_014859445.1. GTDB lineage: Bacteria > Pseudomonadota > Gammaproteobacteria > Pseudomonadales > Oceanobacteraceae > Kmv21. Next base: position 99,483 of record JACUUC010000004.1, read on the forward strand.
TGGCAATGTCAAAGTTACCGTACACATACGCATCGAGTAACTCGGCACCCTTACCAGCAAAGTCTTTGGTGGCATCATTCAATGGCTTGAAGGCCATCTCTTGATCCATCAAGGCATAGTCATACCATGCACGAGCGCGGAAGAATGCACCATAATTGTTGTAGTTTAACTCTAAGTCACCACTCCACTTCAGCACGTTGCTGTAAATGTCATTTTTCTTAAAGTTTAAGGTACCGTCATCGTAGTTGTACGATGAACCTTTACCAGTAAAACCCATCGCCGCACCGTTACCTGGCATGACCTGATTGGCATCAGGCCCTTCGGTACGCATGGCGATACCGTAACTCACTGTATTGTCGAACTGAACGTTCAAATCACCAAAGTTAAATTCAACTGCATGAGCAGAAGCAGTGCTTAACATACTGACGGCTACAGCAAGAGGAAGCTTACGCATACCTAATTTTCCGAATGTTTTTTTCATTATTATCTCCAGTATTCTCTTTGCCCGAGACAGGGCGGATTACTCCGCCACCTGCTCCAGTACGCTTGTATCTTGTACGTTAATACCGTTCAAATTCAGTGGGCTGACCGGTGAAAGGAAACTACCAATCTGACCGAAAATCTCAGCAAAGGTCGCTTGAGGATCTGCTGACGAGAATGTTCCGTGATTACTCTCATCAGCTGCGACACGAACTGACACGCGATTTTTCTCAAGCTCGCCAACTGGCGTATCGCCATTAACCACTTCTTCGATTCCCAATTCGCGATCTAATGGTGCCGTACCTGACAGGTAAGACTTAGCCGTCGGAACTGCACCAGGTGTTGCACCAACAACCGTCAATGCACCGTCAACAACAGCCACATCATACTTAACTTGGCCTAAGGCATGATTTGGCACCACGTTGTCGTTTACTGCGGTATAAGACAACACAGGTAACGCTTGCATGTGTTCAGCACCGGCAAAGTTAATTGGGTCTGCAGAATCAACCATGGCTTGAAGTACACTAAAGAACTTCTCTAGATTCGAAGAACCTTGCTCTAAACCAGAAGCATTTAGACCGGGCAAAATGCGAGTTGCACCAATACCTGGAGAGTTTTCAAGCAACTTAGTCACACCACCACCGGCATTGCCTAAAATCAATGCCTGAATTTTTGGCAAATTGCTGTTATACGCTTGCACCATTGGGTCGTTGTTTACCGACACAAACGTCGTACCAATAATGCCACCCAGAGAATGGCCAATGAAATACACTTTCGAATCATCGAAGTCCGAGTTTCCGTCCGCATTTACGTCCAAATCTTTAATGGATGCGTTTAAGTTCATCATATCCAGCACAGTCTGACGCATACCATCACGGGTACGGGCAAAGTTCTGCAAGTTGATATAAAGGTCGCCCGATGCACCAACGTTAGCCGCATCTTCAGCGGCACCAGCGGCATCTTTAAACACCATTTCAACGTTTGCACCGCCTGGAACGGCCTTACCTACATTGTTATGACGTTCGGTGAGATTGGCGAAGAAAGAATCAGGGTTAGCCTGTATCGCACCAGCACGAGCCACTGCGAATGGACTCTTAACTGCTTCAGCCGTTGGATTACCATTGGCATCAACAGCACCCGCCGCGATGGTATCAACGTTAAAGACCAACCCAGTTGCCGAGGTAGGCCCAACACCATGCATCGCATGATCGATGGCCACCATACCCACACACGCTTGGGCTAAGGCATTACCGATCAACACGCCAGCGGTACGGTCAACCGTAATACCGTGTTGGTAAATAACAACTGGGTAACCATCTGGGAAGTTTGATCTTGCGCAATCCCCATCGTCTACAGGCAGGGTGGCCATAACCGGAATTACGTTATCGCCCAACTTATCAGCGAATGGGAAACGATAGGTAACGTTGGTTGAACCATTCACATCACGAGGAGCTTGTTCTAAATTAAGCGCAACGGCAGCAGCGTCGCTCGCGGTCCAAGTTCCCAAGGCAGCATCAGCAATGCCCGCCTCAGCATTCGGTAGATAGTTTGGAATTTCTAAACCACCTTGGTAAATGGTGCCCTTGGAAGAAAGCGCAGTTACCTGTGCAGCAACAGCTACAGCCTGACTTGGAACATCAACATCAACGTCTGGGCCACCAGCATTAGTCAATGTAGTACCATTGGCAAGTGCATCATCGATTTTGTCTTGCAAATCTTCATCTGTTATTTCAGGCGTGACCGCCTTCCAATAATCAGTGACATTTTTCGTAATTTCAGCAATAACTCTTGGCGTAATTTGGGCAGTCAAAAACGCATCATAACTTACAGCAACAGGCGTATTTGGTGCTAAAACAAGCGCTTCAAATGTACGCGATTGAGGCTTATCGACGATGGCGTCAAGGCCTTCATCTTGACCATTAGCGATGGTTGAAATCAATCCAATGTAATAAGACGGCGAAAGTTGCTCAGATGCCAATAAAACGTCACGCGTTGTACCATCAATAGGTATAGAAGAACCTGTAGACGCATTAATTTTCAGCGCTGTACCTTGTGCAATTTGCAATAAAGTTCCTGCAGCTGCAGCTTCCGCATCTTCTTGAGAAAGACCTCCCACAAGCGCTGTGGCAATCACTTTCTGTGAAATGGCACCTTCGGCCGTCGCAATATTTGGAATCTGGCTCGTCAGAAAGATACCAGGAGCCGCCATCGCTTTAAGAACATCCGTAGTACCGCCAGTCGTAAAGCTGTAGCTTAAAATCAGATTGTCCTTAGTCAGGTTGCCATTGGTCGCATTCGCTAAGAAACCACCCGCCAACTGCTCCCAACCTTTCACCGCATTACGCACAGGTTGCAAAGCAGGCGATGGCAAACCCAAGTCACCACGCATTAACTCATATTCAGCGGATGGGCCGGTTGTGCGGCCATCTGCGCTTTTGATGCCATTAGTCAAAGCAACAAGGTACTTCGTTTTAGGATCTAATGGTTTTTTCGGTAAAATTTGGATGGCGTGGGTCGCGCCGTCATCCAGTGTGATGTAATTTGCTTCGTAATCGTCCGAAGTAGGCTGATCACCCGCAAATGGGATACCACCTGGAGAATTCGCAAGAATCGAATCAATATTCAATGCATCAATGTTCGCATTGTCTTCTGCATTGCGTAATTTGATTAAGAACACAGTCTGACCCGCCACAACCGTGCTGGGATCCAATTCCGCATTAAAATCTAAATAAATAGCGGCTGATGTTGAAAAACCATCCAGCTTATTGATAGCGGTAGTGACTGGCGGTGTGGTATCGGCTGTATCTGCCGTACCATCAGTCGTTGCTGCGCGTGCGAAAAGCAAATCAATGGCGACAGGCACTTTACCCGATGCTGCCGAAAAAATAGGCGCGACACGATTTGGAGTGGAGCCTGGCTGGCCTGCTTCCACTGGCGCTAAGTCGATATCATTATTGTGTGTGTCCACACTGCTTATGTTACAGCCGATCAGGCTCGCGGTACTTGCTGCGATGGCCAGGCTGAGAAGGGTCTTCTTCACCATATTGCTACCTATCTGTGTTTATTATGGTTATTGGTGCACTTTAGACGCAGATTCCGTTCTAAAGGGATGCCACGACTATAATCTGGCAGGGTCGCACCCTCATCACCCGAAAGTATGATTCATTAACCCTTAGTCGCAGTTTTTGTATCGTAACGTAAACTTATTGCGAGAAATGTGATCGCGTTCGCGTGCCCGACAAACGTTTCGATGCAGGCCTCGATTCTGCTATCATGGCGGCGTTTTTTGACGTTATTTTTGTGGCCGCTATTTCTGGTTTGGCCCTTCTCTTAAGGAGCGAATGTTATGTCTCAACAAGATGCGGTAGTGATTGTTGCCGGTGCCCGTACGCCCATGGGCGGTTTTCAAGGCAGCTTGGCCAGCGTCAGTGCGACCGATTTAGGTGCGATTGCCATTGCCGAAGCGGTTAAACGTGCGGGCATTGATGCCAGTGATGTGCAAGAGGTCATCATGGGTAACGTGTTGCCGGCCGGTTTGAAACAAGGCCCTGCGCGCCAAGCCATGCGTAAAGCGGGTTTGCCCGATGCCACGGGCGCAACCACCATCAACAAATTGTGCGGCTCGGGCATGAAAGCCACCATGATGGCACACGATGCCATTAAAGCGGGTTCGATTGATGTGGCCGTGGCCGGTGGTATGGAATCTATGTCGAATGCGCCGTATGTATTGGAAGGCGTTCGCACCGGTTTTCGTATGGGTGCGGGCAATGCGCCACAAGACCACATGTTCCTCGATGGTTTGCAAGATGCCGAAACCGGTAAGCTGATGGGTGCATTCGCGCAAGAAATGGCCGACAAAAAAGGCTATACCCGTGAGCAAATGGACGATTACGCCATTCGTTCATTAAATCGCGCCAAGCACGCCATCGAACAAGGATTGAATACCGCCGAAATCGTGCCGGTGACCGTCAGCACACGCAAAGGCGATGTGGTGGTGGATAACGATGAGCAACCATTCAACGCCAATATCGAGAAAATCCCGACTCTGCGCCCTGCGTTCGCGAAAGATGGCACCATCACGGCGGCGAATGCGTCATCTATTTCTGACGGTGCTTCGGCCTTGGTGTTAATGCGTGAAAGCGCTGCAACAGCGAAAGGCTTGCAGCCTGCGGCGCGTATTGTGGCGCATAGCACGCAATCTCAGCATCCGTCTGAGTTTACCGTTGCTCCTGTGGGTGCCATCGAAAAAGTATTGGCCAAAGCGGGTTGGAGCAAAGACGACGTGGATGTGTTTGAAATCAACGAAGCCTTTGCCATGGTTACCATGATGCCGATTGATGAACTGCAATTGGATGCCAATAAGGTCAACATTTATGGTGGTGCTTGTGCGCAAGGCCACCCTGTTGGTTCGACTGGCTCACGCTTGCTGGTGACCTTGATCAACGCATTGCGCAACACCGGTGGTAAAAAAGGCGTTGCGGCCTTGTGTATTGGTGGTGGTGAAGCCACGGCCATGGCGATTGAATTGATCTAATCGCAACACGGCTTACGCCCTCCCCTTAAGCGCCTGCACGGTCAAAACCATGCAGGCGCTTTTCTTTCCTTAACGAGTGATACTGTATAACATTACCTAATCGAATTTTAGGAGAGTGTTATGTCATTCGTTCGTTGTTTCTATACTCGTGTTGCTCGTCCTCTAAGTACACTCGCACTGATGACCGCATCGACGGCATTGATGGCACAAGAAGCGCACGTGCATGGCGTGGCTCAGGTATTTATTGCGCAAGAAGGCAGCGAGTTGCAATGGGAGTTCCACACGCCCGCCTATAATCTACTGGGCTTTGAGCATGAACCGCAAAGCGAACATGAGAAAACCAAAATGGCGGAATTGAACTCTCACTTAACCGACATGCCTTTATTGCTGTTGGCCAACTGCCATGAACAAGCACGAGAGGTGAGTTTGCCTTGGGGCGAAGCCAAGACGAAGAAAAGCGATCATGCGCACGATCACCACAAACATCATCAGCATGACCACAAACATGCCCACAATCACCACCACGGCCACGATCATGAATCTGAGCATCATAACGACCATGCCGATGTCTCGGTAACGGGCCGTTTTCATTGCAGCCAGCCCGTCGCCAGTGTGGAACTGCCGCTACTCACGCATTTTATTGGCATCGAGCAATTGCAGGTCATTTGGTTTACCGACGACGGTCAACGCAGTGAGACGCTGCAACGCCCGACGACTCGGGTCAATTTACGCTAAGCGGTTATTCGTATTCGGTATAGGGCTCGATGGTATCAATCGACATGGCGTATGCCGATTGCGCCACCTCATTCTCGGTCAGCTCGGTTCGCACCACACCGCTGATCCAGACGGGGTCATACAAGTTGTCGATTTGAAAGCCCGGGGCAAAATTGGCGTGAATGATTTGATTCGGTGGCGGTGGCGGCACATGGATGCAAGCGCCAAAAAACGGCACTAAGAAAAACTCGCTGATGTTTTGTTCATCATCAAACTCCAGCGGCACCACAAAGCCCGGAATACGCAAGCGCTGACCATCGAATTCGGCTTTGACTTGGGTAGAACGTAACGCTTTGAAATACGGGTGATCGGGGTCTTCGTGTTCGGCAAAGGCATTACCCATTTGTCCGGCAAGTTGGTCTTCGATGGAGCCTTCTTCAATCTCGGCCAAGTAAGCGGGCGGATTCAGCAAAGCTTCGAGGTCGTCTTCAGGAATCAAGGCCTCCCACGAGACCACAGGCGCTTCGGCCAGTGATGTAGCCTGCTCAAGACGCGCCGTATGATGACTGACGTTCACGGTGCTAATGGCACTAGCGGCATGGGCGTTGGCTGAGGTTGCACTGCTGGCTTCGGTTGAGGAGCTATCACCGCACGCGGCCAGTAACAGCGTACCGAGCAGTATCGGTATGGGGAACAAACGTGTTTTCATGGTGTTCTATCCTATCGCCCAGAAATGCATCGAATAACGTAATGGTGTACGAAAAACCGTAGCATACCGTTTTTTCAGTAAAGGAGCATGGCATGACGCTCGCAATTGATGTGCACGATGTGCAGTTTGCCTATGACCAGCAAACGGTACTTTCGATCCCGGCTTGGCAATTGGCGACCCAGCAACGGTGTTTGCTGATGGGGCCATCGGGCAGCGGCAAATCGACGTTGCTGCACTTACTCAGCGGCATGAGTACACCGCAACAAGGGCGTATTCATGTGCTTGGCCACGACCTGACTGGCATGAGCGCGCGTCAACGTGATCGATTTCGGGCCCAACACTTGGGTTTTATCAGTCAGCATTTGTTGTTGCTGCCGTATTTAACGGTATTCGACAACTTGCGCATCAGCGTGTCGTTTGGACAACAACGAGCATCGCATTCGCGTCAGGCGTTGCGTGATCGTGCCCGACACAGTTTGCAACAATTGCAGCTCGACCCGCTGCTGTTGGATCGTCGTGCCGACCAGCTCAGTGTTGGCCAGCAGCAACGCGTGGCCATTGCCCGCGCGTTTATCCACCAGCCCGCACTGATCATTGCCGACGAGCCGACATCGGCTCTGGATGATCAGGCGCGCGATGCGTTTTTGACGCTACTGCATGAACGCTTACAGGAAAGTAACGCCACATTACTGATGGTCAGTCACGATGCGCGCGTGCGGCCTTGGTTTGATCAGTGCGTGCCCCTAACCGAGCTCAATCGTGCGGCAGGAGGTACACATGCTGCTTAATACCGCTTGGCAAAGTCTGCGCTATCGTTGGGCCAGCGCCCTGTTAACATTAATTGCCCTGAGCGTGAGTTGTGTGATTGTGCTGTCGGTGCAGCATTTGCGCCACGAGATTCGTAGCAGTTTCAGCAACAGTGTGTCGGGGGTGGATTTGGTGGTCGGCGCTCGCACCAGTCAATTGAATTTGTTGCTGTATTCGGTGTTTCGTATTGGTACACCGAGCAACAACATTCGTTGGAGTACCGTTGAAGCCTTGCAACAACGGCCGGAAATTCGCTGGTTGATTCCGATTTCCTTGGGCGATTCCCACCGCGGCTACCGCGTACTGGGTACCACCGAGGCCTATTTTGAGCATTTTCGTTATGGCCAACGCCAGCCGTTAAGTTTTCGTCATGGCCAGGGCTGGGAAAACACCCTCGACGTCGTGCTCGGCTACCAAGTGGCGGCGGCTCTGCAATATCAAGTGGGCGATCAAATTACCCTGTCACATGGGCTGGGTAGCACCAGTTTTAGTCAGCACGATGACCAGCCCTTTACTATTGTCGGTATTTTAGAGCCGACAGGAACTCCGGTGGATCAAACACTGCACGTCAGCTTAGCCGCCATTGAAGCCATTCACGTGGGCTGGCAAGACGGCGTTCGTTTGCAACGTGCGCAACTCAACGCCAACGACATGCCCGAAACATGGCTGCAACCCAAATCGGTCACGGCGGTGTTTATTGGCTTGAACTCACGACTACAAACGTTTCAGTTGCAGCGTCATATCAATCAATCAACTGCCGAACCATTAATGGCCATTATGCCGGGAGTCGCCCTGAGTGAGTTATGGCAGTTAACCCGCTGGATGGAACAAGCGCTGGCCGCCTTGGCGGTGTTGGTGGTCGTGGCGGCACTGATCGGCTTGGCCGCCATGTTGCTGGCCGCCATTCATACACGTCAACGCGAAATACAAATCTTACGCACCTTGGGTGCTCGGCCGTGGTTTGTGGTGCGCCTAATCTGTGCCGAAGCCCTGTTATTGGCAGTGGGGGCTTGTGTGTTAGCCATCACTCTGGCCTCGGCGACTTTGTACGTACTGAGCCCTTGGTTATTGCAGCATTTGGGTCTGGCCATCAGCGCGACCTTTGCCCCCACTCTGTTATGGCAGGTGTTGGGCGTTACGCTCTGCGCAGCCTTGTTGATTAGCCTGATTCCGGCGGCGTTTGCCTACCGCATGTCATTGACACGCTGACGATGAATGTTTAATGATGCGGCGTTGCGCGGTACTGCCACGTAACGCCAACCGCAACGCGATTGCGAGCGCGTTCTGTGCTTTCATCGCGCAGCCATTCCGTTCGTAAGGCCAGTGCATCACGCCATTGCCAGTGCCAAGCAATGCCATAACGACGCGGTGTGATTTGTTCTGGATTAGCAAGGCCAGACTCCTGCGCCAAGCGCGGTGCCGCCGCACCCACAAGTTGATTGTCCGTGCGAATATGTTCATAGCGCATGGCGAGCGTGTGTGCTTGCCATTGCCAATACGGCTGAACCGTTAACGTTTGCTGAGTGGCTTGCAAATTCGCCTGACGAATCCCATCGTGCACCACACCGTCCAACTCAGCGTCGATCATTTCCAGCTCAAGCCCGACACGACCATGCGCCAAGGCATCAAACCGCAGGTCGGCATACACACCGGCTAAGCGCGTATCGCCGGTATAACGCACATCCGCAAACAAGGGTGCTGTCTGCCCTGGTGGTGCGATGGGCGTATGTTGGTGCCCACCACCATAACGATGATCTGCGCGTGCTTGTGCACTGGCTTCATACCACCAGCCCCCCACCAGCGCGTGCCACAAGGTGGTTTGTAACTGATAACGCGCAAACACGTCCCAAGCGCCTGCATTGCTGTGATCTGTGGCAGGAAAAGCCTTTCCGCGCCACCCTTCCAGCCCCACGCTCCAGCCTTTTGTTTCATGCAACCATACGCGCACACCTTCATCATGCAGATGGCGACCAAACAAAACATCATGAGCCAAATCGGCATCGGCAAACCAACGATCTTTGGCATGCCGTGCCAAACGCGGTGAAAACATGCCCGACATTTGTCCTATTTCGGCCACCCAAGGGCCGTTTTCTTGGCAGCACATGACGCCAACGTAAGCATGTTCCAGCGCCACACTGGCGTGTTCGCCATCGCCAGCATGACTGGCCAACGCCATCACACCATACGTATTCGCATCGAATCGATAAGCGAGGCCGAGGGTCGCTTCTTCTACCACGACGCCCTGTCGAGCAGGGTATGCGTGCCCGCCCATCAAGGTACCGGGCACTTGCCAAAATTGGTACTCATCCACCACATTCGCTGAACGCCAATTGGCCACCACACTGAAATCGACATTCAAACCCGACTGAGTTTGAGGAATTTGATGGGCATAACCCTGAACAGACCAACATGCCAACACGGGCAACAACCATTTCATATCGACTCTCATAAGGTATTTTCAGGCTCACTGGCCCACGGGTCGGAAAAACGCGGATTGGAAATAAACTCGTGATCGGTGAGCGATTGCAAAAACGCCACTAGGTCGGCTTGCTCATCCGGACTGATGTCGAACGACACAATGAAACCATCTTTCAATGGACTCATGCGGCCATCGCCCACATGAGGGCCTTGAGTGATCAAACGACCTCCGGCCGCGTAATTGGCAATCACGTCGTCGAGTGTGGCGACGGAACCATCGTGATTGTAGGGTGCCGTCAACTCGACATTGCGCAGCGATGGCGCCCGAAACTGCCCCATGTGGCTGGCCACTTCGGTTACTTCATGGCGACCCGTATTCGGGTATGGGTAAGCGCCTAAGCCATCCACATTATACAGCCCCGTATTATGAAACAGCGGCTCTAGTTGGGTAATGCCACGGTCAATAGTGGCGTTGCTGAAATTATAGCCATCGTGACAATGGAAACATTCTAAGCGCTCACTGTTGAACAAGGCTTCGCCACGACGTGCCGCTGCGCTGTGTTCATTGCGATCAAATGGGCTATTAAACGACGCCAACCCGCGCACAAACGAGGCAATGCTTTTCACGATATTGTCCCAAGCCAAATCGCCTTGCAATGGCTCGGCCTGTTCCGGAAACGCCGCCGCAAACAAGCTGGCATAACGCGGTACGCGCTGAATGCTGTCGAGAATCGTGTCTTTATTAAACTCGTTAATGCCATGTTCGATAGGGGCATCACCGAACAACGGCAGCATGACCTGTTGCTCAATACGGCCCAAAGCCGGATTAGCCCACGTTAAGTTATTGTACCAAGCCACATTCACCAAGGCCTGACTGTTACGTGGATGCCGTTCACCGGTGGCTCCGACGGGCCTTGCCACACCGTCACTAAAGGCTTTGTCTTGATGATGACAACTGCCACAGCTGACGCGGCCATTGACCGACAAACGCGTGTCGTAAAACAAATGCCGCCCCAGTTCGAATTTTTCTTCGCTCATGGGGTTGTCGGCGGGTTCGTGTGGCAGTGGAATGTGATCAGGCACATTCCAATTAAACGCCGACAAACGCGCGCCTTGATCGTCAATGAGGGTATCGCTTTGCTCTATGCAGCCACTCATCCAGCTTACACACACCACCAACGAGAAGACCGTCAACCAGCGACAGCCTGTCAAATTCCCCATAATCTCACCTAAGTTACGATTCAATCGACTTACCGCGCTGGCGCAACCACACTAAAAATGGCTTGTGCTGGAGCAATATTCTCTCCCCACGCCAAACCCAACTTGGCCAGAATCTGCTCACATTCTGGATCGGTTTGACCCGACATGCAGCCAGAAGGACCGTCATCATCCTGTCCGAGGTTGCTGTCGGCAACCAGAGCGGCGTAATCCAATCGAATGACCAAGTCATTCCAATCGGTAGCCCCAAGGTCAAGGCTAATCACTTTACGATTAGGCTGAGCACAGTCTTGCGGCTCGGTGCCCGCCGCCAATTCAGTGGCCGTCGTCGGGCAGTTGGTGCTGCCCAAATGTACATTCCATTTCGTGTTAGTCCAGGTGGCATTACTTGGTCGAGTCACCCCGCCGACTGGTGAGACATCCAACCCCGTAAACTTGTAGCCCCCTTGCCAGTTCCACGCCATGCTCGATGCCATACCTGGGTTGCGCAATGGCTCTTCCGCATCCGCTTGATTGTTGTGATTGAGGTCGGCCGGAACACCCAAGGTAAAGCGCACTTGGCTGATGGTAACTCTTGGATCAATGGTCGCAGAACCAACAAGGGCGTCATTGTAGTGTGGGTTTTTGTTGGTCACTGCATCGTTTTCAACAATTTCAGCTTCGCAACCCACGGTATCTCGAAAATCCAACTGCGCGACACGGCTGTTCTGACTAGGGTGTGTTGCATCCAATGTCAGCGGAATCGCTTCACCCTGATCCGTGATGAACGCTACGTCATGAATGAACAAACGGAAATCGGCGATGGTGACATCGGTACTCGAAGTACCCAACCCTGAGTAGGTTGTGTCGCATTTAACGGGCTCGTCGTTAACCATGGCCGCAAACGGCAAATTAACGATGCGTGGCGTCACCGTATCTGTGGAACTCGACGAACCACCACATCCTGTCAGCATCAGTGCCGCTGATATCAAGCCGAAGGTTATCGGTTGTGCAAATACTCGCATTGGATCTATCCTTAAAGTCGTAATCAATGCGGGCAGTATACGGATCGCTCGTTATTCGCCTATGCGGCATAGTGTCGCACCCTGTTAAGCAGGGTCACGTGATGAGGTCAGGTAGATGGTTGAACATTCGGACGATTTATTGGTGTTTGCCGATGAAGTGGAAGCAACACCCAGTCCTAGCTTGCTACCTTGGCGTATTTTGATCGTGGATGACGAGCCGGATGTGCATGCGGCGACCCAATTGGCATTAAAAGGGTTGTTCATTGAAGACCGCCCACTGTCGTTTGTCAGTGCTCACTCGGCGACGGAAGCGTTAGCGTTACTGCAGTCCGACTCCGATTTTGCCGTAGCGTTGGTGGATGTGGTGATGGAAAGCGATGATGCAGGGCTGAATTTGGTTCGCACCATTCGAGACACGTTGCACAATCACAGCATTCGCTTAATTTTACGCACCGGTCAACCCGGTTACGCGCCCGAAATTGATACCATTCGGGCCTACGACATCAATGATTACAAGACCAAATCCGAGCTCACTCGCGTTCGTTTATTTACCAGCATTACGATTGCCATTCGCTCTTACTCGCAAATCAAGCAGTTGGAGGCCGGCCGTAACGGCTTAGAGCAAATATTGGCGGCAGCACGTGAGTTAGGCAAACCCACCGGCATGAAAAAATTTGCCGCTGGCATCGTCACCCAGTTATGCGCCCTGTTAAAGGTGGCAGAAGAATGTTTGATTTGTGCGGCGTTAAATGAACACGACGACGAACCCACCATTTTAGCGGCGGCGGGTCGCTTCGCTGAATGGATGGGGCTGCCACTGAATGCCATTCCTGAGGCGCGAGTCCGTAATCAATTGCATGCCGTTTTGCATGCGCAACACCACGCCCTAGACGATGGGGTTTGTGTGTACTTCCCGGGAACAGAACAGCAAGCCCTGGCCGCATTTGTTGATTTACCACGGCCACTGACCGCCATCGAGCAGCGCTTGCTCGAGGTCTTTTGCAGCAACATCGCCGTGGCTTTTGAAAATTTGCAGCTGTACGGCGCCATCGAACAACTGGCCTACCAAGATGCCTTGGTGGGATTGCCCAATCGCAACGGATTTATTGCGGAAATTGAACGACAAACACGCAGCTGCTCGCTCAACCAACAAGCCGTTGCCTTGGTGGACTTGGATAATTTTTCGTACATCAATAGCGTCTTGGACGATGCCTTTGGTGACGCCATGTTGCAAGCGGTTGCGCAACGTTTACGCGCTCAATTTCAAGCAGAGACCTTCATTGCCCGAGTTGGAGGGGATGTGTTTGGCCTGCTCGGTAGCGCAGCGGATGTCACCCCCGAACGATTAACCGCGGCCTTTGCTGAACCGTTTGCGCTGCATCAGAACGAACCACTTCGTATCTCGGCCACCAGCGGCTTGATATTGCTTGAACAACACCCCAGCAGCGCCGTCGAGGTGATTAAAAATGCCGGTGTCGCGTTAAAACAAGCAAAGCATTTTCAACGCGGTCATACGTTGTTGTTTGCCACGGAGCTGGCCGATGCCGCACGCGATCGTATGCAGCTGTTAAGCCGGTTGCGCACCGCGTTCTCCAGCGAGCGATTGCACTTGCACTTTCAGCCGTTCATTCGCTTACACGATGGTGCCGTGGTCGGTGCCGAGTGTTTATTGCGCTGGAAAACCGATGAAGGCCAATTTATTCCGCCCGATCAATTCATTCCCCTAGCCGAGCAATCGGGCATGATGGTGGCGCTGGGCGATTGGGTGATTCGTACCGCATTACGCTGGCGAGCCGCGTTGGTCGGGCAAGTCGATGAAGCATTTCGAATCGCCATTAACGTGTCGCACGTGCAATTCAGTGAACCGTCGTTTGTTAGCACCTTGCTGGCACACATTCAGCAACATGGACTGCAAGGACATCATGTGGAAATCGAGTTAACCGAGTCAGTAGCGGTGGATAATCTGCACGAGTTAACCCATAAACTGACGGTATTACGGGACCACGGAGTTGCCATTGCCATGGACGATTTTGGCACAGGCTATTCGTCGCTCAGTATTTTACGCAGTCTACCCATTGATCGCCTTAAAATTGATCGCAGTTTTGTCAGTGGCGACGATGCCGATTTGGCGCCCTTTGGTATTGCGCAAACCATTTTGGCACTAGCCAATCATCTGCAATTACACACCATTGCGGAAGGTATTGAAACCGATGAGCAGCGCAACTCACTGATGCGAGCTGGCTGCCAAGAAGGACAAGGTTACTTTTTCACTAAGCCGATGGATGAAGCACATTTCCATGAGTGGTTGATGACGCATCAATAACAACACAGCAGGAAGCCTTATGACGTTACTGACACCGCCGTATGCCTGGTTTTTGCTGATCATAGTTGGCTTAATTTTGGTCATTCTGTTGCTGCTGTATCGTCAGCGTCACTACGTCCACGTCAGCCTTCAGCATCAAGCACTCGAGCAACAACTGCGCACTCACCGTGATCAATATCAAACCTTGGTCAATAACATTCCGGGGATCACCTATCGTTGCTTGTACGATGAGCATTGGACCATGCTGTTCATCAGTGCCCATGTCGACAGCATCACAGGTTACAGCGCCGATGAACTGCTCAATAATCAACAGACCTCGTACGCCGAATTGATTTTACCGGAGGATAATGCACGTGCTGGTCAAATCGTGACGCGCGCCATTGAACAAGGGCAATCGTGGGAAACGGAATATCGTCTACGCCATAAAGACGGCTCCTTACGCTGGGCATTTGAGCGCGGGCGGGCGGTGTACGATGACGAGGGTTACATTCTGTATTTAGACGGTTTTATTCTCGATATTACCGAGGAAAAAAATGCCAAAGCCTCATTAGACCGTTTTTCTGCCCTAGTACGTAACAGCAATGACGCCATGTTTATTGTGCGGCAAGGCATCATCATCGATTGCAACGATGCCACTCTACGCATGTTTCACTATCGTTACGATGACATTGTCGGCTTTGATCCCGGCCATATTTCTCCGACCCATCAAGCCGACGGACACTTGTCATCCGAACGGTCGTTAGCGTACTTGCAGGCCGCCGCCGCCGGGGAGCCGCAACGATTTGAATGGCTACACCAACGCGCCGATGGCTCATTATTCGAAGCCGATGTGTCGTTAAGTTGTTTTCAGCAAGACGACGAGCTACTCGCCATTGGGATTGTTCGCGATATTGCGGAAAAGAAGCGGCGCGAGCGCGAGATCATGGAGCTAAATGCCACGCTGGAACAGCGGGTACGAAAACGTACTGAGGAATTAAGCCGTGCGTTAGACAATCTGAAACACACCCAAGATGAATTATTGCAACGTGAAAAGTTAGCCTCACTCGGGGCATTGGTCGCTGGGGTGTCACACGAGCTCAATACGCCACTGGGAAATGCAGTCACGGTGTCGAGCACACTGCTCGATCATCACCGTGCTTTTTTGCAGCAGTTAGAACGGGGTTTAACGCGCTCGGCACTGGATACGTTTTTACACGATGTAGAAGAAAGTGGGCGCATTATCGAACGCAACCTGCAACGCGCCGCCGAGTTAATGAGCAGTTTCAAGCAACTGGCCGTGGATCAAACCAGTGACCAACGTCGTACCTTCAAGCTGCATGACGTGGTGCATGAAGTGACCTTGACCCTGTTACCCAGTTTACGGAAAGCAAGCATTGTGTTGCACGAGTCGATTTCGCCGACCCTCGAATTAGACAGTTATCCAGGCCCATTAGGACAAGTGCTGTTGAATTTACTCAATAACGCCACGATTCATGCGTTTGCACACACGGATGACAAGCAGATATGGGTAAGTGCCGTGTGTTCGAGTGACGGCTGGCTGCGTTTGACGGTTGCCGATAATGGCTGTGGAATTGACGCTGCCCACCGCAAACGTATCTTCGACCCATTTTTCACTACCCGCTTAGGGCAAGGCGGCTCAGGGCTAGGGCTGCACATCACACATACGCTGGTCACGGGTCTACTTGGAGGGCGAATCGATGTGGAAAGCCATGAGTATGGCGGCGCACTGTTTACGGTATTTTTGCCACTGTCGGCACCCAGCCTGACTGAACCCATGCGCAACACATCCGCGTAAATGCAAAAAGCCCCGAGCATGACTCAGGGCTTTTTTCCAATCGTATGATTAGCGATCGCCGAACTTAGGCGGTTTCGAGTAAGAAATTCTCGTACTCTTTACGCAAATCCACTTTCAGCAATTTGCCGGTTGCGGTGTGCGGCAGACTGTCGACAAAGATGACGGCATCCGGCAACCACCATTTTGCGATTTTATCGGACAAATATTCCAGCACATCTTGCTCGGTGATGGTGCTTTCCGGCTTGCGGATCGCCAGTAACAGTGGGCGTTCATCCCACTTAGCATGACGAGCACCAATCACACAGCATTCCACCAACTCGGGATGGCCAACGGCGGCATTTTCGAGGTCAATGGAGCTAATCCATTCACCGCCCGATTTGATCACGTCTTTGGAACGGTCAACAATGGTCATGTAGTTGTTGCTGTCGATGGTGGCGACGTCGCCGGTATCAAACCAACCATCGACAAAGCTGCTGGTGTCGTCATTTTTGTAATAGCCATTGATGATCCAAGGACCACGAACCAACAAACGACCAAAGGTTTTACCATCGCGTGGCAAGGTCTCATTGGCGTCGTTGACGATTTTCATTTCCACGCCATACACTGGACGGCCTTGTTTGGCCTGTAACTGATAGCGCTCTTCCAACGACAAGGATTCCATGTGGTTGTTGTGTGAGTTCACGGTGCCAATCGGGCTCATCTCGGTCATGCCCCACGCATGAATCAAAAATGCATCGTGGCTTTCTTGAAACTTACGAATCATCGACATCGGTGCGGCCGAGCCACCCACGACGACGTTTTTCACGGATTCCAGTTTTTTACCAATGCTGTCCATGTGATTGAGCAGCATCAGCCAAACCGTTGGCACACCCAGCAACAAATCAGGTTGCTCGGCGTCGATCAATTCCCACAATGACGCGCCATCCATGCCGGGCCCTGGGAATACTTGCTTAGCACCGGTAATGGCCGCCGAATACGGTGTACCCCACGCATTCACATGGAACATCGGCACCACGGGTAAGAAACAGGAAGTCGAGGCCAAACCTAACGCCTCTTCACCGACCGAGGCCATGGCGTGAATGACGGTTGAGCGATGGCTGTACAATACGCCTTTCGGATTGCCAGTGGTGCCCGAGGTATAGCACATACTGGCGGCCGCGCGTTCATCAAATTCTGGCCACGCAAACACATCGGATTCGTTGTTCAGCAAGGTCTCGTAGCATTGAGCATTGCTCAAGCTGGTTGCTGGCATCTTGTCTTCGTCGCACAGTACGATAAAGCCTTCAACGCCTTGAATGTGTTCTTGAATGGCTTCTAGCAAGGGCACAAAGGTTAAGTCGACAAAAATATAACGATCTTCGGCGTGGTTGATGATGTACACCAACTGCTCGGCAAATAAGCGTGGGTTGATGGTGTGTAAAACGGCTCCGTAACCGGACACACCAAAATACAATTCAAAATGACGATAGCCATTCCACGCCAACGAGGCGATGCGGTCACCGGGGGCAATGTTTAAGCGTTGCAATAAATTAGCCACTTGGCGCGAGCGCTTGGCGGCGTCTTTCATGGTGTAACGGTGAATGTCACCTTCGCAACGACGACTGACGATTTCTGTATTCGGATGGGTTTGTTCTGCGTGTTCAATCAGCCCAGAAATTAACAGCGGGCGCTCCATCATTTGACCGACGAGCAATTGGCCTGTCATACCGTTCTCCTAGCGAGTTGTTTTATTGTTATTTCTGCCAACACGATAAAAGGGCTTGTTGACGAACTCAAGGTGCAATCCGGTAACGTTTTGTTAAAAGTGTCATGAATGATAGTGATAAATCAGGTTTTCTTCTTTCTTTGGGCCACGTATGTGCCAGACGAACTCAAAACCCACCTCGGTCAAACGCAATGTTCCCCAATAATGGTCATCAATGCAGACGTGCTGCTGTTCGCTGCACCAAGTGCCGTCCGGCTGTGGTACTAATTCAAACAAATAGACAGGGGCTCCGCGTCGACCGTGGGACAAATGCACTCCCCGCGCACTGCGTTGCCAAATAAACCGATTGACCGTATCCACCCGCGCTCCGTGCGCTAACTGAAACCAGCCTTGTTCGACAAAATGAATCGTGTCGTGCTGTTGTTCGAGGCTGACAACGCCTTCTCCATGTCCGTGCCAATCGGTTTTTGATTGTTCGCCGGGGCGTGATTCGTACGTAAATGCATCAATGGTAAGCAGTAACTGCCACAGCTGCTGGATTCGATCGGATGTTTGCGGCATGCTGAAAACCTTGTGTGTCTCGTTGGGTGATATTATGCCACTGTTGTTGGCGGTTACGATATTGTGGGCGTTCTCATTCAGTTTAATTGGTGAGTTTTTAGCCGGTCATGTCGATTCGTATTTTGCCGTACTCACCCGCGTGGTGCTGGCTGGGGTGATTTTTTTACCCTGGTTATTACGCTTTCCGATCGCCCCTCGTTTCGCTTTGCAACTGATGGCCATTGGCGCGGTACAACTGGGCTTGATGTATGTGTTTTATTATCAGTCTTTTTTGCTGCTGTCGGTGCCCGAAGTGTTGATCTTCACCATTTTCACCCCGCTCTATGTCACGCTGCTGCACGACGCCCTTGAAGGGCATTTTCACCCCCATTATTTGCTCAGCGCGCTGCTCGCCATTGCCGGAGCCGCCATTATGCGCTGGAATTCGATTAGCGATCATTTTTGGCTGGGTTTTTTCGTCGTGCAGGGCGCCAATCTCTGTTTTGCCAGCGGTCAGGTATTTTATAAGCGCTGGATTGCCCATTGGCCACACAGCCAACCGCCCGCGCAGCATCGTATTTTCGGTTGGTTTTATGTGGGCGCGTTGATGGTGGTATTGCCCTTGTGGTGGCTGTTCGGTAAACCGCTTTACCCCAGCACCAGCGTACAATGGGGCGTGTTGGTTTGGCTGGGGGTGGTGGCATCGGGCATCGGCTATTTTGCGTGGAACTTAGGCGCAACTCGAGTCAGCAGTGGACAGTTGGCGATCATGAATAACGCCCTCATTCCGGCTGGCTTACTGGTCAATCTGTTGCTCTGGAATCGAGATACCGATGTCTTGCGTTTATTGTTGGGAGGCGGCTTAATTGTCGTGGCCTTGCTGTGGACGAGCCGAACTCGTCCTCAGTACCAACCATAAACCACTGTTGTAGGAATCGTATGCCAAGCATTTGGGTCGACGCTGACGCCGTACCAAAACCCATCCGTGACGTGCTGTGCAAAGCCGCTGTTCGCACACAGCAACACTGCTGGTTTGTCGCCAATCATCGCTTACCCTTACCGCCCTCGCCCTTTCTACATGCCTTGCAAGTGGAACCCGGGTTTGATGTGGCCGACAACGAGTTGGCACAACGCTGCCAAGCCGGGGATTTGGTGATTACGCAAGACATTCCCCTTGCCGCCGAAGTCATCGAGAAAGGTGCGCACGCGGTGAACACGCGCGGCGAGCCCTACAACCCTGAAACCATTCGACAAAAACTCAATATGCGTGATTTTATGGAGACTTTACGCTCCAGCGGTATTCAAAGCGGCGGTGCTGCGCCCTTTTCCGATCGTGATAAAGCGCAATTTGCCAATGCGCTCGACCGCTGGCTGGCGAAAAATCGCTAAGGTGGTGATCGCCCACCCCTATTGATCACCGTTTCCTGATCTGCATCATGTTTTTTACCTCGCCTGCGACATTCTGTCACAGGCATCCTGTCCGCATTGTCATTATGATCCATCCATCAATTTTTGGAGTGTATTGTTATGCGACGTCATCCTCTTACTTTAGCGATAACACTGGCCAGTTTATCGTCGCTACCCGTTATTGCGGAAACAACCCACGAAAGCCCTGCTAAAGAG
Source organism: Bacterioplanes sp. (assembly GCA_014859445.1). Taxonomy (GTDB): domain Bacteria; phylum Pseudomonadota; class Gammaproteobacteria; order Pseudomonadales; family Oceanobacteraceae; genus Kmv21. The sequence goes on from JACUUC010000004.1 coordinate 119,353, forward strand.
AGCCCCGCCCAATTGCAATCCGCCGTGGTCATTGCACCACAGATGGGTGACGTTCTGCGCGTCAGCACCGATCCGAAAGCACCGCGCCAGCCTGTTCCGGCGCACGACGGCGCGGATTTACTGAAAAACATTCCGGGATTCTCCGTCATTCGCAAAGGCGGCACCGACGGTGATCCCGTTTTTCGCGGCATGGCCGCATCGCGCTTAAGTATTTTATTGGATGGCGAAATGATTCATGGTGGCTGCGGCATGCGCATGGACCCACCGACGGCTTATGTGTTCCCAGAAGCCTACGAAGAGGTGGTGATATTAAAAGGCCCACAAACCGTTAAACATGGCCCAGGCAACAGTGCCGGGGTGGTGATGTTTGAGCGCCACCAGCCTGATTTTAGCGACCGCGCTATCCAAGGTCACGCCAGTGCCACGCTGGGCAGTTTTGGTCGTAACGATCAAGTCGGTAAAATGCTCTTGGGTGGCGAGCAAGGGTATATCGAACTCAGCGGTACCCGCTCCGACGCCAACAATTACCAAGATGGCAATGGCAATGACGTGCATTCAGCCTACACACGCTGGAGTAGCAATGCGGCGTTAGGTTGGACGCCTAATCGCGATACCGTGATTGAACTCAGTGCCGCGCGCAGTGATGGTGAAGCACGCTACGGCGATCGTGGCATGGATGGCAGCAAATTCGCCCGTGAGAACCTGAGTCTTCGCTACCAACAGAACAATCTAACGCCTTGGCTGGCGCAAGTGCGTGCACGGGTGTACCGCAACTACATTGACCACGTCATGGACAACTACTCGTTACGCACTCCCCCCATGATGCAAATGGTCAGCAACCCAGATCGGGACACCACCGGTGCCAGTGTCAGCGCCGTATTGACCCCGACAGTCAATTCCGAATGGGAGATGGGTGTCGACCAACAAAAAAACCATCACACCTCGCGTCGTGCCAACAGCCCCACCAGCAGTGGCGTAAAACCGGATTATCGATCGCAGCCTCGTACTAAAAACATGGCGTTTGACAGCCTTGGCGTGTTTGCCGAGTGGACCTACCATTTACCAGGCAATCACAGCTGGCATACCGGTGCGCGCCTCAACCGCGATGAGGCTAAGGACTTACGTAGCGGTCGTGACACGTCGGGCAGCACCGATACCAATACCTTGCGCAATGGCTTTGTTCGTTACGAACATCAATGGGATGAGGCCAACCGTGTGTATATTGGCTTAGGTCACAGCGAACGTGCCGCTGATTTTTGGGAGCGCAACAAACAAACTGCGCCCAGCAGCACCTTTGACCTCGATACCGAAAAAACCACCCAATGGGATGTCGGCATCTTGCATAAAAGTGAGCGTATTAATGCGTCGTTATCCGCTTTTTATACCCAGCACCGTGACTTTATATTAATCACCAATGCGCCCAACGATGCGCGCAATATTCGCGCCACCAGCTACGGTGCCGAGGCCGATGCCAGTATTCAACTGTTCAACCACTGGACATTGATGACCGCCGCCGCTTGGGTACACGGCAGCAACGACAGTGACAACATGCCACTGGGGCAGATTTCTCCGGCCGAAGCACGACTTGGCCTGACCTATGATAATCAACGCTGGTCAGCAGGTGCCCTCTGGCGCTTAGTCGACGATCAAAACCGCGTGGCCGTGGACACGGGCAACATCGTTGGCCAAGACATTGGTAAAACACCCGGTTTCACCGTGTTTTCATTGCACGCCGGTTATCGCCCTCATACCGATGTGCTGCTGACCGCCGGTATCGACAACCTGTTTGATATCACCTACGCCGAGCATTTGTCGCGTGGCGGGGTGGATATTGGCGGCTACGAGACCACCACACGCATCAATGAACCAGGGCGCAATGTTTGGTTAAAAGCGCAATGGCAATTTTGACGCACCGTCAGTAAGATGAGGGCATTCGACTCAAGACGAGTAGCGCATGCCCATCTTATTAAACCGCCAACCATGGATTTGGTTGGCCATCGTTATTCTCAGCTCATTGTCGTTGGCGCTTTGGGCGAACGACGATGTCAACTCCACGACATTCCGTGCATGGCTCATGTCGGCGATGTCGGTCGATTTACCTCAGGAATGGGCCGCGCTTCAGCAACGACTGAGCGAACATTACGTTGCTTGGCGTGAACTGCTGAGCGGCGACTCGGCCACCCCGACTCGTGTGTTGTTGCAACAATCGGGTGCTTGGCTCTTGTTGCTTATTCCATCGACGTGGTTGCTGCGCTGGCTGGCTCACACGCTTTCAGAGCAGCTATTAACGCTGCACAATCGCTTACTCAGTCACAACATCAAATACCAAGCGTGGCGCGCAACGACCCACTGGTTATTAAGTTTGGCTCCGGCTCTGCCTTGGTTAATCCTAGCGGCCATATTCATCGCCGCCTTACCCGATGAAACCTCCAGCAGCCAGCATTCGTTACTGCCGTGGTTGCTGCTGTATGTGGTGTATCGCTGGCTCTTGGTGTTTAGCGATTGGTTTTTGTTGAGCTGCTATCATCGCTGCAATGTCTTCTTAAGTGCGGATAAGTCAAACGAATTGGACGACGCCATCCTGCGTTATACACGCTTAGCCACACTGCCTTGGTTGCTGTTACTGATGTATCAACAATGGCTGCCTACCTCGCTGTTATGGTCATGGTTATTGACGATTGCCATTGCCACGCATTGGTTGATCACCAGCTTTTGGCTGCATGAACACCGCACTGTGCTGGTTGATCAGTTGAAGCAGTGGCTTCCTGAGCAAGCCGATCCCGTGTTGGACAAAAGTAAGCAAAGCCTTGTGCTGTCCCTGCTGTCTCCATTGTTTGTCCCCCTATTATTGACACTGTTTGTACGCGACTTTATCGCCCAATTGCTCAGTGATTTCAGTTGGTACAAACGTCTAAACGCTCGTTGGTTTCGCATTAAAACCAAACATCAGTTAGACGAAGAGCAGAACACCAGCAACGACGACATCAGCGAAGACTATCAACGCTGGTTCCGTGACAGCGATGACGATGAGCTCGAGTTACCCATCATTGATACCGGCTTACAACAAGCCATGCGCAAACAATTCGATACTTGGCTGGCGGAAGACACAGAAGAAAATGCGCTCTTGATTACCGGCGAAAAAGGCATTGGTAAAAGCTCGGCACTGCGTCGCCTAGGTCGCTCATTGCAAAAAGAGCATGACGATCTACAAGTACATCGTATTCGCGTACCGGCCAAAACCACACAACCCGCTGACGTGTATGCACTGATCGGACAGGCCTTAGAACGCGATTTAAGCGAAGGCCCCATTGCCTTGGCCAAAGCGGACGATGAACTGCCACCCACCGTACTGATATTGAATAAAGCGGAGAATTTGTTTTTGGCCGAAGTGGGTCACTTTGATGGCTGGCGAGCGTTGTTAGCACTCACCAACACGCGTATGAAGCAGGTGTATTGGATCATCTCCATCAACAATCAAAGCTGGGCATACTTATGCAATGTGTTTGGTCGCGAATACCAGATGCGCAATGTGATTCGAGTAAAACGCTGGAGTCAAACGGAAATTCGTTCGTTGATTTTGTCGCGCAATCAACTCAGCGGCTATCGTTTAAGTTATGACGATGTGTTGGTGGATGCGCGTAATAATGCGCAAGGCAGTATGCGCAACGCCGAGCAGCGCTATTTCAGTTTGCTGTGGGATGGCTGTCGCGGCTTGCCAATGACGGCGCTGGCGCTTTGGCAACAATCCGTACGCACCAAAGGCAAGAAGGTCGTGGTCAGTGTCCCCACGTTACCCAGTGGCGCTCGTTTGGATCATTATGCGGCACCGTTGATGTTTGTTTTTGCCGCCATCGTGACACACGATAATTTGAACTATGAAGAGCTGGTGATGGTGACCAATTTGCAGGAAAACGTCGTGCGTTTTGCACTCAAAACGGCACTCGATAGCGATATCATTGAACGTGGAAGCGATGGTCGTTATCGCATCACGGTGTTTTGGTATCACACCGTCCTCAGTGCTCTACAACGGAAGAACATGCTGCATGAATGAGAACGTAGGTTTTATCGGCGACATGCTCAGCATCGCCGACATGTTTAATCTGTACGCCATCGTCTTGTTGTTTTTAGGCGGCACCGTTATTTGGCTGCTCAGTAGCGCGCTGAATCGACTCAGCCAATCGTTAATGGATAAGATTCCAGCACGCCGATTTTTGATTTTACAAGTCTCGACCCTGTTGACGTTTGCCCTCTACATTTTTGGCAGCATCGGCTTGGTATTGGGGGTGGTTCAGCCTCCGGCTGAATTACTCTATGCCGCCGCCGGTGCCATTGCGGTTGCCATGGGTTTTGCTCTGAAAGACATTGCGGCGTCTTTGGTTGCAGGGATTTTGCTGCTGTTTGATCGCCCGTTTCGTGTTGGTGATCGGGTAACCTTTGGTGACACCTACGGTGAAATTGTTTCTATTGGTTTGCGTACGGTGCGTTTGAACACCCTCGATGATGATTTAGTCACCATTCCCAATTCGCGCTTTATTACCGATGTCGTTGCCTCGGCCAATGCCGGTGAACTGGATATGATGGTGACGACCCATTTTCACTTAGCCCTCACGGCCGATTTACGTAAAGCTCAGCAACTCATTGAGGAAGTCGTTTACAGCAGTCGTTTTGCCTATTTGAAGAAGCCAATTTTGTTTACACTGCAAGAAGTGGAAGCGGCACGAACCCTCGCGATTCGCTTGACCGTAAAGGCCTATGTACTGGATGTGCATTACGAAAAAGCCTTTCAAAGCGACATTGTGTTGCGCACCACCCTGTTATTTAACGAACACCACATCGCTCGCCCCACATTCGTCACGCAGGGCAATAACGATTAGGCATGTCACATCAGTTCGATTGCGCAGGCTCAAGACGATCGCTGGCTAAAAACGAATACAACGCAAGATCCATCGCTTCATCGTTGTATTCGACGTGAGCCGGTAAGAACCCCTCATAATGGAACCCCAGTCGCTGCAGTCGGGCTTCTTGCGCATCGGAACCAACACGAAGGCGCATTTCTAGGCGGTACAAACCCAATTGATCAAAACAAAAATCGCACACAGCCGCGACAATCAAAGCCAATGAGTCATCGTCCAATGTGTCGACAATTTCCCATTGCACTTGCGTGCCACGTTGCAGCCAATTGATTTTTTGAATGCCGATACGAGCAACCAATTGCTGATCGTACGCTCCTTCGACCAACCAAAACGCTGCTTCGCGTGTTTCAAAGCGCATGGCCATCCGTCTCAACTCATCCAATGCCTGTGCCGAAACCGTCATGGCAAGACGCGGTATATGATCTACACGACGTTGTTCACTCAATAACGCGAACAGTGCTTCGCCATCCTGATCGGATACGGGTAAACGGACATTGAAATGTCCCACGGTAAAGTTCCAGTTCATTGTGCGGCTCCTCCTTGTGCTTGTTGCGCTTGCGAAGGATGGTCAAGATTTTGCCCCGGCTGTTGATCTTGCTCACCTAAGCGCCCAGCAACGGGTTTATCGGCTGCTAATAATCGAGTGAAGTGAACGACATCGGCAAAAGAAGACTCGCCGATACGCCAAGCACCGCGCTGTATGGCGGTTTGGCTAAACCCCATATCCAGTAGATGTGTTTGCAGACTCAGATCTTGTCCAGCAATCCACTGGTAACCGAAGTTCCGCACATGGTATTTAGACGCCATGAAATCCATACACACCGTCAACGCCGCAGCACGTTGCGCCAAGGTCAGCGCGGGTAGCGCATCGACGCGCAATAGCGTACGCAGCAAGGAAGGCTGCCAATCAAAGGCACTTACTAAGCCCATGAGTGTCTGATCAATCTCTATCGCCCACATCATGCCGCGCTGGGTAGCGGCCATTTGCACACTGAGGTCAACCATTCGCAATAGGTTGTCTTTGTTCTCTAAGGCACGCTGACCGGGGATCTCGGGGTGCTGGTATAGGTGAAAGAGTGCGTCGACATCGTCGTACGTGAGCGGCCGTACTCGACCGCCGTCAAAAACCAGTTCTGGGGTAAATTTCATAAGTAACCTAGCGGGTTAAGCTGTGCGATTAATAATCGTCATCATAGCCGTCGTAACCACGCGCCAAATTCTCAAAGCGTGTGTATTTACCGACGAACGCTAAACGATCGGTACCAATTTCACCGTTACGGTGTTTGCCGGTGATTAACTCAGCAACGCCTTTGTCGGGCGAGTCTTCGTTATACACTTCATCGCGATAAATGAATTGAATGATATCGGCGTCTTGTTCGATGGCACCGGATTCACGCAAGTCGGACATGACAGGCCGCTTGTTCGGTCGTTGCTCCAACGCACGGTTAAGCTGCGATAAAGCAATCACCGGACAATTAAACTCTTTGGCCATGGCTTTTAGCGAGCGTGAGATTTCAGAAATTTCTTGAGTACGCCCTTCTGATGGCCCAGACACCCGCATCAATTGCAAGTAATCGACCATGATCATGGCTAAATCGTTGTTGTTCTCGCGATACACTTTGCGTGCACGAGCACGCATTTCTTGTGGCGTTAACGCCGCACCGTCATCAATGTACAACGGCAAATCTTTCAGCATCGACATGGCGGCCGACAACTTTGGCCAATCTTCTTCGGTGAGCTTGCCGCTACGCAAACGCTTTTGATCCACTTTGCCAATGGAGGACAGCATCCGCATGACGATGGATTCCGAGGGCATTTCCATACTGAACACCAAACACGGACGCTTGGTGGCCAACAACGCATTCTCAACAAGGTTCATCGAGTAGGTCGTTTTACCCATCGAAGGACGTGCCGCCACAATCACCAAATCGGCTTTTTGCCAGCCCGAGGTACGGTTGTCGATTTCGGTAAAACCGGTGGTGACGCCCGTCAAACCATCCGGTTGATTGAACATTTGATCAATCTGCAACAGCGCATTTTTAAGAATCGGGCCGACCGGCTGTGGTCCGCCATCTTGGCGGTTGCCCTCAGCAATCAAGGCAATGGCTTTTTCGGCATCGGAAACCAAGGTTAACGCATCATCCCCATCGGGTTCGTACGCTTTACCAATGATGTCGGTGGCTGCTTCGATTAACCGTCGCTGCTGTGAGCGCTCACGCACGATGGTGGCATAGGCCGCGCAGTTATCGATGGATGGCGTCATGTCGACCAAGCGGCTCAAATACGCGGCCCCGCCAATCTTCTCAACCTGTCCGCGTTCTTCTAATTCCTCGGCCACGGTCAATACATCAATGGGCTGCTCTTGCTGCACCAGATGGGCAATAGCCCGATAGATCACACGATGCTCATGCCGATAAAAATCGTCATCGAGTAATTGCTCGGATACCGTTTCCCATGCTCGTTCATCCAGCATCAGCGCACCGAGCACCGATTGTTCAGCTTCAACCGAGTGCGGTGGCACGCGTACACTCGAGGAGGTATGTTCAGAATCGCTATAGTGATCGGTCATGAAGTACTCAAACGCAATAAAAAAAGGCACTATCAGAAGGTTCTAATAGTGCCTTGTTCGTTGCCGACTGTCATTACCCTACGGCGAATGACAGTGCCTTATCGGGCGGAATTACTCGGCAACAACGTGCAATTTCAACGTAGCAGTCACTTCGGCATGCAGCTGAATCGTGATGTCGAATTCGCCAACCGCACGGATAGGACCGTTTGGTAAACGTACTTCAGACTTAGACACTTCAACGCCTGCGCCTGTTGCTAGGTCGGCAATATCACGGTTACCCAGTGAGCCGAACAACTTGCCTTCATCACCGGCTTTAACGGCCACTGACAATTCGATCTCTTCCAATTGTTGCTTACGTGCTTCGGCATTGGCCAGCTTTTCTGCTGCGGCAGCTTCTAACTCGGCACGACGTGCTTGGAAATATTCAATGTTGGCTTTAGTCGCTGGAACGGCCTTGCCTTGTGGGAATAAGAAGTTACGCGCATAACCTGCTTTTACGTTAACTTGCTCGCCCAATGAACCTAGGTTGGCTACTTTTTCTAATAAGATAATTTGCATCGTTTAAATCCTCATTACAGGGCGTGTGTATTAAGACGCCGTGTCTTTTAGTCGCGCGCGGATGTTAATTAAGGTATCCAGCAACGCTACGAAAATTAGTAATGTGTACATGTAAGGCCCAAACACAAAGAAAGTCGCATAAAAAACAACCGTCCACGTTGAGCTGGCTTTTGTGATAGTCACAACGCCATGGAACACCGCCAAACCCATCAGTGCCAACGGTACCGTTAGTAACGGTAACAGACCGACCAGTTGCGGCTGCATTTGCTCCGACAGTAACACCGCCAGTACCACCAGCAGTGCAAAACCAGGAGACAAGCGCAATTGCTTAAACTCAGTGCCAAAACCACCAGGGTGATCAAACTCACTGTGCCAATAGCGTCCCAGTAACAGACACAAAATGAATATCAGTACATGCAAAGCGGCCAGAACTCCCTGTACGATGGGAGCGACTAACGGTTGCAGTTGAGCGGCCATGTCCGGTCGCTGCTGTAATCCGTCCGCCAATACGGCTTCACTGTTACTGATGACCAAAGGCAATACCTCTGGTATGAGCGACGGCAATGAAAAATACACCAGTATTCCAAGACCTGCGCTCATCAAAATCGCCCAATCAAGGCGATTTGATTGTCGTACAATGGCTGCCAGGAAGAAGCTTCCGAGCAAAACCACTAAGGGCGTTGCATCACCCATGGCCAACCAAGCAAACGTTGGTAAAACAGCCCAAAATGCAATGTTACGCCCTTCTTTTTCACCCTCTCGTAGCACCACTAACGCGATCAGCGCAGCCCCAAGCCAAAATAGCAAAGGGAAAGCCATGCAAGCCGTCGTCGCGATTAACGCTTGACGACGGCTACTCATAGCCCAGCGAGCGAGGGCAATCATAACAACTTAGTTGTCGTGCTGATCAGTGTATGGCAACAACGCAATGTAGCGTGCGCGCTTGATCGCAGTAGACAGCTGACGCTGATATTTGGCCTGAGTACCAGTGATACGGCTTGGTACAATTTTGCCAGTTTCAGTGATGTAGCCTTTCAGGGTGTCCAGATCTTTATAGTCAATCTGAGATACGCCTTCAGCGGTGAAACGGCAAAACTTACGACGACGGAAAAAACGTGCCATGATCTAACTCCTATTACTCTGCGCTTTCGTCTTCTTCAGACTCTTCAATATCATCTGCATCGTCGGCATCATCATTCGATGCATCGTCAGCAGACTCTACGCGTGGCTCTGAACGACGACGATCTTCACGACCTTCTGCCGCTTTGATAGCCGATACTTCAGTTACAGGGCCATCTTGACGGATAACCATGTTACGCAATACTGCGTCGTTATAACGGAAGTTAGCGCTCAATTCGTCCAATACTTCTTGAGTACATTCAATGTTCATCAAGATGTAGTGTGCTTTATGAACGTCGTTGATTGGGTATGCCAAATGACGGCGACCCCAGTCTTCGAAGCGATGGATTTTACCGCCAGCACCTTCGATGGTGTTGGTGTAACGTTCTACCATAGCAGGTACTTGCTCGCTTTGATCTGGGTGAACCAGAAAAACGATTTCGTAGTGACGCATTGTCAGCTCCTTATGGGTTATTAGCCTTCCGGCCCATCCGGTAAGGCAAGGAGACCAATCTTGATGGGTTACACCCAGCATGATCAGAATTCAAGGAGCGCGGAGATTAACAGAATCGACGCGAAGCTTCAATGCTTAACCATAGCGCGCATGGGCACAAATACCCCTGCGACAATTCGCCACACGACAAGCCGTAGTGGCCTATGTATTCTGTCATTGAGCTATGAGGGTGGCTCAAGCATGTTTTCGTTTGGTCAAGCGAAGCCATTTGCTACAAAAAAGCCGAGCGCTATGCTCGGCTTTTTTGTAGATAACACGATGTCACGCTATCCGTTCAACACGGAACAAACCGTTACTTAACGACTTTTAATGATGGACGGTTTTGTCCTTCATTGTTGCGTGGCTGCGGTGGAGGTGGCGTTGGATCAGATGGGTCTGGAGCGCCCGCTTCAGAACCAAATACCATTCCCTGCCCATTCTCACGTGCATAGATGGCTAATATAGCCACCATGGGCACGTAGACGTCCATCGGCACACCACCAAAACGCGCATTAAACGACAAACCCGCATCATCAATGAGCAATGACTGAACTGCCGACGGACTGATGTTCAATACGATTTGCCCATTGTTGACGTACTCTTGCGGTACTTGAACGGAATGAATCGCCGCATCAACCAGCACATACGGCGTGCATTGGTTATTCAAGATCCATTCGTTCAAAGCTCTGAGTAAATACGGACGACTGGGTGTCATGCGTGGATCCATATCAGTCACGCATTTCACGCTCAGCTTCAGACAAGCTCGCCTGAAACGCATCACGCTCAAATAAGCGATCCATGTATTGCAGCAAAGGCTTACATTGCTTTTCGGGCAGCTCAATACCAAGTACCGGCAAACGCCACAAAATAGGCCCAATGCAGCAGTCAACGATGGTGAATTCTTCGCTCATAAAATACGGCATTTCGGCGAAGATCGGTGTAATTGCAATCAAGCTATCGGATAACTCTTTGCGCGCTTTTTCTACGTCTTTGCCCTTACCTTGCAATACCGCTTCGATTAAGCCGCACCAGTCTTTTTCGATGCGATTAATCCACAAGCGCGATTGCGCACGAGCAACAGGATACACGGGCAACAAAGGTGGATGAGGGAATCGCTCGTCGAGGTATTCCATCATCACGTTGGCATCGTATAACACCAGCTCACGATCCAGCAGCGTTGGCAATGAGTTATACGGATTCAGGCTAGCCAAGTCCTCTGGCTTGTTATCGGGATCGACATCATGAATTTCAACCGCCACACCCTTTTCCGCCAATACGATGCGTACGCGGTGGCTGTAATGGTCGGACGGATCTGAATAAAACGTCATGGAAGAGCGCTTTGCTACAACCCCCATATTTTCCTCACTTTTTCTAGCAGACCTAAAAACAAAGACAGCTCGGCCGCATAGCGACCGAGCCACTTGAAAATCACCTCAGTGACTTCCGAAGTAACACACTGTGTGGTTACTTCACATCACGCCAGTATTCTTTATTCAATAAATACACAGGAATAAAGAAGAAGGCTAAGAATAACAAGACCCAAATACCTAAGCGTTGACGCTCAAGAGCAATTGGCTCACCCATATAAACTAAGAAGTTTACTAGGTCGAATACCAAACGATCGTATTCTGCTGTACTCAATGTACCTGCCTTGGCCACATAAAGAACATCGTCACGCTCTTCGGTAATCGCGATACCCGTTAAGCTATCAACGCCTACGGCAACTGGCGCAGTACCCTTAACTTGCATACCCTGCAACTCAGCCAACACATGAGGCATGCCCACATCTTTAAAGACTTCGTTGTTGTATCCAAAAGGACGCATATCATCAGCGTAGAAACTGCGCAAATAGGTATACAACCAATCTGCACCGCGAACACGAGCAACCAAGGTCAAATCTGGCGGTGGCGCACCGAACCAAGCCTGACCATCTTCTCGACGCATGGCGTTCGTCATGAGCTCACCAATACGTTTGTCGGCGAACACTAAGTTTTCCATCATTAAATCTTCAGGAATACCCAAGTCACGAGCAACACGATTGTAACGACCGTGCTCCAGTGAATGACAGCCCATGCAGTAAGCCATGTACGTTTGTGCACCACTTTGCAGAGACGCATTGTCACGTAAATCGGTGCGATGCTTATCCAGCGGTATACTTGGACCCGCGGCTAAAGCGATTGTTGGCACTAAGGCAGCAATCAATAAAAATATCTTTTTCATTAGTGACCTCCGGTTACGCGTTCTGGCACTGGCTTCGTTTTTTCCATACGAGTGTAGAAAGGCATCAGTAAGAAGAATCCGAAGTAAATCACCGAGCCAACACGAGACAAGAACGTATTGATTTCAGTAGCAGGCTGCGTACCCAACCACGTCAACAGAACGAACGCAACAGCAAACACCGGCAAGAAAATCTTGCTGATCATGCCCTTGTAACGCCAGCTACGTACGGGGCTACGATCCAACCATGGCAGCACAAACAGAATGGCAATCGCACCACCCATGGCGACCACACCCATCAACTTGTCAGGAACCGCTCGTAAAATGGCGTAGAAAGCACCAAAGTACCAGACAGGTGCAATGTGTTCAGGTGTTTTCAAACCGTTTGCAGGCTCGAAGTTAGGCGCCTCTAGGAAGAAACCATTGGCTTCCGGGAAGAAGAACAACACCACAGAGAAGGCCATCAAGAACACCACAATACCCACCAAATCGTGAACGGTGTAGTACGGATGGAAAGGAACGCCATCGAGTGGCTTACCATTTTCATCAACCAGTTTCTTAATGTCGATACCGTCAGGGTTGTTAGAACCCACTTCGTGTAACGCCAACAAGTGCAATACCACCAGCATGACAATCACCAACGGCAAGGCAATCACGTGCAAGGCAAAGAATCGGTTTAACGTCGCGCCCGAGATGAGATAGTCACCACGCACCCATTCAACCAACGCATCACCTAGGCCGAAAGGAATGACACCAAACAAAGAAATAATAACTTGAGCGCCCCAGTATGACATTTGACCCCATGGCAATACGTAACCCATAAAGGCTTCGGCCATTAACGCCAAGTAGATCAACATACCGAAGATCCAAATCAATTCACGAGGCTTTTGATACGAACCGTACAATAACGCTCGCATCATGTGCAGATAGACTGCAATAAAGAAGAACGAAGCGCCCGTTGAGTGCATGTAGCGAATCAACCAACCCCATTCCACATCACGCATGATGTATTCAACAGAAGCAAATGCCCCTTCAACCGAAGGAACGTAATTCATCGTCAACCAAATACCAGACAAAATTTGGTTAACCAGCATGAGCATGGACAAAACGCCGAAAAAATACCAAAAATTGAAATTTTTGGGCGCATAGTATTTTGACATATGCTTTTCATAGGCTTGCGTTACCGGCAAGCGGTCGTCAATCCAGCCCATGAGGGTATTTTTTTGATTGCTCATTAAGCATTCTCCTCATCGATACCGATTACAATAACCTCTGTCGTTTCAAAGCTGTAAGGCGGTACGACTAAGTTGTCAGCGGCCGGAGAGCCATTGAATACACGACCCGAGAAATCGAACCGTGAGCCGTGGCATGGGCAATACCAGCCGCCCTTCCAGTTGGCATCGAATGGCTCTGGTTTCACTTCAGGATGGTAAGTCGGGGCGCAACCCAAGTGCGTACAAACACCCAACAGCACAGCCAATTCTGGCTTGCGTGAACGATGCAAATTGTCTGCATAGTCTGGCTGCTGTTCTTTGTTGCTGTTATTGGGATCCTTTAGTTGACCATTTAGGCCCTCTAAATAACCCAAGGTTTCTGGTGTGCGACGAGCCACATACACCGGCTTTCCGCGCCATTCAGCTACAATCATGGCACCAGGTTCAATTTTGCTGACATCGACACTTGTTGGGGCACCAGCTGCTTTCGCCTTTTCACTTGGGTTCCAAGATTTGACGTAAGGAACTGCGAGAAAGCCCGCACCAACCGCACCAACCGCTGCAGTTGCACCCACCAACAGAGTTCGCCGACCTTGATTAACGCCGTCTTGACTCATTACTTTCTTCTCCCATCAATAGAATTCTTGTGCTAACACTAGGCTAGGAGGAAATTGTACAAATAGTGTACAGCCATAGCGTAACATACAGAGCGGCGCCCATACTAAAGAAATTGGGCTTATTAGACAACCGAAATTGGTCTGATAGAGGGGGATTTCAGGCATAAAAAAAGCGTCTGTTGACCTAAGCCAAGAGACGCTCTTTTGAGCAAGCGAAATATTAACGCTTAGAGAATTGTGGCTTCTTACGTGCTTTACGCAGACCCACTTTCTTACGCTCAACTTCACGTGCATCACGAGTTACGTAACCCGCTGCGCGCAATGATGGACGCAAGGTCTCATCATATTGCATTAAAGCACGTGTGATGCCATGACGAATTGCACCAGCTTGGCCATTACCACCGCCACCTTGTACATTCACGATCACATCAAATTTTTCCAAGCTCTCGGTCAACTCTAATGGCTGACGAACAACCATGCGAGCAGTTTGACGACCGAAATATTCGTCCAAAGGACGCTTATTTACTACGATGCTGCCAGTACCTGGACGCAAAAACACACGCGCAGTGGAGGTTTTGCGGCGGCCAGTACCATAATATTGAGAAGCTGCCATCTTATTGTCCCAGTTTCAGTTCTTGGGGCTGTTGAGCAGTATGTGGATGCTCATTACCCGCGTAAACTTTCATTTTACCGAACATAGCACGACCCAATGGGTTCTTAGGCAGCATGCCTTTGACGGCTAGTTCAATAACTTGTTCTGGCTTGTAGTCAATCAATTTTTCAAAAGAGATCGACTTCAGACCGCCAGGGTAACCAGTATGGCGGTGATACATTTTATCACTGCTTTTTTTGCCGGTTACTTTAACTTTGTCTGCATTGATAACAACGATGTAATCGCCGGTATCGACATGTGGAGTGTATTCTGGCTTGTGCTTGCCTCTCAAGCGGCGAGCAACCTCAGTGGCCAGGCGACCCAGCGTTTGCTCAGCTGCATCCACTACAAACCACTCACGTTTTACGGTTTCTGGTTTCGCGCTGTAAGTTTTCATCAATTTCTCGCCTTCAAGGGCATGTTGATCCGAAAAGAGGGCGGCATTCTAATGAAATTACCAACCATTGGCAAGGCTAATTGCACATCATTTTCGGTTTTCAGTATCTTTCTGGTTCTCGGAACTTAACCAGCCCAAATATCAGAGACAACATCGTGACCATGATATTCAGCAAAATTGCCAAAGCCATCATGGTGGATGTGTGTTCCTGACGGTCATAGCCGAGCACCTGTCCTATGTAGAATCCTGCCGAGGCGACAATGAAGCCCACCACGATACACGACACTAATAAATAGCCTTTGCCATCATCAAGACTGAGTTGCTCGTTATTTACTCGTTGCTGCAACAAGGCATAGACCCCTAAGCACAACAAGGCCGACAACACCATTCCAATAAGAAAGTACGCAATCATACTGTATTTCCGCTCAACAATTTACTGCAAGATTAGCTGAAAAAGCGCGTCCTGCAAGTTGTACTGCTGATTGCTCTTATCGTTAGTGTTCTCGCGTTGCACGGAAATCAATTTCCGGCCAACGTTCTTCGGTTAAACTAAGATTTACTCGGCTGGGCGCAATATAACTTAAATGACCGCCGCCATCCATCGCCAAATTGTCAGATGCCTTACGTTTAAACTCTTCCAGCTTCTTGACATCATCACAATACACCCAACGAGCGGTATTGACCGCGATGGGTTCGTAAATGCATTCGACCTTATATTCATCTCGCAACCGCTGCTGCACCACATCAAACTGCAGTACCCCTACGGCTCCCAAAATCAAGTCGTTGTTGTTTAATGGCATAAACAACTGGGTGGCACCTTCTTCCGACAATTGTTGCAAGCCTTTCTGCAACTGCTTCATTTTTAACGGGTCTTTCAATCGAACGCGCTTAAACAGCTCCGGTGCAAAATGCGGAATACCCGTGAAGCGCATCTCTTCGCCTTGACTGAAGGTATCACCGATCTGGATGGTGCCATGGTTATGTAAACCAATAATGTCACCGGACACCGCCTCTTCGACCGCGCTGCGATCACCCGCCAAAAAGGTTACGGCGTCGGCCACACGGACATCCTTACCTAGGCGTACGTGACGAATCTTCATACCCTGCCGGTAGGTACCGGAACAAATACGCATAAACGCAATACGATCTCGATGTTTTGGATCCATATTGGCTTGGATTTTAAAAATGAAACCACTGAAGTTTTCTTCCGTTGGCGCCACCGCACGATCGGCCACATGACGAGCGAGCGGCTGAGGCGCCCACTCAACAAAATAGTCCAGCAGCTCACGCACACCAAAATTAGCCAATGCCGTACCAAAGAACACGGGAGTCATCTCCCCGTTTAAATACTGTTCAAGATCAAACTCGTAACTGGCACCGCGCACCAACTCCATTTCATCCACCAGCTCAGCAACCCAATCAGCACCCAGCATTGCCTCAGCTTCCGGCGAGGCCAATCCTTGAATCTGGATGTCATCAGGCACCACACTGCCTTGCCCAGGGGTAAAAACATGAATGGTGTCGGTAATCAGGTTATATACGCCCTTAAAGGCTTTCCCCATGCCAATCGGCCACGTAATGGGCGCGCATTTGATTTTCAGGATGGTTTCAATTTCATCCAGCACTTCAATGTGATCACGAACTTCACGATCCATTTTGTTAATGAAGGTGAAAATCGGCGTGTCACGCAAGCGACAGACTTCCATCAGCTTGATGGTTCGATCTTCAACCCCTTTTGCTCCATCAATGACCATCAACACCGAATCCACCGCCGTTAAGGTACGGTAGGTATCTTCCGAGAAGTCTTCGTGACCTGGGGTATCGAGCAAATTGACCATGCGGTCTTTGTACGGAAACTGCATCACCGAGGTGGTAATCGAAATACCCCGATCTTGTTCCATTTGCATCCAGTCAGAGGTGGCCATGCGGCCTGTTTTCTTGCCTTTCACTGTACCCGCCATCTGGATTGCATTGCCCAGCAGCAGCAGTTTTTCGGTAATGGTGGTTTTACCCGCATCGGGGTGAGAAATAATACCGAACGTGCGACGTTGGTTTACTTCGCTAGTAAAGTCGGTCATGACCAAACCTGTGCTATATCAAAAAAACGCAGTATACCTGATCGCGCAGTGCCACTACAGCGGGTATAATCATCGCATGACTAATGACCTCTCCTTATTACTCCACCGTCTTGCTCTGCTACGCACCTCATTGCTTGCGGTTGGCGTGATGTTTTTAGGCTATTTGCAATGGCACGGTTTTCAACACTTAGCGCCAGCGTGGTGGCTACTGTTTGGCTATCTACCATTACTGGTCTTGAGTTTTTGGCAAAGCTCACGCCCCGTCGCCGATTGGATGGTTCTGCTGCATCTTGCGGCAGAAAGCCAACTTTTGGCAGGCATTCTCTTTTTTACCGGTGGGGCTACCAATCCATTTATTTCGTATTTTCTCGTGCTATTGGTGGTCGCTGCCTATGCCTTACCTTGGCGCTACAGCGCTTGGATTGGTGTCATTTGTATTATTGACTATAGCGTACTCACTCAGTGGTATTTACCCCTGCTGGTGCATGACCATACGCTGCACAGCAATACCTTATTTGATTGGCACTTGGCCGGTATGTGGCTGATGTTTGTCATCAGCGCATTGATTGTGTTGATTTTCATCCCTCTGTTATTGCAATCACAGCAACGCCAACGAACCGAAATCCAAGCACTGCGCGAGCAACAATTGAAAAACGAGCAACTCATTGGCATTGCCACATTGGCCGCAGGGACAGCTCATGAGATGGGCACCCCATTGATGACCATGCACATGGTACTCGATGACGTTGCTCATCAAGAAAATCATGTGATTGATAAACGTGACTTACATATTTTACGTGAGCAGGTCACTCTGTGTCGGCAATCCTTGCAACAACTCACATTGGCTGGCCGGCAAGCACACATCGTTGGTGAGCGAGAGGCCTATCCGTGGCTCTGCGCGTTATTGCATCGTTGGCGTTTAAGCCACCCGAATGCGTTATGGGTCGATGATGGTATCGACTGCAAAGGCCTTATTCCTTCATCGCCACTACTCGATCAAGCGCTATTGAACTTATTAGACAATGCCGCAGAAGCGGGTCAACAACCCATCCATTTAGAAGCACGCATCGTCAACAACCACTGGCAACTGGACATCACACAGCCTGACCCCATGGCAGGTTCCCATATTCAAGCATCGCCGTTATTCACCAGCCCCAAAGAATCCGGCATGGGCATCGGTTTGTATCTAAGCAATGCCAGTGTCGAGCAATTTCATGGCTCCGTTGAGCTCAAGGCGCTGCACACAGGTGCCAGTTTGTGCCGCATACGTATTCCATTAGTTGGCAAACACAAGGAGTAACGAGTGAGTGATGCACGTACCATTTTGATTATTGATGACGATGTGCATTTCAATCAAGTTTTGTGCCGTAGCCTTGAACGACAAGGATTCTCGGTGCTCTCTAGTCATACGACAGAAGAAGCCCTGCTGTTAGCAAGTCAGCACACCATTGATTGGGTCGCGTTGGATTTACGCTTAGAACAAGAGTCTGGCTTATCCTTGATCAAACCACTGTTGGGGCTCCAGCCTCAGTTGCGTATTGTGATGCTCACTGGCTATGCCAGCATCCCTACTGCGGTGGAAGCCGTCAAACTGGGAGCGTACAACTACCTGCACAAACCCGCCACACTGCAAGAGTTGCTGTCGGCTTTCGATGACGTAGCAGAACACAGCGACCTACCGGCTGCAGAACATACCGTAAACGATGTGATGTCGATTGATCGTATGGAGTGGGAACACATTCAACGCGTATTGAGTGAACAACAAGGGAATATTTCAGCAACGGCACGCTTACTGAACATGCACCGCCGCACATTGCAACGAAAGCTGCAAAAATACGCACCTCGCTAATCAGTCACAGAGCTCACGCGCATAAAGCAGCGCATCTTCATAACCACTATCCGTTGGGTAGTAACGCGGGCGCATCCCCACTTGCACAAAGTCATAGCGCTCATACAACGCAATCGCAGCTTGATTACTTTCACGCACTTCCAAATAGCATTGGCTTGCCTTGCCCTGCGCTACGTGCAAAACAGCGATTAACAGCATCGCACCGTACCCTTGCCCTTGTTGCTCTGGTGCAATGGCAATATTCAATAATTCCGCTTCATCGGCCACCACCCGCAAAACAGCAAAGCCGACGATCTGCTCGTTGACTAGCCCAACATGGACACACTTCTTGTTGATATAAGGCAATAGAATTGACGGAGTCCAGGGATGACTATGAGCGGCTTGCTCAATGCACATAAGCACATTGAGATCCAATTCGGTGGCGATACGTATCATCATAGTGCTGACTGAGCTCGCAAGGCGTGCCACAACGCACGCTTGGACTGAGGCTCCATCGCCCACTGTTGAATGTCATCATGCCGGTAACAGATTGGCGCCGATACACGCGTTAACCACTGCTGAGCAGTATCACCAAAAGTGATCACTCGTTGTACACCTTGCGTTTCAAAATACTGCCACTGCGCCATTAACGCCTGCTGGGCAACCGCACTGGATTGGTCATGCTGACGCGAACGAATAAACGGCCAAGTAAACGAAGGTGGTGTCTGTAAGGTATACAGGGGTTGCTGCAATGCCCGCAATACACGAGGCGCTACGGCTTGAAATAACCTGACGTCCTGAGTGTGGTCACACACCCAAAGGGTCGTACTGGTTAACCACAACCAATGCAGAGTAAATTCAGGAACCTGCAGCGTTTCCGCCAACGCCTGACTTACCGATACGGATTCGGCGGTTTTCGTTACGCCATCAGTGGTCGATTGAGTGTCACGCGCCATGTTGGTAGCGCGCGATGCCACTGAGGACGATCGGTCATCGAGAGACAATATTTCTGCCGCCACACGCGCTGGAATGTGGTGCTGCTCAGACAGTCGATCAATGGATTCATGATCAGGTTGATTCGCTGCCGGTGGCAGCCAGCGCGACTCGGGCGCATGAGGCAGTGGCTGCCGAGGCAACCACTGCGTAATCCCCATTGCTTGTAAATAGTCGAGTCGACGCTGTTCGCGCATGATTACACGCCGTCGTTTTGTGGGTGCTGACGCTCAGCGTTCGACATCAACAAGTTCAACGCATGGATATACGCTTTCGCTGAAGCGATCACAATATCCGTATCGGAACCGTTACCATTCACAATGCGTCCGCCTTTTTCTAAGCGAACAGTGACTTCGCCTTGCGAATCAGTGCCTTGGGTAATGGCATTGACCGAATACAACTGCAAATTCGCGCCTGACTGAGCAATGCTTTCAATGGCTTTTAAGGCGGCATCCACTGGACCAGAGCCTTCTGCTTGGCTTTTATGCTCATGACCAGACGCGCTAACCACCACATTGGCGATTGGCGTTTCACCGGTCGCCGAACGACAATCCAAAGAAACTAATTTATAAATATCAGCGACTTTTGCCGCATTCGTTTCCGACACCAACGCTTGCAAATCTTCGTCGAAAATTTCGTGCTTTTTGTCGGCCAATTCTTTAAAACGAGCAAAGGCTTCGTTGAGTGCGGCATCGGTTTCAAAACTCACACCCAGCTCATCCAAACGACTGCGGAACGCGGCACGACCGGAGTGCTTGCCCATGACCATTTTGTTGGCGTTCCAACCCACGTCTTCGGCTTTCATGATTTCGTAGGTTTCACGGTGCTTCAAGACGCCATCTTGGTGAATACCGGACTCATGCGCAAAGGCATTGGCACCGACAATCGCTTTATTCGGCTGCACGGCAAAACCGGTGATGTTGGACACTAAACGTGAGGTCGGTACGATCTGTGTACTGTCGATGTTGGTACGAATATCAAACAAATCATGACGAGTACGCGTGGCCATCACGATTTCTTCCAGTGCCGCATTACCTGCACGCTCACCCAAACCATTGATGGTACATTCCACTTGACGCGCGCCATTGGCAACGGCCGCCAGCGAGTTAGCCACCGCTAAACCCAAATCATTGTGGCAATGCACCGAGAAAATGGCTTTATCGGCATTCGGAATACGCTCTAATAGGGTTTTGATTTTGTAGCCAAATTCTTCCGGAATAGCATAACCAACGGTATCGGGGATGTTGATGGTGCTGGCACCCGCATTGATGGCGGCCTCAATAATACGACACAAAAAATCGTTATCAGAACGACCGGCGTCTTCGCACGAAAATTCCACATCAGCAATTAAATTACGGGCTTTATTAATGGCATAAACGGCCTGTTCAATCACTTGATCGGGCTGCATACGCAACTTGTATTGCATATGGATGGGCGATGTCGCAATAAAGGTATGAATACGAGCACGCTCAGCACGTTTAAGGGCTTCGGCTGCATGTTCGATGTCACGATCAACCGCACGCGCCAAACTACAGATGGTGCTTTCGCGGACAGCATCGGCCACGGCTTGAATGGCTGCAAAATCACCAGGGCTTGCGGCTGCAAAACCGGCTTCGATGATATCCACTCGCATTTTTTCCAATGCTTTACCGATGCGGACTTTTTCGTCCTTGGTCATGGATGCGCCTGGGCTTTGCTCGCCATCGCGCATGGTGGTATCAAAAATGACCAGTTGGTTTGTCATGTGCTACTCCGCTGCCTCAGAATCAGATCGTTGTTATCACAACATTATACGTCTGTTCGTTCGGCAGCGCAGCCTTAGTTTAACGAATGGGCGTCGCAGTGAGGTTGGTGACGATGTTGGCATTTTGTATCACCAAACCACTAACTAAGGTTTGTGGTGTAGCGCCCGCACCCGAGCCTGTCAGGGTTAAGTTATCAATGTTCAATTGCTTGAAATGGACACGGCCCAAAACGGCAAAGCCAAGCGGGTCTTGCCCATCGACCTTCACGCGATCACCATTTTGATCCAATACACGAGTAGGTGCCACATCGATCGCTAAATCGGCGTTCATGCCGTATTCGTTTGATGTGGGATCACCAGCACCGTCGCTGGTGCTGAAGTTATCGAGCGACACACTGGTACCGTTGGTTTGTGTCCAAGTAAACCGATTGGCTTTACCCGCATAGCGAGAAACGTCACTGCCTGCTTGCACAAACTTTGCGTTCACTTTAACGGTTAAGCCTTGTTCGCCACGATCTTCAAAGCGACCACCCGATGCAGCACAACTACTGGCATCCGAACCACTTCCGCCAATACACACTTGACCCGCACCGCCCGATGCAACCGATACACTAGAGCCATCTTCAAGACGCTGCAGCGTAAAGGAACCCAGTGACTCCCCCGTTTCTTTATCGCCAAACTTAATATCACCAATGTTCAGCGTCGACCAAGTCAAGCCTTTACCCAATCGCAAACCGTCTTCGGTAATGTTCAATGAGCCATCACGTGTATGCATGTCGTAATTAGTGTCGGTTAACCAAACACCCTTGCCATTTTCATCAACCGTTAACGCGGCATTGGCTTCGGTGACAAATAAATCCGTGTTCCAGGTAATTCCTTGACCGCCGCCAATAACATTACCAGGACGAATGGTCATGTGACCGTTTAACACAAAATCATACGCGGGAAACACTTCGAGCGAGAGCAATAACTCGGTACCACCCATCAGCGCCGACTCTCGTGCTTCCGCTTCGCTGCGACCAACCGTGACGCCACTGAATGAATAAGAGCCACGAATATTTCTAAAGCCCATGCGCAAACCATCAAAATGACCATCATAATCACTGGCGTATACCGAACGCGTTCCTTGATTACCAACGATGGGGTCATTCATACTGGTCATATCCAGCGTGACGCGTCCTGAACCGTGGCTATTAAAACCGTTAAACAGAACGTAGTTACCGTCATCAATGACGGAAACAAAGGTGTTCATCTGGCCAGGTCTAGCAAAACCTTCATTGTCGTCATATGGATCAGATACCAAATTCCAACTAACATCCGCTGTAATGCCTTTGTTTTGCATGCCGACATCACCACCAGGGCGCAATTGTAGGTAGTTAAAACGCTGATTGATGGGGTCATTACGGAAATGAAATTCACCCCCCAAGCTACCAATGGTATTAGCGTTGGGATCGGTGCCACCCAGCACTAAGTCTTCTAAATTAAAGGCGAAATCGAAATCGGCAAAACGAATATCCATATAGGGGTCCGCTTCATTATTCACTAAATCAAGCGTGAAACCAGACTCAGAGGAATAAGTACCCGAGAAATTACGCGCCAATAACAAATTCCCGTCATCGGTGTATCGGAAAGCCGGTGTGGCATCATCGTCATTGATCAAGGTAAGCGCAGGCAAGAACGTCAAACCCTCACCACTGGCACCGCCAGCTTTTAAACCAACGGAGCCATAAGCTTGTAAATTCAGATACAAATCACCGAAGGAGTCAGACAGTGGGGTATTCATGCCCAACTCACCCTGACTGACATGGGTTGCATCCAAGCCAACACCACCCACCTGATAAATCAAGCGCAAGCCACGATTTTGCTCTGTACCTAAATCCAGATTCAAACGATTGTCATCAAAACTCATGATGGCATGATCAAGCCCCACAAAGGTACGCAAGTCATCAATGATCCAATCGAGGCCATTGTCGCGCCAAAACAAACGATCTACCTGCAAATCCAGCTCACTGCCGGATAAATCAAAGCGGCCATCGTTTGTACCCTTGATGTGTAATTTGCTGTCGTAACGGTACTGGCCAAACACACGACCAAAACTGTGAGGACTGCCGGCCATTTTGATTTCGTTGATAGCAAAGCGACGTGCGGCTGCAGCAATTTCAAGTTGCAAGCGGCCATCCGCATCAACCTGCACGGTAGAGACGGTATTCATGGTACTTTGACCATCTACCGGCTGCACAGCAACACCTTCTAAGTATAATTCTTGTCCATCTTCGATAAAACTGACTCGACCTGCCGTCACACCCAACGACTGAGTATCCACCACCAAACCCGATTGTCCCGTTACCGACGCCATCGACTCATCATCTAATAACATCATGGCCTGAGAAGATGCGGAGACCAATAAAACACCACCGAATGAAATCCAACGCTGCGTATGCATTACGGCACCTCCACAGGAAACAACAGTAAGTTACCTTGCATGTTAATCGTGCCATCCTGACGGACTGATAAGATGCGACTGTCAGCATTATTCACCCAAGTACCAGAGCTACTGGTCGCCAAGGTGTAACGGAACTCATTGGAGCGCACTTGTTTCGGCAAGCCAATTTCAACCACTTCTTTATCAAATGCATCGCCCTTCTCATCGGTGGCAATGTAACTAGTACGCAAGGTTAATCCTTCAAAAGCAAAACCGCCGGTCACGTCATCCAGCACCAGCCAACCTTCATTCAGCTGATACGCAACGCGTAAACCACATTCTTTCGGATTCGCAGAAGAACCACAATTACGCTGCTGCTTGGCGCCACCAAAATCATCAAACTGCCCAGGCCCCGGCTCCGCATACCACAACGGCCCCCCATCTTTGTTGATGGTAAATTCCCCTGTCAGATACACACCCCCCTGACCGTGAACCGCATCTAAGTCGTCATTGGTTAACGGCTCTAATGCCAACAACAACGATGGCATAAAGAGACAGCTAGCTACGAACATTGACCGAAATCCAGTAAGAATCGCCATTACAAATCCCTCGTACGAACATTCAGATACTGAATTTGTAAGTTAGCGATGGTGGAAGAACCAAAGCGTTGATTGCCTACACTAATATCGCCTATGTGAATATCAACGCGAGGACCGCTGCTGTAATATTCGTCGTAAAAGGCACGGGACTTTCCGGCAATGCTGCCCACTTCCATCTGTAATTGGCCGTTATTTAACACCGTCAGTTTGACCGGCTGATCGTCGCCATAGCCCAATTGTCCTTCTAAAATGTAATCTGAATATTGCACCGTCTGACCACAGCTTGGACCACTCACTTGGCCGCCAGCGCAGGCCTGAAACACAATCGAGCTAGCGTAAATATTCAAATCCAAATTTGCCAATACTTGATTATTATCGCCCCACAAGCGCCATTGAGTACCGTCGATATTGAGTCCTTCGACATGACCCTGTAAGGATTGTGGAACATCGAACGACTGACCAGGAATGTTATTGATCGCCAAATCGAACGTCAGACCCAAATCAATCCAGTCCGCTATTTCCCCATTCAAGGTGCTCAAATCGATACCCGCAACCGAATCCACACGCTGACCAGATGACGGCGGCTGATTCGGGAAACGACGTTCACTACGAGTCTCAGTATTAAAGGAAAGGATGTTGCCACCTTTTCGCACAGGAGCGGCAATACGAAGCATCGCTTTGTTCGCAATACCAAAATCATCACCATCCATAACAGATATCGTGTACGGCGCTGACAACTGCCCAATCGACACGCCATTACCCATCACGTTTGCACCTTTATTACTACCATCACCTGCGATGTAATACCGTGACACACGTAAAACGGCCTGTCCTTCATCACCACTGCGGATATCACCGATCTCAAAAATACCACTGCCATCACCCACCGCACTGCCTGACTCGAAGGCAAAATCTTCAAGCACCATACCTAATCCGGCGCCATCGACATTACCGAGCTCCTCGTCGTTTAAAGGGGTCATTGCAAAAAGACAACCACAGAAGACCGAAGTACATAGGGCCGATAGGATTTGCTTTAACATAACTGCGCTCCTCACAAGCCTGGTAATGGACGGTCAGGGAAATACGGATCAACAAATTTGGTACGAATACGAGCAATACCATCAAAGGACTCTTCGAAATTCAGTGAGATACCACCATTTGGAATATTAAGGAAAGCGCCAGATGAGGTTAGCGTGCCACCACCCGTCGAATTGATCCAACCGACAGGGCGAGATTGAAAAGAGAGAAACATATCGCGCGCAGGCTGGCCATTATTCCCGATATCCAATGAACGGAAGTTGCTAAGAGGAAAACAGGTGCCAATACCAAGAATATTACAATTACTTGCTGTTAAATACTGAACAACGCCACTCAGTACACCACAGCCTGATACGCAGCGAAGCGAGTTACCATTAGCCAAACCCACACCCGTTGAGCGTATTGGATCAGGGTTACCCGTATTTGGATCTAGTAAAACGGCACGCTGAACCGACTCCATAATAGTATTGTCATTAACACCTGCTAAACCTAGTAGCCCTTCCACAAACCAACCGGCTTCATCTCGTATTGGCTTAGCACGCCCCTTTACTTCAACCTGCAGATTCCCAGTCAGATATTCGATATTACCGCTCAGCTTACCCTCTGCTTCTGCAAAACCTATCCGAACACCCACCAAGTCTTGACGACCATTGACCTCGTCAAACGCTAATTCGAAATATGGATCACGAATAGAGAAAGGAATGATATTGCCATTATCGTCTATCATACCAAGTGCAAAATCATTGATACGAATATCACTGGAGCCAAACTGATAGTTAATGGGGTCATCGCTGCGCTCATATCGACCGAACTCGATTAAATCGGCATTTAAAGATACATCGACATCCATGCCAAACGTAAAACGTGTGAACGATGTCTGACCAGCCTGATCACGATCTATACGTAAGAACGCCTGGCCAGTCATTTCACTCAGTTCATCGTCAGTTAGCATCTGCATGGCAAACGAGGGCAAAGAGATTAGGATGATAAGTACTGTAAGCAGTGATTTAACCACACGCCACCTTCGTAATGAGATCTGCCATCCGTTAGTGTGAAATAGTCACGTAACTTGGCAGTAATTATTATTGTTGATCATTACAGATTACGTGAGCCATTGGCGGAATCAATGGTTATTAGGAGTACGATCGTACCCTTTACAATAAGCAGTGAGACTAATGTACTATTAGGAAAACATATAAAAACGATCGTACTATTTATTAGTTTCTAATGACCGTAATTAGGCCTTAGATGACACTTGAATATTAAGAATAATAATATCCAATTTATACTTGATACTTGCTGGTTAAGCAGCAATGAAAAAGCACAAAGGGATGCTTATAAAACATACAAGAGCTTGACGATGACCTACGACCTACAGTGACTCGTGCCATCCCGGCACTCGCCCTACGGGCAGCCAGCGGCTGTCCTGATCCGTTCCCGACGGATCAGTCACATGGACGCTTCGCTGCCCGGTATTAAGTAAGCGTCGTTTTCAGTTTTTTTGTGACTGCCAAAACGAGAAAACCCCTGACTGCGTTAGCAATCAGGGGTTTAGGATAAGAGCTTG
>JACUUC010000023.1 GCA_014859445.1 Bacterioplanes sp.
TCCTACAAGGGGCAGGGTTCGCGGGCATGGCCCGCTTACAAACTTCGCCGCTACAAAACCGCGTTTGGTTATAACTCGGCTTTGCGCCAACGCGTGTAGAGCATGCTGGTCATAAAAAGGGTTAATGTCGCTATGGTCAATAATAATCCCCACAGCGCTGCTCCTGGTGTAAATGCCAGCAGCACGGCAAAGACGAAGTACAGCATCGACATGTAGCTTAGCCAAGCGGTGGTTTGTTCTGATTGGCGCCTTAAACCAGGAATGAACATCAGTAAGGGTATGCTCTTAAAGGTCGCAAGAAAAAAACCGATGAGTATTTCGCTGAATTGCCAGTTCATGTCGGTACGTGCTGCGTAAGTTGAAAACAGCAAAATCAGTAAAATACTGACGTAACTCATCAGCAGCAGTTGCCATGTTGTTCGGGTTTTTTGGCTCATGGGTTGAATGGTCATAACAGTTCCTAAACGGTGCTCTTGGCGTTGGTTAGTGAGAGTGCCAGTGTGGCAATGCGTTTGCCTTGAGCCATGCAGAGTTGTTTTTCGATGTCGGTCAGTGATTGTTGACCGTGTGCGCCACTGTGATGACTGGCACCATAGGGCGTGCCGCCACCTTGGGTATGCTGTAAACCGGATTCACTATAGGGGATTCCACAAAAAATCATACCATGATGCAACAATGGCAATGCCATGCTCATTAGAGTGGTTTCTTGACCACCATGCAGTGACGCGGTTGAGGTAAAGACGCCTGCTGGCTTGTCAATTAAGGCGCCCGTCAGCCACAAATTGCTGGTGCTTTCGAGGAAATATTTGAGCGGTGCGGCCATATTGCCAAAGCGTGTGGGGCTGCCAAGTAGTAAGCCTTGGCAGTGCTTTAAATCGTCGAGTGTACAGTACACGGCGCCATCTTCTGGGATACTGGGTGCAATGGCTTCGCACTCGGTAGAAATGGCCGGAACGGTGCGTATGCGGGCTTCGATGCCGCCGACTTGTTCAACGCCACGCGCCATGAGCGAGGCCATTTGTGCGGTCTTGCCGTGTCGGCTGTAATACAGGATCAAAACGTAGGGTTGGCTCATGCTAAAATCTCCAGAACCGTTTCTGGCGGACGTCCAATGCGGGCGTGCTCACCGTTTACCACAATCGGCCGTTCCAGTAATTTGGGGTGGTCACTGATGGCGGCAAACAGTTGTTCTTCGCTGAGAGCGGCGTTATCCAGATTCAGTTCCTTGTACTCGGTTTCTTTCGTGCGCATCATCTGTCGCGCACTCAGGTTGAGTTGTGCAGCGATACGTTGCAGCTGTGCCACGCTGGGCGGCTGTTTTAAATAGTCAATAATGGTGGGTTGTAAACCGCGATCGGTCAGTAAGGCCAATGTTTCACGAGATTTTGAACAACGTGGATTGTGATAAATGTGTAATTCGCTCATGCTGCCACTCTGTCGTTGTCGATTAATTAATGGGTTATTTGTTGCATTGTAACAAGGATACGTATGAATCTCAGTTATCTCTTTCGTCTTCGTTTTTGGCAGGAAAGTGGTCGTGTATTGTGGCGTATTATTCGCCGTTTTGAATCCGAAGAGCGTCGTCGCGATGCCGCTGCATTAACGTATACCACCTTGTTTGCCTTAGTCCCTGTTGTTACTGTGACGTACTCTATTTTAAGTGCCATTCCTGCGTTGCAACAAAGTATTGGTGACGATGCGAATCGGTTGTTGCTGTCGTATGTGATGCCCGAAGGCAGTGAGGTGATCCAGGATTATTTGTATCAGTTCAGTCAACAAGCCAGAAAGCTAACGTGGATTGGTGTGGCGTTCCTGTTTGTGACGGCCTTTATGCTGCTTCGTACCATTGAGTTGCAATTCAATCGAATTTGGAATGTTGAGCGACCGCGTGCCGGATTACAGCCCTTTTTTCGCTATTGGGCGGTATTAACGTTAGGGCCTTTGTTGTTTGCGGCGGTGTTGGCATCCAGTTCGCTGCTGTTGTCGATGTCGTGGTGGTCTGACGGTGAGGGCTTGATTTTGTCTCTGATTCAGGCGTTGCCTTGGTTGTTAACCGTGTTGGCGCTAATGGCGCTTTATATCTTGGTGCCCAATTGCCATGTACCCGTTGGTAATGCCATGGTGGCCGCCATTTGGGTGGCGACGGTGTTCGAATTAGCGAAGATGGCATTCGCCGGTATCATTAGTTTGTTTCCTTCGTATCAGTTGATTTATGGCGCCTTTGCGGCGGTGCCATTGTTTCTCGTGTGGATGTACTTTACGTGGATTTTGATTTTATTGGGGGCCGAATTTTCATACGGTTTGAGTCATCGCCGTTTGGCCAATAAAAGTCATGATCCGATTGAAACACGATTGGCCGTACTAGCGACTTTGTATCAAACGCAACAGCAGGGGAAAACGCTTTCTGAGCCGCAACTGTTACGACAATTGCGCACACATCAGCCCGATTCAATCAGCGATGCGTTGGCGCATTTTCGTCAATCAGGATGGTTAGTGCAAAGCGACGATCAGAACTGGGTATTGATTGTGGACGTTCATCAATTGACCCTGCATGACTTGCTGTCGGATTTGTCATTGCGGCAAATTGAAAAAGCGCAAACTCGACTTCCTGATGTGTTTGCTCTGATGCCTGAATGGGCGCTGTTGTTGGAGCAGGATTTGCAAAAACCGTTAGATCAATTATTGCCAACAGCGGCAAAGTAAAGGTTGCAGCGGTTATTTTTCGCCGCTTTGAGACGATGTTAGATCTGTTCATGGTTTGATTCGTTTGTTTTTTTGATTTTGGCTTGGTCTTTGCTTTCCTATTTGTATCTTTGTAAATAGAGCGTCGGCACAATGGTATTTTTGGATCAGCCAACATCATTTCAATCGACATCGGATCGTTTCACGTCGGGGCAGAAGCCAACGACGGCGTTATCGGGCAACGCCGAAACCAGCGCAGTAACGCGGGCTTCAAACGAGACAGCAGCAAGTAATGGTGAGCGTGTCTCGATTTCATCACGCGCTGAGCGCATGGCACGCATTTCTGCTGAGTATTTTTCCGGTGCCATCGCATCGGATCGCATTCCAGAGTTAACTCAACGCCTATATGAGGATGGGTTTATTCAAAACCGCGATGTGCAGCAGCTTTTGGGTGCTGATAAATCGACATCGGTTGTGGCCGATGCACAAAATGCGGTGTTCCGGTTTTTGGATGACAATCCGGCCACGGATGTGGCAACAACGCGTTCGTTGTTACAGGTATTGTCGGTTATTCGTTCGATGGATGATGAACCCACGCCTCAGAGTTTGATGGACGAACGGCAAGCTACGGTATTTATGCAGGCGTTCATAAATGAGAAAAAAGAGGCTGGTCGTGAGGATGCCTTACCACAAGGATTCAACACGGTGAATGAGGTGCTGCAAGCCTTGGAAGCAATCAGATCGACGTCCAACTCAGCAAAGTCACCGACCGACCTCTATACTCAAGTACAGAGTAATTCGGGTTCTTCTCGCAACGACAACCAAGGGTAACGAATGATGTGGTCTAAGGGTACGGTGATATTGGGTGTGTTGTCATTGTCGCTAGCGATGCCCAGCCTAGCGTCAACGGGTCGTTGGTTGACTGAGGTCGGTGCTGGCATAGAGTCCGGCTCTGGATCTGGGTTTGGTATGCGTCAGTTGAGTCTGACGGGGCCATTGGTTCATGGGCGTGATGGCAATGAGCAATGGCAAACGGCCTGGCAGTTTGAGTACACTCAGTTTGATTGGCAAGGAACGACTGCCGCTGCAGGCGATTATGTGTGGGTATCGCTCCCGATTGCTTACCAGCAACAGCGTAGTGCGCGTCATCAACTTCGGATTGTGATTGAGCCCGGTTTGATGTCGGATCTGTCTCAACTGGATACCGATCATTTTATGGTTAACGTACAGGCACTGAGTCGTCATACATTACGTCATGTGCGTGAATACTGGCAGTGGGGTGTGATCGTTGATCGCCGTTTTGGTGATGCCGAAATACGCCCATCGGTGGCGTACGCATGGCCAGTCAGTCGACACACTCAAGCGTCAGTAGGTTTTCCTTTCTCTTCATTGCAAACCCAGTGGTCAGAGAGTTTGCACACCTTTGTTCGTGTGCAGCCTGTCGGTGGTGTTTGGCAAGAAACCGTGACCCTCGCCGCTGCCGGTGATGCTGGTGAAGAAGAGGGCGGAGACGCTGAGGCTGGTGACGCTGCGTCTCCTGGTGGTGAGCTGTCGAGTCGATTACGATATCGCAGCTGGCAAGCGTCGTTGGGTGCGCGTGCCGCTTGGCGTGATGGCTGGTGGGTAAGTGCTGAAGTCGGGCAGTTGCGAAACCGCCGTATGGTGGCGACCTCTACCGATGGTTCTCGTACTCGTGCCACACCCAGCAACCATGGCTATTGGTTACTGGGGCTGGAATTGCATTACTGAGAAGGGTATTGCTGTCGTTGTTGATCAGCCCAGTGCAACATGACGCTTTGCAGGGTGTCGAGTGGCATGGCGCCTTGCTGTAACAGCGTCGAATGGAATTTGGCGTCGTCGTATTGACGTCCCAATTTGGCTTTCACTTGATTGCGAATGGCTTGAATGCGTAATTCTCCGATTTTGTAGCTCGTTGCTTGGCCAGGCAGCACCAAATAGCGTTGTATTGCTGCTTGGCTGTCTTCTACTGAAAACGGGGTGTTTTGCGTGCGATAGGCGATGGCGTCTTCG
Source organism: Bacterioplanes sp. (assembly GCA_014859445.1). Lineage (GTDB taxonomy): Bacteria > Pseudomonadota > Gammaproteobacteria > Pseudomonadales > Oceanobacteraceae > Kmv21. Next base: position 4,714 of record JACUUC010000023.1, read on the forward strand.
GTGCGCCAAGATTTGCTATGCAATCCCGTGTCGATGACCAGTCGGGTCGCTCTCCAGAGTTCCAGCACCAATTTTCCGTATAGGCTTTCGTCGCTGTCGTAACCACCCATCGCTATGGCTAGATGTTCGGCGTACAGTGCCCAGCCTTCGGCGAAGGCCGGATAATAGAGTAAGTGTCGAAATTCGGGCAGTGCCGTGTTTTCTTGAGCCATGGCAATTTGCAGGTGATGGCCTGGTACTGCTTCATGATACGCCAAGGCGGCCAGTCGATAGCGTGGTAAATCATTCATTCGTTTCGGGTTAACGTAATACATGCCAGGGCGGTTACCGTCTAAGCTGGGTCGTTGGTAGAAGGCGATCGGGCTGCTGTCTCGACGATAGGGTTCGACCGCCTTCACTGCGATGGGGGTTTGCGGCAACGTGGTGAAAAAATACGGTAAGCGCTCAGCCATATTGCCGACTAACAGGCGTTGGTAGCCAAGGAATGCCAGCTCGCCATCATGGGTTTCTGGAAAACGATCGGCTTGTGCCTCTTGCCAAGCGAACAGCTCGTTGAGTGCATCCGTATTACTGTTTCCAGGGTAGCCAAGTCGTGGCATGAGTTGACGTATTTCACGCTGTATACGATGAACTTCTGTCAGACCAATTTCATGGATGGTGTTCGCATCCCAGGCGGTGCTGGTGTAGCCGTTTAACAGTAACGAATAATATTCATGACCGTTTTCCAAATCACTCATGCGTTGTTCACTTGGGGCGTTTTCACTCAGCGTGACTAATGTGCTTCGTAACTGTTGGTAGGCCGGCTTAACTTGTTGTTGCAGCGCGCGACGAGCTTGGTTAAGCAATAAGTTAGCACTGTTGCTGTATAAGTTGAGTTGATGAATTTTACTTTGTATGTCATCCCATAGGGGCGATGCGTCCGAACCATCGAAGGGCTCGCCGGTGAGTATGGCATCGATGCTACTTAATGCCGCTGGGAAGACAAAGGCGGGCGGTGTGAAACCGGCTTGTTGAGCGTTGACTAGGTGCGTTTGCCATTGCGTAAACAGCGTCGGTATGGCACGTAGGCGTGCAATGTAATCGTGAACATCTTGAATGTCGCGAACGGGATGATGGTTGATCAGTGTGTCGATAACCGAAATGTGCCAACCATGCAGTTGTGAAATGCCGTAGGCGTGTTGATCAAACTTGGCGAGCAATAGATCGTGTTCGATGTGGGATAGCAAAATGCTGTATTGCGTTCGTTGCTCGAACGTTAAGGCTTGCTCATTGATGCCCAGTAATAGGTTGCGCAGTTGCTGAAATTCGGTGATGCGCTGAGCCTGCGCTTCCTCGGATACATCATCCCATTCGAATTGGCCACGATAGCCAAGCCGACTGCGCAAGGTCGGACTGTGTTCTAATCGAAGCTGATAGTAGTCATCAAACAGTTGCGTGACGCGTTCCGCTGCGGCTTTGCGTTCTTCGGCTGTCGTTGCAACAATGAGCGAGCCCTCATGGGTTGCTGGGTTCAATGTACTGCACGCGGCAATGAGTAGTAGCAGAAAAAAAAGGGGCAGGCTGCGCAACCAATAAAACATGTGTTACTCCAATAAAAAACTGCGCGTAGTGTAGCAATGATTGGCCTTGCTTCCTATGTCTCCCGTTTGTGCTACCTGCGTGTTACTCTTTACTCATTACTCATGATTGAACGTGAAAGGAAAGCACTATGCGCTTGTTGTTACTGTTGTTGCTTGTTGGTTCGAGCGGCAGTTGGGCTGTACAACCGTTTGAGCAGGCCGTTTTACTGCAAAAAGTGGAACGCGATGTGTCCAATTACAATTTGTCACTGGGGCCATCGCGTCGGGAATTGGGTCGATTGTTTAGCGATCGGGAGCAACTGATTGGTGGGCATTTGACACGTCAAACATGGCGTTTGCCGAATCATGTGGATTTCCGTCGTGCTCAGCAGGTGTATCAACAGCAACTGGCCGATCAGGTTCGTTTGTTTCATTGTATTGGCTCGGCCTGTGGTGAAAATCGTTACTGGGCCACTCAGGTGTTTAATAACAGCGTGTTAACTGGACGTGATTACGAACAGATGGTGATGGTGTCGCTGTTGACGTTGGCGAATGGCGAACAACAAGTTACCGTCATTTATTTGGTTGAGCGTGCGACGCGCGATGTGATGGTGAATATTGACGTGGTACGCACACGAGATCGTATTGACGGTGCCCAGCTCACTTCCGCACAAGTCATTGAAGTCTTGCAGCAAGAGCAAGGTTGGTTGCCGGGCTTGGTGGTCGTTGATGGTGAGCTGCAATTGGCGCAAAGTGAGGCGTTGATTGCGGCTCTGAGAGGTCTACCGGCGCAGCAGAAAAACGCATTGCATTTATCGGTGATGTGCTATGCCTTTACTACGATGGATGAAAATCTGATCTGTTCACAAGGGTTGGCTGAGCAGTTAAGGGACGCATTGAAACAGGAGGGGATCGCGGTCGTCGGTTCGGGTGCGTATTGGTTGCCAGCAACATCGCAAGCGGTCGCATTGCGTTTTGTTCATTGGCCAAGGAAATAACGGTCATGGCAAAACAAGAGTCATCAAAAACCGTCGCCTTGGCACTGGGGAGTGGTAGTGCTCGTGGTTATGCGCATATCGGTGTGATTGAGGTATTGCAAGAGCGGGGGTACGACATTGTTGCGGTCTCTGGTTGTTCGATGGGCGCGGTTGTGGGCGGTTTTTTCTGCGCCGGACAGCTACCTCAATTTAAAGAGTGGGTGACCAGTCTGCGCTATTTTGATGTGCTGAAATTGTTGGATGTGTCGTTGTTATCGAGCGGTGCGATTCGCGGCGATAAGATTTTTAATACCATTGGCGATATGTTGAATGGTCAATTGATTGAAGACCTGCCGATTCCATTCACTGCGGTGGCTACGGACATCAGTTGTCGAAAAGAGGTGTGGTTTCAGAATGGTTCGCTGAGTCAGGCTGTGCGAGCCTCGGCGGCCATTCCGAGTTTATTGTCGCCAGTTCGTTTGGGTACGCGTGTGTTTGTGGATGGTGCGGTGTTAAATCCGGTGCCAATCTCGCCGTGTGTGTCCGCTCATGCGGATGTCATCATCGCTGTTGACTTGAATACCGACGCGCCGATTCCGAGTCGCGCAATTGCCGTAGAGAAACATGAGCAACAAGAAAAGCAGGCTTGGTATAACGGGATTGTTTCGCTGGCGAGCCAGTGGTTGGAAAATAAACAAGGTGTGCATGAGAAAGTCACTGAAAATTTAGGCAAATTGGATATTTTGACCGAGGTGCTCGATACCATGCAGTCTTCTTTGGCACAGTTCAAAGTGGCGGCGTATCCCCCTGATTTATTGATTCGTATTCCGAATGACTGTTGTGAAATGTACGAGTTTTACCGTGCGCAAGAGATGATTGATCTTGGTCGGGATATTGCCAATCGCGCGTTGGATGCCTACGAGCAGGGCGAAAGCAGTCTTTATGGTCAAAGCTATAAAGGGCGCATGGCTCTGAAACGCTAAACTGGGTAAACTAGCGTTTTTGAATGGCGCAGGACGTAGCATGAATTTTTCCCAACACGCGGTGCAAGCCGTGGCTGAATTGCGTACCGTGCAAGATCTGTTGCGTTGGTCCGCAAGCCGTTTGGCGGAAGCGGATGTGTATTTTGGGCACGGTACAGAAAACCCTTGGGATGAAGCGGCGTGGCTGATTGCTCATGCTGTTCATTTGCCATGGGCGATGTTACCCGAGTGGCATGAAGCGGCATTAACGCACACGGAGCGTGAACAAATCATTGAGCTGATGCGTTTGCGTATTGAAGAGCGCGTTCCTGCTCCGTACCTTATTGGTGAGGCGTGGTTTTGTGGCAAACCCTATGTCGTTGATGAACGCGTACTGATTCCTCGTTCGCCCATTGCAGAAATGATTCAACAACGATTTGCACCTTGGTGGCAGGGTCAAGAAGCGCCGCAGCGTATTCTGGATTTGTGCACTGGCAGTGGTTGTATCGGTATTGCCTGCGCCCATGAATTTGAACAAGCGCAAGTCGAATTACTGGATATTTCGTTTGATGCCTTAGCTGTTGCTGAAGAAAACATTGAGCAACATCGAGTCGATGATCGTGTATTGGCTTTGCAATCGGATTTGTTGAGTGCTGCCTCGGGGCGTTACGATTTGATTGTTTCTAATCCTCCGTATGTGGATGCCGATGACATGGCATGCTTGCCTGAGGAGTATTTGCACGAACCAGAATTGGCTTTGGCGGCTGGTGATGACGGTTTGGATTTGGTGCATCGTTTGTTAAAAGACGCTCGTCAGTATTTAACCGATGAAGGTTTGTTGGTGGTTGAGGTGGGTAATAGTTGGCCTGCGTTGGCCGCGCAATACCCGCAGTTGCCCTTTGTTTGGCCTGAGTTTGAACACGGTGGTCATGGTGTGTTCGTGTTGCAGGCGCGAGATTTAGATTTGCTTTAATCACCCCGAGTGTTGGTGAAATCGTTAACCCAAAACCGTCAATGCGCGGTAATGAGAGTGGTATGTCTGGGAACAGTTTTGGTAAGAATTTCGTAGTGACCACCTTTGGTGAAAGCCATGGTTTGGCATTAGGTGCGATTGTTGATGGTTGTCCTCCGGGCATCGAATTGTCGGAAGCCGATTTGCAAGCCGATTTGGATTTGCGCAAGCCGGGCACCTCTAAGTTTACGACTCAGCGCCGCGAACCCGATCAAGTAAAGATTTTGTCGGGTGTGTTTGAGGGGAAAACCACGGGTACGCCGATTGGTTTGTTAATCGAGAATACTGATCAGCGCTCAAAAGACTATTCGAATATTGCTCAAACGTATCGTCCTGCGCATGCGGATTATGCCTACGATCATAAATATGGCTTCCGCGACTACCGGGGTGGTGGTCGTTCTTCGGCTCGCGAAACCGCCATGCGCGTTGCTGCAGGTGCCATTGCAAAGAAAGTATTGGCCCAGTATGGCATTGTCGTTCGCGGCTATTTGTCGCAATTAGGCCCGATCAAAATTGAACAGTTTGATTGGGATCAAGTACACCAAAATCCGTTTTTCTGCCCCGATGTGAATAAAGTTGCGGAGATGGAAGACTACATGACTGCGTTGCGCAAAGAAGGCAATTCGGTGGGGGCGCGCATTTCGGTTGTGGCTTCAGGTGTTAAGCCTGGTCTAGGTGAACCTATTTTTGATCGCCTTGATGCGGATTTAGCGCATGCTCTGATGAGTATCAATGCGGTTAAAGGCGTTGAAATCGGTGATGGTTTTGCCGTGGTGGAGCAGAAAGGCACGGAGCACCGTGATGAAATGACCGCCGCTGGTTTTTTGAGTAATCATGCCGGGGGTGTACTGGGTGGTATTTCTACGGGACAAGACATCATTGCTCACCTCGCGTTAAAGCCTACGTCCAGTTTGGTCATTCCCGGTCGTTCGATTGATCGCGAGGGTAACGATGCTGACGTCATCACCAAAGGTCGCCACGATCCGTGTGTGGGTATTCGTGCTACGCCCATTGCTGAAGCCATGATGGCCATTGTGTTGTTGGATCATTGGATTCGCCATCGCGGTCAAAATGCGGATGTTCGTTGTACCACACCGGTTATTCCTGCCAGCGTGTAAGAAGAAATGACACAGCGACTCGATTCGCAGGCAAACGCGACAAGCGCCCCCATTCCTGGTCGGCGCTTGTCGCTTTTTTATGCCTTGTACTTTGCCTTATTAGGTTGTATCGCCCCATTTTGGGGGTTGTATTTGCAGCACCGTGAGTTTTCACCCGAGCATATCGGTTGGCTGATGGCCATTATGGCGTTGGTGCGCATTGTGGCGCCGAATGTTTGGGCAACTTGGGCGACGCATTTTTCCTCTGCACTGACGTTAATCCGCTGGGCGGGCTTTTGCACATTGGCTTGCTTTAGTGCCATTGCCTGGCTGCATGGCTTTTTAGGAATGGCGTTGGTGATGGTGGGCTTTGGTTTTTTTTGGTCGGCGTTGTTGCCTCAGTACGAAACCTTAACCTTGCAAGCGGTTGGGCGTCAGCTGGATCGTTACGGTCGGATTCGGGTTTGGGGTTCGATTGGTTTTATTGTTGCCGTGATTGCACTTGGTTGGTTGTTCGATCACGTCAGTATTGCCTGGTTGCCTTGGGTTATGTGGCTCATCATCTTGGGTGTATGGTTGAGCGGCTGGACCTTGACCGACCATTCCACCACAGAAGAACGTGCTCAGCGGCGTTTGCCGATCACACCGTTGCGTTGGAATCGCGTATTTGCCTGTTTTATTGTGATGACGCTGTTGTTGCAGGTCAGCTTTGGTCCTTACTACACCTTTTTTAGCATTTACTTGTCGTCGTTGGATTACCCCAGTTGGTCGATTGGCTGGTTGTGGGCTTTGGGGGTGTTGGCTGAGGTGCTGTTGTTTTGGCGTTTTCAGCGCATCAGTCATTGGCTGTCGTGGCGTTCATGGCTGCTGGTGTGTTTGCTGCTGACTGCGTTACGCTGGTGGTTAATTGCTGGTTGGGCCGAATCGTTGTCTTGGTTGATTCTCGCTCAGTTAGTGCATGCGTTTAGCTTTGCAGCTATGCATGTGCTGGCTATGCAGTTTATTCAAGGACATTTGCCCGCGGCTCAGCAACTCAAAGGTCAGGCTTATTATTCTGGCTTGGGGTTCGGGTTAGGCAGTGCGCTGGGGGCCTGGGGGAGTGGAACCTTATGGCAGGTGATTGGGGCAGAAAGTACTTTCCAGCTTGCAGCAATTATTGCCATACTGGCAGGGCTGGTGGCTTGGTTTGGGCTACCGCGTGATGCACAAACAGATAATAAATAGATGATGTAAGGGTGAGCTGCTATGAAAATCAATGTCACATTCGATTTAACACCAGAAGAGTTGCGCCGTGCCATGGGCTTGCCAGACGTACAAGCATGGCAGCAAGAAGTATTCAGTCAGATGCTGGCCAAGATGCAGGCGGGTGAAGAGGGTTATGATCCGATGGCGCTGTATCAGCCGTTGATGAAAGAAGGTATGAATACGATGGGACAGTTTCAAAATATGCTGTTTGGACTGATGTCAGGAGCGACAAATACTTCAACTAAGCAGGACTAATAAGTGATTGTCGATAGTCAGAGTGGCATGCTTGCTCGACGGTTTTGGTTAGTGCCATTACTGATCGTGTCGTTGTTGCTTCCATGGTGTGTAATGGCGTGTGAGCAGGTGTCCGCGACGTTGCCCGAACATCGGGCCGTACAAGACTCTGTTCTGCCATGTCATGCTAAGGTGTTAGCAGAATCGGCGGATACGGTTGATTCTGCGCGTTACGATCATTCATACGGTCATTCATACGAGCATGCAACCTGCATCGGCTGTGCACTGGATGCATGGGTCGTGTTGTTAGAGTTGCATGAAAAAACGTCGTGGATCAGTATTTACTATTGGTCGAATCCGTTGTTGTCTCCCGTGATTGACCGCGTTGTGCATTTAGCACAACCGCCTCCTTTGTTGTTGCATACGACTTTGTTTTGGCAGGGTGTATTGCTGCTGATTTGAAATGCTTTGCTATTCGATGTTTTGAATGTGCTTAGGCACAGGCGAATGTATCTGATTGCAAAGGTGATTTTATGTTTTCTCGTTTATTTCGTGTTCCTTCGGCGGGAGTAATGACTGCGGTTGTTGCTTGCACTGGCCTGTTTTTCGTTAGTTATGCTGGGCAGGCACAGTCGCACGCCTCTCATTCCTCTCATTCTTCATCGCTTATCGATGAACGAATGAACAAAGATGCGCATGGCGTGACGGCAGTGCAGTTATATACCTGCGCCATGCACCCTCATGTTCGTAGCTCTAATTCGAATGATCGTTGCCCGATTTGTGGTATGGCGCTGATTCCGGTTGAGCAGGATGATGATGCCCTACCAGGTAGCGATGATGCCGTGATTCGCCTTAGCCCCAGAGCCAATGCGTTATTGCAACCGGAGCTGACCCCAGTTCGTCGGCAGCAGGCCACAGCCAGTCTGTCGTTGGTGGGACAACTGGCAGCAGATCAGAGTCAGCTTAAAACCATCAGTGCGTGGGCGTCAGGCAGGATTGAGCGGTTGTTCATCGACAGAGCAGCGATAGACGTTGCGATGGGAAAGCCTCTGGTTGAGCTGTTCAGCCCGGAGTTGGTGGTCGTTCAGCAAGAGTTAATTCAGGCGAAGCATCTTGCATCAAATCGAGGTCGTTCTGCTATTGATGCTTCTTCATCAAAAGCGATGTTGGATTCTGCGTATCGCCGATTACGTTTGTTTGGCGTGCCGAGTGAACAAATCGAGGCCATTTTACACAGTGAAAAACTACAAGATACGATTACGATCAGTGCGCCGGTTTCAGGTCGAGTGATGGAGAAACTGGTTAATGCAGGAGACTATGTCAGTCTTGGCCAGCCACTTTTCACCGTTCTTAATTTGGACACGCTCTGGCTGGAGCTGGAGGCGTTTGAACATCAGTTGCCGTTGATACAGCCAGGCCAGCGTATTGAGGTCGAACTGCTGGCTCTGCCAGACGAACGGCTTGAAACCGAAGTGCTGCTGCTGGAGCCGGTGGTGGATGCCAGTCGGCGTACGGTTCGGGTCCGGGCCTTGCTGCAGAATCCCGATGGTCGCTTGAAACCGGGCATGCTGGCCCGGGCCCAGCTAAAAAGCACCCAGGATGATGTTCTGTTAATCCCAGTGTCGGCCGCTTTACTGACCGGCGAGCGGGCCCTGGTGTATATGAAGCTGGATGACGAACGCCCGACTTACGTCGGTCGTGAGGTCCGTTTAGGCCGGCGCTTTGGTAACGATTACGAAGTGCTGTCCGGTTTGGATGAGCATGCGCTGGTGGTAAGCAAAGGTGCGATGCGGCTTGATAGTGAACTGCAAATCCGCGGCCTGTCCAGCATGATGGCGGCAGCGGATGAAGGCGGGAATCCTCATGCTCATCACCATGGCACTCATGCCGGCGAGCCGCGCACCGAAGATTCAACCACCAGTTCCCGTAGCCGTCAGCTGGTCACTGAATTTCAGCTAAAACCTGACGATGAACAGGCGCTGCTGCTAAGCTACCGCCAGCTGTATCAGGCACTCACTGACGATGATTTAGCCGGCTGGCAGCAGGGCGCTGCTGATTTTCACCGGGCTGTCGCTGCCATTGATTGGCCAAAGGCTCTGGAAGCTGAGGTGCAGGCGATGCAGCAGGGTAAAGGCCATAGTCATCATATTGGCTCTTTAGAGCAGGCGCGCGAGCTGTACTACTCTCAGGTGCAGGCGCTACTAACACTGACAGAGCAGGGTGTGCTGGCCGACGGCTGGTACCGAGCCTACTGCCCGATGGCCCGTGGCGGCAAGGGTGCGACTTGGTTGCAGCCTCAGGGTCATGTGCTCAACCCATACTATGGTGCCATGATGCTGCGCTGTGGCGATATTCAACAGCAGTTTGCCAAGGAGGAGCAGCATGCACACTGATACGAGCTCAGTTAAGCGTTCCCCTTGGTTTGATCGCCTGATGCAAAGCTGCCTGCAGCAAAAGTTGCTGGTGCTGCTGGTGGCTGGTCTCTTGCTGATGGCTGGTGTTGCTTATGCACCCTTTGGCTGGAAAACCGGCATGCCACTGGAACCGGTCGCGGTGGATGCCATCCCGAACCTCGGTGAAAATCAGCAAATCGTCTTTACCGATTGGCCAGGCCGCTCGCCGCAGGATGTGGAAGATCAAATCAGTTACCCATTGAGTGTGGCGCTGATGGGCGTTCCCGGCGTGAAGGATGTGCGCTCCTTGTCGATGTTTAGTTTTTCCAGCATCGCAGTGATTTTTGACGACAGCGTGGAGTTTTACTGGTCGCGTACCCGCTTGCTGGAAAAGCTGGCCAGTCTGCCACCCGATGCCTTGCCGGATGGGGTACAGCCCACGCTAGGGCCGGATGCAACCGCACTGGGGCAGGTGTATCTCTACACCTTAGAAGGGCGGGATCCTGCTGGCAACACCACCGGAGGCTGGGATCTGGATGAACTGCGCAGCGTGCAGGATTGGTACCTCAGAACCGGCTTGCTGGCAGCCGAAGGCATCAGTGAAGTGGCTTCGATTGGCGGCTATCAGCGAGAATATCAGGTGGAGGTGGACCCCGATCTACTGCGCATGCATTGGGTAACTCTGTCGCAAGTGACTTCGGCGGTGATGGCAGCCAATCTGGATGTCAGTGCAGGCAGCCGGGAGCTGAATGGGGTTGAGTACCTGATCCGGGGCGTCGGTTTTGTCAAACAGCTAAGCGATATCGAGCAGGCCGTGGTGCGGTTGGCACCAGACAACACCCCGATCCGGGTTGCCGATGTGGCCCGGGTGCAATTTGGACCGGCTGAACGGCGCGGGGCGCTGGATGTTAATGGAGCCGAGGCCGTCGGCGGTGTGGTCACGGTACGTGAGGGCTACAACCCGCGTCAGGCCATAGCCAATGTGAAGCGTCGTCTTGACGAGGTGCAGAGCGGCTTACCGGCCAAGGCGGTGATTGACTGGCAGCAGGTGACTGCAGCTGAAGTCGATGCCTTTGCCCACGATTGGCAATTGCTTGCCTGGCAGGGGCGGGATCCGGCCGTGCAAGCCGACTGGCTGGGTTTTTTACGGGCCCAGCCAGCCGATAGCTGGCCCAGCTGGTTGACCCTAAGCCAACTGACGGTGGTGCCTTTTTACGATCGCAGTGAACTGATTGATGAAACCCTGGGCACCTTGCAGGATGCGCTCAGTCAGCAATTGCTGGTGACGGTGGTGGTGGTGCTGGCCTTGCTGCTGCACTTTCGGGCGGCGTTGGCGGTGAGTCTGATGTTGCCGATGGCGGTGCTGCTGAGCTTTATTGCTATGAAATGGCTGGCGGTCGATGCCAACATCGTCGCGCTGGCGGGCATTGCCATTGCCATTGGTACCATTGTCGATATGGGCATTATTGTCAGTGAAAACCTGCTAAGGCAGCGCCAGCAGCAACCGGATTTAACCGCCATCGCTGCGGTCAGGCGGGCTGGGCACGAGGTCGGCCCGGCCATTGTAACGGCCATCAGCACCACGGTGATCAGCTTTTTACCGGTCTTTACCATGACCGGTGCCGAGGGCAAGTTGTTCGGGCCTTTGGCTTACACCAAAACCTTTGTGCTGTTATCGGCGGCGTTGCTTGCATTAACAGTGCTGCCGGTCATGCTGGCCTTGCTGTTTCGCTGGCGGAAAGCCGATGCCTGGCAGGCCTGGCAGCAGCATCTGCTCAGCAGTGCGCGCTGGTGGCTGTTGGCGGCTTTTGTGCTGCTGGCTATCTGGTTTGGCTCCGGGCTGCTTTGGTTGGCCAGTCTGTTTTATGCTGCGGTGTTGCTCTGGTCCGGTTATCGGGCAAGTATCTGGAAAAAGTTGCAGCCGTTCCCGCTTTGTCAACGCATCGAACGAAGGCTGCGCGTTTTTGGCCAGCGCTATTCGCTACCGGCAGCTCTGGTATGGCGGCTTGGCCATGGTCTGCTGGTGATCCTGGTGCTGCTGGCGGCGGTCACTTTGCTCAGTCAGGTCTGGCTGCCACTCGGGCCTTTGGCCGGTAGCCTGGCCAACTGGGGCTTTGTCACCCTGTTGCTGGCAGGGGTGCTGGGCTTTTTTATGCTGTTTTTGTGGGGCTACCCTGTGCTGCTAGCCGCATTTTTGCGGCTGAAATGGCTGTTCTTAGCCTTGCCTGTGCTGGTGATAGGCTTTGGCCTGACGGTCTGGCTGGGCGCGCAGCAGACGCTGGGCTGGTTGCCCAGCCATTGGCAGCACAGCGAGCGTTGGCCCTCGTCTTTGTATCACAAACTGACCCATCGATACCCCGGCCTTGGCCGCGAATTTATGCCAGCTCTGGATGAAGGGGCTTTTTTGCTGATGCCAAGCTTGATGCCGCATGCCTCCATTGGCGAAGCGCTGGCGGTGTTGCAGCAGCAAGATGCAGCCATTGCAGCCATTCCGGAAGTGCGTTCCGTGGTCGGTAAAATTGGCCGGGCTGAAACCGCCCTGGATCCGGCCCCTCTTGGCATGATTGAAACGGTGATCCAGTACCACAGCGAGTTCAAAACCGATGCTGCGGGTAGGCGGCTGGCATTTCGTTACGACTACGATGCCGGCGACTTCGTGCGTGATAACCAAGGCGAGCTGATTGAAGACCCGCGAGGCCGGCCCTACCGGCAATGGCGGGAGCATATAAAGTCGCCGGATGATATCTGGCAAGAGATCGTGCGGGCTGCCCAGCTGCCGGGCGTGACCTCAGCACCTAAGTTGCAGCCGATTGAAACCCGCTTGCTGATGCTGCAAACCGGCATGCGGGCGGCGATGGGGGTGAAATTATCGGCGCCGGATCTGGCGACACTGGATCAATTGGCCCTTGAGCTGGAACAATTGCTGCGCCAGGCCCCCGGCGTACAAGCCGCTTCGGTCAGTGCCGAGCGCATTGTGGGTCAGCCTTACCTGGAGATCCACCCAGATCGCGCTACCATAGCCCGCTACGGTGTCAGTATGCAGCAGGTGCAGCAGGCCATTGCGACGGCCATAGGCGGCATGGAGGTTGGCCGTACTGTGGAAGGGCGTGAACGCTATGGCATCACGGTGCGCTACCAGCGAGAGCGTCGCGACAGTCTGGAGCAACTGGCTGAGGTGCTGATTGATACCGCATCCGGCTATCCGGTGCCTTTAACCCAGCTGGCGGAGATTCGCTACCAGCGCGGCCCGCAGATGATCCGCTCGGAAAATACCTTTTTAACCGCTTATGTCACCTTTGGCAGCTTAAGCGGCTGGGCTGAAGTCGATGTGGTGGATGAAGTCGCTGCCTATCTGGATGCAGCCATTGCCAGCGGCGACTGGCAGCTGCCGGCCGGTGCCAGTTACAGTTTTGCCGGCAGCTTCGAGCATCAGCAGCGCGCCAGCCAAACCTTGCAATGGGTGGTGCCGTTATCGCTGGTGCTGATTTTTATGCTGCTGTATTTGCAGTTTAAGCGGGTTAGTACCGCGCTGATGATTTTCAGCAGCATCGCCGTGGCCTGGTCTGGCGGCTTTATCATGCTGGATTTGTTCGCCCAGCCCTGGTTCTTAAACATCGACTGGTTCGATACCAATCTGCGGTCTTTGTTTCAGCTGCAAAGCTATCACCTGAGCATCGCGGTCTGGGTTGGCTTTCTGGCGCTGTTTGGCATCGCGGTTGATGATGGGGTGGTGATGGCCACTTACCTGAAGCAGCAGTTTAGTGCGGCTAAACCGCAAAGTCGCAGTGAGGTGCGGGCTTTAGTCATGCAGGCTGCACTAAAACGGATCCGACCTTGTCTGATGACTTCGGCTACTACGATGTTAGCTCTGTTGCCGGTCCTCACCGCCACAGGCCGTGGCGCTGACTTGATGATCCCGATGGCGATCCCGACACTGGGAGGAATGCTCTTTGTGCTGCTGAGTGTCTTTATGGTGCCAGTGTTGTTTGCTATGGTCGAAGAGCGGAGGTTAGGAAAATACGTAACTACTTAAGCTCTCGATTTTTAAATACTCGACATGAACTTAGAGTTGTTAGAAGCTCTTTTGAGAATAATAGTATGTTGTGAATATATTTTGACTAATGTGTTCAAAGAGGCCATGTCAGTAGTCAAAAGTGACAAACTTCGCGTAATTCATACCTTGGTATGATTTTGCAAATGAAAGTGTTACTTTTGGTGGCGTATGTCATTTCATTGTCACAGTGTATGGCATACACTAGATTTATCCATTCGGACATTAGACCTTTGAAGGAGCAAGACTATGCAAGAGAACATTCTGAACGCATTCACTGAGCAAGCCAAAAACATGTACGCACCCATGGCTAAATTCAACTCATTGTTTGTTGAAAACATGGAAAAAATGACCGATTTTCAATTGAACGCCATCAAAGCGTACGCGGAAATGGGTCTTGATCAGATGAAGAAAGCATCTGAAATCAAAGATGCTGATTCTGTGCGTACGTTCACAGCATCACAAGCAGAAGCCGCTACGGCATTGAACAAAAAAATCATGGAAGATGCGAAAGCGTTGTCTGACATGGCAATGGAGTTCAAAACCCAAGTAGAAGGTCTGGTTGAAGAAGCGCGTGCTACTGCTGCAACGACAGCGACAACCGCCGCTAAAGCAGCGCCGGCTAAGAAAACTGCTTAATATTTAAGCTGTATTAAGGCCACCTAGCGGTGGCCTTTTTTGTAAGTACCATCAGATAATCAGGGTGTGAGCGATGAGTATAGTGCCAAAGGAAACCGTAGAAACGGCAATCGGTGATTTTTATGATATGGCTGCTCGATTGACAGAAGAATACGGAAAAATTTTCACCAAAATTGCTAATCAGCCAACGACCGCAGAAGATCCTGCTGCCTCTGTGATGAGTGATTTTTCTCAAGCATTTAAAGAGTTGGGTGAAGCCGTTGTGCACAATCCGACTAAAATCATGGCTGATCAAATGGCGATGATGAAGAAACAGCAAGAAATTTTTCAAAACATCACATTGCGTTTTTTGGGGCAAGAAGTTGAGCCTGTTATTCACCCCGAGGTGAGCGACAAGCGCTTTAAAGACCCTCAGTGGCAAGATAATCCTGTCTTTGATTTTATTAAGCAGTGGTATCTGTTGCAGGGCCAATCCTTGATGCAAATGGTGAAAGATACCGATGGATTAAGCGACCATTCACGTAAAAAAGTGGAATACTTGTTACGACAGTACATCAATGCGTTGTCACCCACGAATTTTGCTAGTTTAAATCCTGAGGTCATTCGTAAAACATTGGAAACGGGTGGCGAAAACCTCGTATCGGGTTTGGCACAGCTACGCCAAGATATGGAAGACAGTGTGCAGGGCGCGTTGAACGTTGCCATGACGGACACCAGTGCGTTTCAAGTCGGTCGCAATGTCGCAACCACCCCTGGTAAAGTGATTTACCAGAATGACTTGATGCAGTTAATTCAATACACGCCTACGACGAAAACGACGTTTAAGCGTCCGTTGTTAATCATTCCTCCATTCATTAACAAATATTACATTCTCGATTTGCGTGAGAAGAATTCGTTTGTGAAGTGGTTGGTTGATCAAGGTCATACGGTATTCGTGATTTCTTGGGTAAACCCAGGTGCTAGCCTGCGTGATAAGAGCTTTACCGATTACATGCACGAAGGCCCACTCGATGCCGTCAAGGCCATTGAACTGGCGACAGGTGAAACCGAAGTTAACGCCATTGGTTATTGCTTGGGCGGTACCTTATTGTCGGCAACGCTGGCGTATTTGAAGAAAAAAGGCCAAGATCCGATCAAATCTGCGACCTTTATGGCGACATTGACGGATTTCTCTCAGCCTGGCGAAATAGGTGTATTCATTAATGAAACCGCCATTTCGGCATTGGAAAAACAGATGGCTACCGTCGGTTTTTACGATGGTCGCCAAATGGCATTCAGCTTTAATACCCTGCGCGAAAATGACTTGTTCTGGTCATTCTTTATCAATAATTACCTAAAAGGTGAGCGTCCGGCGGCGTTTGATTTGTTGTATTGGAATACCGATAGTACGAATTTGCCGGCGGCGATGCATTCGTTCTATTTGCGCAATATGTATCTTCATAACAAGTTGATCGAAAAAGACGGAATTGAGCTTGATGGTGTGAAAATCGATTTATCCGCGGTCAAAGTGCCAGCATACTTTGTCTCGGCGGCACAAGATCACATTGCGTTGTGGCAATCGACCTACAAGGGTGTCAAAACGTTGGGCGGTAAAAACCGGTTTGTGTTGGGTGGTTCGGGCCACATTGCCGGGATTGTCAATCCGCCGGAAGCCAATAAATATGGCTATTGGACGAATGAGACGTTACCGGCCGATGCTGATGATTGGTTCAAAGGTGCTGAAAATCATGAGGGATCATGGTGGATCGATTGGCAATCTTGGGTATTGCAGCAGGGTGGCATGGAGTCTGTGCCTGTTCGTACCCCTGGTGACGGCAAGCTGGCCATTATTGAGGACGCGCCGGGTAAATATGTGAAGCAGCGTATTATCGACGTTGCGCACAAGTAAACCCCTTTCAGGTAGCGGCTGCTCAGTCGCTGCCTTTTCTCTTTTCAGTTCGACCCCTTTTTGTCGGCAGTAGTTTGTCCTTATCGCAATATCCGTTATGATGGCTTAGCGTATTCAATGTAAGGATGTGGTGTGTCTCAATTTGATCAAGAATCGTTGGTATACGGTATTATTCGTTACTTGCCCAGTGCCGACGAGTTTACTGCGCGTGCTCATCGCCGTGCGAATTGGAGTGCCATTCAGAATTTGCCATTGGGTGTTGATGATGAGTGGTCGTTTTTATGTCGTGAAATGTTTTCTATGCCTGGCGACGATGTCTTTACCGGTACGTATCAAACTCAAATCATTCATTTTGCGGCTTCATATCAAGCGGTAGAATACGAATGGGAGCATTGGCTCCGCCAATTTGAAGCGCTACTGAAAACCATGTACTGGTTTTCGGCCACCGTTCATTTAGAAACGGAACTTTCTGGCAAACACACGTTTAATTGGCAAGCCGATTCATTGCATTCGCCTTCTGATGCGGAATTGCGTATGAATTGTGAATGGGAGCGCGAAGTTGGATTTGCCATGTGATGCGCCCGCCGAAGGCGTGATTGTGGTGCCTTATGAGCGCTTAAGTAGCGAAGCTTTACAAGGCGTAATGGATGAATTTATCAGTCGCGAAGGTACCGATTACGGCGATTATGAGTATTCTCTAGAAGACAAGCGAGCTCAAATTTTGCAACAAATTCAATCCGGTTACGTCACGTTATTGTTCGATCCTGTCGGGGAGTGTTGTCACTTGGTGTTGACCAGTCAGCTACCTCGCAACGCCTCCTGAGTTGGCTGATCGATGGTTCGCAGTGGCAATCGGTCATCAATGATTAGCCCAGCGACTCGGTTGTTTTGGTTTTCCCTCTACGCAGATCACGTAACACAAAACGCGCCGGCATAAGCGCTTCGCGCATGTCGTTACTCACTGGCTGGCTTTCTTGATTCATCGCAGAAGCAATGATCTCGGCACTCAAGGCAGCCGATGATAATCCTTTTGAGCCGTGACCAATGTTCAACCACAGTCCTGTCTGCCATGGCATTGCCGTGGCTGGAACGGCGTTAGCATTACGTTGCAAGCAAGCAAAGCGATTGATCAAGGTGTCACGATCATGAGCGGGGCCAACAATGGGTAAATAATCCGCAGTGGTGCAACGAAAACCGACACGGCCTGCTACAACACTAGATATACCGTTATCTTTCTTCACGTGCAATTCACCGAAATCGTGCGCATGCAGCAGATTGGTGTGGTGGTCTTGCTCCCTTTCTTGTTGTTCATCGCAGCCTAGGTTATACGTTGCACCAAGACACTGGATGCCATTGCGTGCCGGAGGCATGTAGCCCCGCGCACACAAAACGGTGTTAGGAGAATGCCATTGCGACGAATCCAGCAAGCTCAGCTGGCCGCGAATGGTTTTTATCGGTAATGTCAATTGAGGTACTAACGTGCCTGCATCGGCAGCATTGGCTAATACCACATGCGGAGTGGTGTAGGTTCGTTGTGTGCCATTTACTTGCCAGTGGCCATCGGTCTGAGCAGACAGTGCAGTGACCTTGTCTTGTTGTATCTGAATATTGGGGTGCGCTAATAAAACTTTGCAATAATCAACTGGAGATACCCAACCGGCATTGGGGAAAAACAATCCTCCAGAGCGAAGCGTTAGCCCTGCAATTGAGCTGGCTTCGGTGGCGTTAACCGCACGAAATAATGAGGTTGGGTATTGCAGCGTCAATAGCCGTTGTTGGCGTTGAGCTTCTTTTTCGTTGTGGGCCAGTTGCAAGACACCGCATTGTTGCCAGTGAGGGTTGCTTTCATCACCTGGTCCTAAATATTGCTGAATGTGTTGAATGGCAAAGCGCTGTGCGGCCAAATAGAACTGCGTGTGCATGGTGCTTGGGTCAGCTGCAATGTTGATGTATAGACCACCCTGAGGATTGCCGGATGCGCCTTCGGCAATGCCGAGTTTATCGAGCACAGTGACAAGAAATCCTCGTTCTGCCAATGCGCGCGCCGTGGTCGCACCGGCCAGTCCTGCACCAATAATGATGGCTTGCCGTTGAGGTGATGTAGGCGGTAAGCATAGCCAAGGCTTATTGTGAAACACGGCGGGCTGTTCTGGTCCTTGTAGGGCATGATAGTGGCCACGAAGCATTTCGCGCTTTAAACCATATCCGGGTACTTTTTCAACTTGAAAGCCGGCACCGGTCAGTTGGCGCTGAACCGATCGGGCGGCTGTAAAGGTTGAAAAGGTTGAATAGGTGCTTAATTGCGCGAGTCGTTTCAGCTGTTGAAACACGGAGTCGGTCCACATATCGGGATTTTTCGCCGGTGCAAAACCATCCAGAAAAAAGGCGTCGTAGGCGCTGCTCAGTTGCGTAAGAGCGGTGTTGATGTCAGCAAAAATTAAGGTCAGTTGCACCCGTTGTTCTGGCCATTGTATGTGGTGGAATCCCTGCAGGGTATCGGGATACTGTTGCAGCAGTCGTTCGGTTAAATCCGCTAACTCTGGCCACAACGACAAACTAAGGCGCAATGCGTCTTGAGTAAGCGGGTATTTTTCGATACTGGTGAAATGTAGCCATTGCGTTGAGTTGGTGTGTTGTTGAAATTGCCGCCAAGTACAGAGAAAGTTGAGTCCTGTGCCGAAACCGGTCTCTAAAATGGAAAAATGAGTTCGATCGGTATTTTTCCAGCGCTCAGGTAAGTGGTTGTGTTGTACAAACACATATTCACTTTCTTCTAGGCCGTTTTTTAGTGAAAAGTAGGGGTCGCTAAAGGTTTTCGAAACGGGTAGCCCCGATTCGAGCCAGTCTAGATCGGGGCTTTCTGCATGCAGTGGGTTAGTCAATCATACGTACCGATTGAATAATAATGGGGGTTGTTGGTTCATCGCGGCGATTGGTTGGTTGGGTCGCAATGCGGTCGACGACGTCCATGCCTGAAGTGACCTGACCAAAAACGGCATAACCAAAGTCGCGTGCGCCATGATCTAAAAAGGCATTGTCTTTTAAATTGATGAAAAACTGACTGGTCGCACTGTCCACAACCCCAGTGCGCGCCATAGCGATGCTACCACGCACATTTTTCAGGCCGTTTTGTGCCTCATTTTTGATGGGGGCACGAGTGGCTTTTTGACGCATGTTGGTATCGAAGCCACCGCCTTGAATCATGAAATTGTTGATGACACGATGGAACACCGTATTGTCATAATGTTGATCTTCAATGTAAGCAACGAAGTTTGCCACACTCAGTGGCGCTTTTTCGGCATCAAGTTGCAGTTCAATCACCCCTAAGGTGGTGGTGATTTCTACGTTGACATGGCTCGTGCTGGCTGGTTGTTCAGCCAATGCCAAGGTGTTAACGACCATGAATATAGCAATCATGAAAGCGCGTATCATAAAAAAATTCTCCGTAAATACCTGTGTTATGCCCAGCCGCTACTGCGTTTGCCACGTAATGATGGCAGTACCAAACCGGCAAAAATCCCCAACGCGACTAAGCCACCACCATACAGTAAATACGTATTGCGGCTGTCGTATCGCAGCTGTTCGTTTTCAGCATTGATGGCTTCAAGCTGAATTTCCAGTTCTTGGTTTCGTTGTGTCAGTGTGCGATTGCGCTCATCGAGGGAGAGGGCGTTTGCTGAAATGCTGGTAATGCGTTCGAGCTCTTTTTCCAATTCACTGGATGAGCGTGACAGTGTTGCTCGTTCAGACTTGATTTGTTCGAGTTCTTGACGGTATTCATTACGCTGCTGCTGAGACGTTGCTAATTCCGCTTTGATTTTTTCCAGTTCACGCGTGGTAAGAATGAGTTTTTCTTTGGCAACCGGTTCATCAACCAAAAAACGAGTCAGTACATACCCTTCTTGGCCTTGTGGGCTGCGTACTTTGGTATAGCCCGTTTCGGGATCAGACTCTTCTAATACCACCAAATGCTCACCGCTTGGCAACGCTCTTAGAATGCGATGTTCTTGGCTTGGGCCAGTGCGCAATTGCAAAAATAGCGTATCCGTGACATAGCGTTTTTCAACTGCGCTGGCCGCCATGGAAAGCACCAGTGCGCCGACAACAAACAGTATTTTTTTCACGTAATCTTCCTTCTTTGCGATTCTTGAGTGATCGTTCTTAGGGTAGTACTTTCTTAAAGGGCTTTACCATAACACTGGCATAGACACCTGCGTCAATATAAGGATCTTGCTTTGCCCAGTTTTCTGCGTCATTTAATGAGGCAAATTCAGCAACCACCAAACTCCCTGTAAAGCCTGCATCACCCGGATCATTGCTGTCGACAGCCGGATGAGGCCCTGCCAGTAATAACCGGCCTTCTTCTTGCAGGGTTTGTAAACGAGCAAGGTGGGCGGGTCGTGCGGCGAGACGCTGAGTTAAGCTATTGTCCACATCTTGACTGATGATGGCATACCACATGCTGATGATTCCTTCTAAATAGGCGTTAATTCATTAAGGTATTCGCTATCTTGCGATACTCACCTTACAATGGTCGCATTATGGCGTAACCCAGATTGAGCGTCCACGTGATCCACGAATATGATTTACATTGCCACACCACGGCTTCTGATGGTCGCTTATCCCCCGAAGCGCTCGTTGAACGCGCTTATGAACGTGGCATTCGCACGCTAGCGATTACCGATCATGATACGGCCGCCGGCTATCGTTTGGCATTGCCGACGGCACAACGTCTAGGGGTGAAATTGGTTTCTGGTATAGAACTGTCGTGTGTCTGGGGTGGTGCGACCTTGCATATTGTGGGTTTGCATTTCGACCCTGAGTCCGATGCGATGCAAGATGCTGAACACACTCAACGTTCTGCTCGTATTGAGCGCGCTGACATCATTGCTCAGCGACTGGCTAAGTGTGTAAAGCAGCCCATTCACATGGCCGACGTAGAAGCGCTAGCAGGTGGCGAGGTAGGGCGACCGCATTTTGCGCAGTATCTTGTCAACCGTGGCTTGGCTGCCGATATGGCCTCGGCATTTAAAAAGTACTTGGGAGCTGGCAAACCGGGTGATGTGAAAACCAGTTGGCCGTCGCTGTACGATGCCGTGCAGTGGATTGTTGCCGCTGGCGGTATCCCTGTGATGGCGCACGCCCATTTATACAAAATGACGCGGACGAAACTACGGGCTTGCTTGGATGATTTTGTGGCCGCCGGTGGGCAGGGTTTGGAAGTGGCTTATGGTTTGATGGACAATAATCAACGTGGGCAAATGGCTGCTTTGGCACGTGAATATCATTTACTCGGTTCGTGCGGCAGTGATTATCATGGCCCGAATCGTTTTGGGTTGGACTTGGGTGTGATGCCGCCATTTCCTAAAGATGTTACCCCGGTATGGAACCATTTTTCTGCATAGCACACTGGTGCTATTAAGGAGTCCTTTTTCGTGAGTCAGTTTTTTCAAATACACCCCGATAACCCTCAAGCGCGTTTGGTTAAGCAAGCGGCTGAAATCATTCGTCAAGGTGGATTGGTGGTGATTCCAACCGATTGTGCCTACGCATTGGCATGCCGTATCGGTGACAAGAAAGCCACTGAGCGTGTACAGCGTCTGCGTCAATTAAAGGCCAGTCATAATTTTACGCTACTGTGTCGTGATTTGTCGGAGTTGGCTGAATTTGCCAAGGTCGACAATAGCCAGTATCGGCAATTAAAGGCACATACTCCAGGTGCGTTTACCTTCATTCTTGAAGCGACACGACAAGTCCCTAAATTGTTGATGAATCCGAAAAAACGCACCATTGGTATCCGTGTGCCAGATAATGCCATTGCCATGGCATTGCTGGCAGAAATGGATGAGCCGTTGATGACAACATCATTGATCATGCCTGGTGATGAATTGCCATTATCCGATCCATACGATATTCGCCAACTGCTTGAACACGATGTCGACTTGGTGATGGATGGGGGATATTGTGGCATTGAGGCCACCACCGTTGTTGATATGACCGACGAAATGCCTATGGTGATGCGCCAAGGTATGGGCGATGCCAGTACATTATTACTGTGATAGTGATTGCTCGTGAATGGTGATGAAATCGCCAGTTTGCGATGTTTTTTTGATGAGATTGAAAGGGTGAGGCTTTATTTTTGGTATGAGTAAGCAAAGAGTATTGACGGGAATTACCACCACCGGTACACCGCATTTAGGCAATTATGTGGGCGCTATTCGCCCAGCCATTGCCGCCAGTCGTGATGACAGTAATGAGTCGTTTTATTTCTTGGCGGATTATCACGCCCTAATCAAGTGCCAAGATCCCAATGCGGTTCATCAATCGACTCAAGAAATTGCGGCCACTTGGTTGGCTCTTGGTTTGGAGACCGATAAAGCGACGTTTTATCGACAGTCGGATATTCGAGAAATCCCCGAATTGTCTTGGATTTTGAATTGCATCTGTGCCAAAGGCTTAATGAATCGAGCGCATGCCTACAAAGCGGCGGTAGATGCCAATGTAGCGGAGCAGGAGGATGCCGATAAAGGTATCACCATGGGCTTATTCAGTTACCCGGTGTTGATGGCGGCCGATATCCTCATGTTTAACGCGCACCGTGTTCCTGTTGGCAAAGATCAGATTCAGCACGTTGAAATGGCGCGTGATATTGCCCAGCGTTTTAATCACGTTTATGCCAAAAAAGCGCCTTTGTTGACTTTGCCTGCCTATCAAGTGGATGAGCACGTATCGGTACTGCAAGGTTTGGATGGCCGTAAAATGAGCAAGAGCTATGGAAATACCATCCCTCTTTTTTTGCCAGAAAAACAATTAAAAAAGCACATCA
Organism: Bacterioplanes sp.; assembly: GCA_014859445.1. GTDB lineage: Bacteria > Pseudomonadota > Gammaproteobacteria > Pseudomonadales > Oceanobacteraceae > Kmv21. The sequence goes on from JACUUC010000023.1 coordinate 27,597, forward strand.
ATAAAATCAAAACCAATTTATTGGAGCCAGGTGAAGCCAAAGATCCTGATACATCGACGGTTTTCCAAATTTGGCAGGCATTTGCGAACGAATCTCAAGTCTCTGAGATGCGTCAAGCATTTGCAGAGGGCATTGGCTGGGGTGATGCGAAAGCCAAATTATTCGACTTAATCAATCACGAATTGGCGGAACCACGCGAGCGCTATCACGACTTGCTCGCTCGGCCAAACGATGTGGAAGCGATTTTGCAAGAAGGTGCCAGCAAGGCTCGTCAAATTTCACAGCCTTTGCTTGAACAAGTACGTGAAGCGGTCGGTATTTATCGCTTAGCGTGATCACACATTAACGAAGAGAGGTTTGCGTGGCGGATCCACACAGGCGATTGGTCGCAGGAATGCGACCTAACGATGCAATGCACATTGGTCATTATCATGGCGCGGTGAAACATTGGGTTTATTTGCAGCATGAGTACGACTGCTATTTTTGTGTGAATGACTGGCAGGCCTTGGCGCAAGCGAAAGAAGCGCATCATGCTATCGCTCACAATAGCCAAAGTATGCTCATTAATTGGTTGGCGGCGGGCATTAAGCCTGGATCGGCCACTCTATTTCTTCAGAGTCATGTGCCAGAACTGGCCGAATTGCATGTGTTGTTGTCCATGATGGGGGTTGCCCAGTGGCAAGCCTTACAGGAACAGCAAGATGACAAACCCTATCATTCCTTAACCAGTGATTTGCTGGTTTCCACACAAATGCTGGCTTTTCGAGCGGGTCATGTCTGGCGCAGTGATCGTTCTATGTTGTCGGTTCATTTAGCACAAGCGTTGGCGAAATCGTTTAACCAATATTACGGTGCTGAGCAGGATTACGAACGCAATGTGCAAAGCGCATTAATGCGCTTAGGCAAAAAAGTGGCTGGTCTGTACTCGTCGCTTCGAAAGGAGTATGTGGCTCGTGGCGATCAAGAAGCCTTGGCGACGGCGCAAGTCTTAGTACGTGACCAGCAAAGCATTGCCTTGGCGGATAAAGAACGCTTATTGGGGTATCTTGAAGGCGGTGGTAAAACCGTGTTGCATGAACCTCGGGTGTTTAATATTGATGCACCAACACTACCTGGTGCCGATGGTCAACGTATGACACTTGCGGCCACAAATCGCATTTTATTGCGAGCAGATGAGGACAGTGTTCATAAAGTGGTGCGCAATATGCCCACCGATCCGAATCGCATTCACTTGGCGGATGTTGGTGAGCCTGAAGCGTGTGCCGTGGGGCAGTGGCACCGTGTCTATCAAACTCAGGAAGGGTATGCCGAAGTTGTTACGGGTTGTCATGCGGCGACGTTGGCTTGCTCAGACTGTAAAAAAACACTCGCTTGTTTCATTTCTGAAGAACAGGAACGACTTCGTCAACAAGCCAAGCCCTATTTGGATGATCTCGGTTACTTGAATACCATCTTGGCGGATGGGGCTGAAAAAGCACGTGATGAAGTGCAGGAAACATTGCGTGATGTGCGTGCCGCCATGGGATTGTTGCGTGTCTAGCAGCAGTGCAGGAGCATCATGACATGATCTCAGAGAGCGGTCACCTCGTGTCGCCTATCGCCCATCTGCACGGTCAACCGATCGTGCAATTGCCATTGGATTTGTACATTCCTCCCGATGCCTTGGCCATTGTGCTAGAGCAATTTGAAGGCCCGTTAGATCTGCTGCTGTATCTGATTCGAAAACAAAATCTCGACATCTTGGATGTGCATGTTGCTGACATTGTTGATCAATACATGCAGTACATCGATTTGATGCAGGCAATGCAGCTGGAATTAGCGGGTGAGTACCTCGTGATGGCGGCCATGTTGGCAGAAATCAAAAGTCGAATGTTGTTACCGAAGCCAGCGCATGATGAGAGTGAGGAGGAAGATCCTCGTGCAGAACTGATTCGACGATTGCAAGAGTATGAGCAATTTAAAGAAGCCGCTGAGCGATTGGATGAGTTGCCGCGATTGGAGCGAGATACTTTTTCCGTGATTGTGGATAACCCTTCGGTGACGCCAATCACGAACAACCCGGATGTTGAAATGCGCGAACTTATGTTGGCGTTTGCGTCCATATTGCAACGTACTGAACGTTATGAGCATCACGAAGTGCATGCTGAGCAGCTGTCTACCCGAGAAAAAATGAGTGCCATTTTACGTCGTTTGCAGGGTGGGCATTTTGTTCTTTTTCGTACCTTGTTTGACGGTGAAGGGCGATTGGGTTTGGTTGTGAGTTTTTTGGCAATATTGGAATTAGTGAAAGAGTCTCTGGTTGATGTGGTGCAGCAAGAAGCATTATCTCCTTTGTATGTAAAACTGCGAGACAGTGATGTTGCGTTTGACGTTGATGCCAGGGAGGGGGTTGAGTCATGAACAAGATGGTCCTTACACACATTGTTGAAGCCGCATTGATGGCGTCTCAACAACCACTGTCCATCAGCCAGATACAATCCTTGTTTGATGATGCAGATATGCCGTCTGTAGCGACGCTGCGTGATGTGATGACGACCTTGATGGCAGAAACCGAGCATCGTGGCATTGAATTGATTGAAGTCGCCTCTGGCTTTCGCTATCAAGTGCGTTCGACATACGCGCCATGGGTCAGTCGACTATGGCAAGAGCGTCCTCCTCGTTATTCTAGGGCATTATTAGAAACCCTTGCTTTGATTGCTTATCGTCAGCCAATTACCCGTGGTGAAATCGAAGACGTCCGTGGTGTGGTGGTCAGTTCACAAATGATTCGGACCTTGCTTGAGCGTGAATGGATTCATGTGGTTGGCTACAAAGAGGTGCCAGGACGTCCGGCCCTATACGCGACGACGGCTCAGTTTTTGGATTATTTTGGGTTGCAGCATTTGCAGCAATTGCCTACGTTAACCGAGATTCAAAGCGTGGCCGCGCAAGAGTACGACGATCGTCAACGATCGTTGATGGCCAATGACGCCGCTACCAGCTCGGAACGAAGCGAGCATGTTCAGCGCTCGTTGGACGAAGTCGTCGCTCATGAGGTCGACGTGTTACAAACGACCGCTGAAGAATTGGCTACGGCAGAAGCATTGCTGGCTCAGGTGGAAAAAAACGTATTTAATAGCGGCCCTAGCGACCATGCGAAATCGTCAGTGGATTTTGGTGGCCTGTTGGCACGTCAGCAAGAACGTGAGCAACGGCGTATGGCGCAAACACACACAGAACCTCTGAGCGATGATCGCTCAGTCATGAAGAATGACGTTATATCGGCCGAGCCGAGCAAACCGTCGGGAGAAGAAAACGATGCATGAACGAATTCAAAAATTATTGGCTGTAACGGGTATGGCCTCTCGCCGTGAGGCAGAGCGCTGGATCGAGCAAGGTCGTGTTACGGTCAATGGCGTGAAAGCGGTATTGGGTGATCGAGCTGGGCGACACGATGACGTTCGTGTTGATGGTCGTCCCATTGATTTGGCCGAAGCCGGTCGTACTCGTCGCGTCTTGGCTTACAACAAACCCATTGGGGAAGTGACCAGTCGTACGGATCCTGAAGGTCGTCCAACGGTATTTGATCATTTGCCGCGCACTAAGGGAGAGCGCTGGATCAATGTTGGGCGCTTGGATATTAACACCAGCGGCTTATTGTTATTCACGACCGATGGTGAATTGGCGAACAAACTGATGCACCCTTCTTCCGAGGTGGATCGTGAGTACGCTGTTCGAGTACGTGGTGAGGTCGATGAGGCCATGATCGAACGATTGAAAGAAGGCGTCATGCTCGACGATGGCATTGCGCGCTTCACGGATGTGAAGTTCTTTGATGGTGAAGGTCAAAACAAGTGGTTCCATGTCGTGCTCATGGAGGGTAAAAACCGTGAAGTACGTCGTTTATGGGAAAGCCAAGGCATCGAGGTCAGTCGCTTAAAGCGCGTTCGCTACGGCTGTATCTTTTTGCCTGCGAATATTCCAGTGGGAACTTGGGTTGAGCTGGGTCAAAAAGAAATTAATGACTTATCCGATCTGGTGGGTATTGAAAGGAAAAAGACGCGTCGTTTAATTGGCAAAGAGAAAGAGGTGTTTGAGCGTCAACAAAAACGCCAAAAAATTCGCCAAACGGCTGGAACTCGACGTGGAGCAGCGAAAGAGAGTTGAGTTGGCGAGTAAAACCGCGCTGTTTTCGTATGGTTTTAGGTGTCAACGTCCTTGTTGGCACCTTCGATGTCTTCTCAATCCTTACGTTATTCAGTCAGTCCTTTAGCGCTCAGCTGTGATTGTTCTTGATCGGTAATGACACGATTGCGACCACTGCGCTTGGCTTGGTACAGCGCACCATCCGCTCGTTGAATCAAGCTTTCCATATCGTCTTCGTCGTTCATCGTGGCACAACCAATGCTAGTGGTAATTTTCAGCATCTGTTCTTTGTGCTCAAACTGCAATTCCGCAATGCTGTGTCGTATCCGTTCGGCAATCCGCAATGCGCCGCCATGGTTGGCATTGCTGAGCATGATCAAAAACTCTTCACCGCCATAACGAAAGCACATGTCCGTCTGACGAATGCACTGAAGGATGCAGTTTGCCGCTGAAATGAGTACTTGGTCGCCTGTGCAGTGGCCATAACGATCGTTTACCTGTTTGAACTTGTCCAGGTCTAGCATCAATAACGATAAGGGTTGGTTGTGACGTTTTGCCATCTCGATTTCGCGGCTCAACGTGTTGTTTAATGCGGCACGGTTGCCGGTGCCTGTTAATGGATCGCGAAATGCCGCTTGTAAGGCCTCTTGGTAGCGTAAAGCGTTGCGCACTGGATAAACCAATGTGCTCATAAGGCCCTCAATATTAGCAAGCTCATGTTCGCGATAGCGTGTTGAACGATGAAAGGTAATGTCTCCCATCATTTGGTTTTGTGTTTGCAATTGGTAACTGACGCTGTGCGTACTTAAACGACCGCACTGGTGAGTTAAACTGAGTGCATCATGTTGATAGCTTATGCCATCTACCAGTACGGCATTTTGAATCTCACTGAAGAATATTTCCAGTAATTGATTCAAGTCTAGGGTGACCTGCAGCTTTCCGGCTAAGCGTAACAGCAGCTCGGGCCGTAAATCTGGCTTTGGCGCTAGGTCGCTGAATGCTGAGATAATGTTGTCCGTGCGTTCGGCTGTGCCGTTGCTGTGTAGCGGACTCACCATGAGTCACCTCATACCGTTTATCGAATATGCAGGGTATTAAGCGAATATCGTGCCAACTCATAAATATCGAATATTTTCTATATATATCAGTATCTTACGATTCTTTTTATTGGTTTTTACGGATTATCTAACGATATTTTGACGAATAAATGGTCTTTTCTGTGTGCTAAATTGTAAAAAAATGACGGCTTCGAGTTGTTTTTGTGATGTTTTTTTGACTCTCGGGTGTGTTGGCGTACCGAGTGCTGCGTTATTTTTGGGTGAGGCGGTTTTTTTTGATAGCCAAACGGTGATGAAACGGAGATGGTGCGTGAATCAGCGGCAATGTTTGTCATTCTTTGCCGCTGTGTGCTGTTGCTGTGGTTAGACTGAGCGTGGTTCTTGTGCGTTTAGGCTTTGTCCATGGGTTCCCAGTGAGCTGGGGCTCATTAGATGTAAGTAGAGTGGCATGATGCTGTCGGGTTCTGGGACGCTGCTAGGATGTTCGGCAGGGTAGGCCAGAGCGCGCATGCCTGTTCTCGTTCCGCCAGGATTGATGCAGTTGACTCGAATTTGACTGGTATTTTCCAGCTCCTCTGCCAACACTTGCATGAGGCCTTCGGTGGCGAATTTGGAAATGGAGTACGCTCCCCAGTATGCGCGGCCTTTGCGTCCGACGCTGCTGGTCGTCAAGATAATGGATGCGTCGGCCGGTGCTTTACGCAACAGTGGCAGTGCGTATTTGCAAAGCAAAAACTGACTGTTGATGTTGATTTGCATGACCTTTTGCCAAGTATCCCAGTGGTAATTTTCCAATGGTGTGCGCTGGCCGAGCACGCCGGCATTGAGCAGCAGGCCATCGAGGTGGCCAAAGTTTTGTTCGATGAGTGATGCCAGTTCTTTAAAAGCATGCTCGTCGGTGTTAGCCAAGTCAAATGGCAGAACTGCGGCCTGTGCTAAGCCTTCTTGCTCAATTAAATCGTAAGTTTCATTCAGCGCTGCTTGTGTGCGTCCGAGTAATAAGACGGTTGCGCCGGCGCGTGCGTAGGCAAGTGCCGCACTGCGGCCAATGCCATAGCCTGCGCCAGTGACTAGGATGATGCGGTTGCTGAGATCGTGTTCAATGGGTGCCATGTGTTTTCCAAAAGTCGAGCGTGTCAGTGTGAGTGTTCAGGATGAAACTAATAATTCGCGCGGATGCTGAATGATCCAGTCAGCTTGCCATTGTTCAATGTCATCATGAGGCTCAATGTATCCAAACGCCGCTGCGATGGTGATCATATTGGCGGCATTACCTGCGTTAATGTCGCGCACGTGGTCGCCGACGTACCAGCAGTCACGGACATCGACATTCAATTGTTTTGCCGCCAGCAATAATGGCTCAGGATGTGGTTTGGGGTGTTGAACATCCTCAGGGCAGATGACTAGTGGTGCGTGCAATGGTAAGCGCGCAAGTAAGGCATCGGTATAGCGTCTTGGTTTATTGGTGACGATGCCCCAGGCAATATGACGTTGCTCTAGCTCGGCCAGTACATCTGCGAACCCATCAAATAGTCCACTGGCACTGCCAATGTTGGCTAAATAGCGCTCAAGCAGTGTGTGGCGATAGGCCATAAACTCGGGATGATCCGTATCGATTTCCCAGGTAAGTTGAGTGAGGGCCATACCACCGTTGCTCACTTGGGCGCGAATAAGGTGATGAGGAAGAGTTGGCAGTGCGGCTTCCGCTCGTAACTCATTGATGACGTCAAAGAAATCGGGCGCGCTGTCGATCAGCGTGCCGTCTAGGTCGAACAAAATGGCCTTGGGTTGTGGTGTCATTGGCTGGTCGATCCTGCCTTACGAGTGGTTACCATGTAATTGACGCTGACGTCTTTTGCATTCAAGGCATAGGTCTTACGAATTGGGTTGTAGGTCATGCCGGTCATATCGACTACGTCTAATTGCGCTGTTCGCGCCCAGCGAGTTAGCTCACTCGGTTTGATGAATTTATGGTAATCATGAGTGCCGGCGGGCAGTAGGCGTAGAATGTATTCCGCACCAATGATGGCAAATAAGTACGATTTTGGATTGCGATTCAGGGTTGAAAAGAATACGTAACCACCCGGTTTGACCAACCGTTGGCAAGCCGCAATGATGGCGGCAGGATCTGGTACGTGTTCGAGCATTTCTAAGCAGGTGACGACATCAAATTGTTCCGGCATCTCTTCGGCAAGTTGTTCGACGGTGATACGACGGTAGTCAATATCGACACCGGATTCAAGCGCGTGCAATTTGGCGACATTGAGGGGCGCTTCACCCATGTCGATGCCGGTGACGTCTGCGCCTCGTTGGGCCATGCTTTCGGATAAGATGCCACCACCACAACCCACATCCAGTACTTTTTTGCCGGCAAGAAACGCGCGTTCATCGATGTAGTTGCAGCGTAGGGGATTGATGTCGTGTAGGGGTTTAAATTCGCTTTCGCGATCCCACCAGCGACTGGCCAGTGCTTCAAATTTGGCAATTTCAGCATTATCGACGTTCAGTGACTCGGTGTTATTCATCGGTGTGTCTCCGTATTAGGATGCGCTAATTCGTTGACCCCAGGCGTTGGCCCGTTGTCGTAGCGATGATTCGTCATGGCGACAAAGTGTGCCATCGTCCAGTAAACATTGTCCGGCAACCCATACGTAGCGTGTGGCGTGGCTGCTGTCGGTATAGACCAGTTGAGAGATGGGGTCGTATACGGGCAATTGATTCAGTTGGTTCAGATCAACGGCCTGCATATCGGCCCATTTGCCAACGCACAGTGAGCCGGTTTCGTGCTCAATGCCGAGTGCTTTTGCACCGCCCAGTGTGGCCATGGTTAATGCTTCTAGTGCGGGTAGTGCCATTGCATCTTGGGCAACGCTCTTTGCTAAAAGTGCCGCTGTTTTCAGTTCGGATTGAATATTCAAGTCGTTGTTGCTGGCCGCGCCATCGGTACCAAGCCCGACGGTGATGCCTGCACGCAGCAATGCGTTGCTTGGGCAAAATCCGCTGGCGAGTTTTAGATTGGATTCGGGGCAGTGAATGATGCTGGCACCGGTTTTTTGCAATAACTGTATGTCGCTGTCACTTACTTGGGTCATGTGGACGCAACTGACTCGCTCTGTGAGGAAGCCTAGGTTGGCTAGGCGTTCGATGGGACGGCATTGATAGTGCTCAACGCTCTGTAAAACCTCAAAGGCGGTTTCATGCAGATGAATTTGTACGGGAATGTCGAGTTGGTCGGCTAGGGTGGTGATTTCTGACAGCGGTTCATTCGACACCGTATAAGGTGCGTGTGGACCTAAGCCAACGGTAATGCGTTCGTGATGTTTGTAGCGATCGTGCAAGGCAATGGCCTTGCGCAGATATTCATCGGCGTTCTGTGCGTAATTGGTCGGAAAGTCCAAAATGGGAGCAAATGTCACATTGCGAATGCCACTAGCAATGGCAATGTCAATGGCGCTTTCGGGATAAAAATACATGTCGGCATAGGTGGTCGTGCCGCAGCGGACCATTTCACTGATGGCCAGCTCAGTACCATCACGAATGAAGTCGTGATCCACCCAGCGACCTTCGGCTGGCCAGATGTGTTGTTCTAGCCAGGTCATGAGGGGTAGGTCATCGGCCATGCCGCGAAATAACGACATGGCAGCATGACCGTGGGCGTTGATATAACCTGGTAGGATCACGTGATGTGGTAGCTCAATCACACGCTCTGCGGTGTGCGTGGTTGCGCTCTGGTCTTGGATGGCTAGGATTCGACCATCGTTAATGAACAGTGCTTGATGGTGCAGAAGCGGTTTGGGGCCGCTGATGGGAACAACCCAGCGGGCGTTGATTTGTAATTCCGCTTGCATGAAACAGGCATCCTAATAGGTTGATGGGACGCATTATAAACAGCCTTGGCGTGAATGGCGACCATTGCACAAGGCGTGTGTGCGGATGTTGCTTGCCCCCTAGGTATCTCGTTGATTTATGGTATGATTCTGACTTTATTGGCAGGCAGCATGAATTTACACAAATCGTGCCAGCAACCAGCAACAAGGACAGAGTCACCAGTCGAACAATAATCCGGTGATCCGCAAAACACACAGGCCGAGTATCTATGGGTGAGTTAGCCAAAGAAGTTCTTCCAATTAACATTGAAGACGAACTGCAACAGTCCTACCTTGACTACGCCATGAGCGTGATCGTTGGACGGGCATTGCCAGATGTGCGCGATGGGTTGAAGCCCGTGCATCGTCGGGTTCTGCATGCCATGAACGTATTGGGTAATGATTGGAATAAACCCTATAAGAAATCAGCCCGTGTGGTCGGTGATGTGATTGGTAAATACCATCCGCATGGTGATTCTGCAGTGTATGACACCATCGTGCGTATGGCGCAAGACTTCTCAATGCGCTACATGATGGTTGACGGTCAAGGTAACTTTGGTTCGGTCGATGGTGACTCCGCTGCCGCTATGCGTTACACCGAAGTGCGTATGGCCAAGATCAGCCATGATATGTTGGCCGATATTGATAAAGAAACGGTTGACTGGCTACCTAACTACGACGGTACGGAACAAATCCCCGAAGTTATGCCGACGCGCATTCCCAACTTGTTGGTTAATGGCTCGTCGGGTATCGCTGTGGGTATGGCGACGAACATTCCGCCGCACAATTTACGCGAAGTCATGAACGGTTGTTTGGCATTGATTGATAATCCGGAATTGGACGTTGACCAATTGATGGAATACATCCCAGGGCCGGATTTCCCAACGGGCGCATTTATTAATGGTCGAGATGGAATTGTAGAAGCCTATCGCACTGGCCGTGGTCGTATTTACATGCGTGCGCGGCATCATTTTGAAGAAGATGAACGCAACGGTAAGGTCAGTATTATTTTCACCGAGATTCCATATCAGGTGAACAAAGCGCGCTTGATTGAAAAAATTGCCGAATTAGTGAAAGACAAAAAGCTAGAAGGCATTACCGAGTTGCGTGATGAGTCGGACAAAGACGGCATGCGCATTGTGGTTGAGCTTCGTCGCGGCGAAATGCCCGAAGTGGTTCTCAATAACTTGTTTGCGCAAACACAGCTGCAAGGTGTTTTTGGTATTAATACCGTGGCGTTGGTTGATGGTCAGCCTAAAATCCTGAACCTTAAGCAATTGCTTGAAGCCTTTGTAAAACACCGCCGTGAAGTGGTGACGCGTCGTACGATTTACGATTTGCGTAAAGCCCGTGAACGTGGCCATTTGTTGGAGGGCTTGGCGTTGGCGTTGGCCAATATTGATCCGGTTATTGCCTTGATCAAGAAGTCACCGACGGCAGCAGAAGCGAAAGAGAATTTGATGGTAACGGCGTGGGCGCCAGGTGATGTGCTCGAGATGTTGGAGCGCGCAGGTCCTGACGCATGTCGCCCTGATGACTTGCCAGAGCAATATGGTTTCCGTGATGGCAGCTACTACCTGTCACCCGCACAAGCGCAAGCCATTTTGGATTTGCGTTTGCAGAAATTGACCGGCCTCGAACATGAAAAACTGATCGAAGAATACCAAGTCAAGTTGACAGAGATTGCCGAGTATTTAGAAATTTTGGCCAGTTCTGAGCGCTTGATGCAGGTTATTCGTGAAGAATTAGAAGCCATTCGTGCGGAATATGGCGACGAGCGTCGTACTGAGATCATGGCGGTGAAGCGTGATCTGACTATGGCCGATTTGATCCCAGAAGAGACCTTGGTATTAACCTTATCGCACGCCGGATACGCGAAAACCCAGCAAATGGATGTGTATCAAGCGCAAAAGCGTGGTGGTAAAGGTAAGTCAGTCGCCAGCGTGAAAGATGAAGATTTCATTGAGCACTTGTTGGTGGTCAATAGCCACGATACGGTGTTGTGTTTTACCGATGCGGGTAAAGTCTATTGGTTGACGGTGTATGACATTCCTCAGGCCAGCCGCAATGCCAAAGGACGCCCGATCGTCAATGTGTTGAATTTGTCCGCTGAGGGCGAGCGAATCACGGCCATTTTGCCGGTGACAGAATACCGACAAGACCACTTTGTGTTTATGGTGACCGCTCGTGGCACGGTGAAAAAAACCACTTTGGATCAGTTCAGTCGTCCTCGCTCCAGTGGCTTAATCGCTTGTGAATTGGATGAAGGCGATCATTTGGTTGGCGTGGCCATTACCGATGGCACAAAAGACATTTTGATGTTGTCTGATGCCGGTAAAGCGGTGCGCTTCAAAGAGTCGGATGTTCGCGCCATGGGGCGTGGTGCTCGTGGTGTGCGTGGCATCAAGCTGGCCGATGGTCAGCGCGTTATCTCTCTGATTGTACCGGAAGAGGGTGGTACCATCTTAACCGCATCTGCTCGCGGTTATGGTAAGCGTACCGATGTGACGGAGTTCCCCACCAAAGGTCGCGGCACACAAGGCGTTATCGCCATGGTCACCAGTGATCGTAACGGTCCATTGGTGGGTGCGGTGCAGGTGTTTGATGGTGACGAAGTGATGCTGGTGAGCGATCAAGGTACCTTGGTCCGCACGCGCGTCAATGAAGTGTCCGTGTTAGGTCGAAACACACAAGGTGTGACGTTAATTCGAGTTGCCGATAAAGAAAAACTGGTTGGCGTTGAACGAATCTGTGATGCGGATGAGGACGACAGTCTTGAATCGGCCGATTTAGTCTCTGGTGAATCGCTAGATGAATCTGAATAAGTTTAGTTTGTAAATAAGGAAATAAGCAGTGGACCCACATTTATCAGCGTCTGGATATTCAGATGAAATTGATTTGTTTGATTTGTTCGATGACATCAAACAGAAGTGGTATTGGTTGATTGGATCTGGCTTTGTTTGTGTTTTTCTATCAGCGCTTTATGCTTTTTTAGCGACACCAACTTACAAAGCGGATTTTGTTTTTAAGCCAGTTTCTGATGCTGATTTAATCCAATTAAATCAACCTCGATTGAAAGACGTGTTTGATGTACCAGCGGATGAATTATTTTTGACGCCAGAAAAAGCGTTTAAAGCGGTTCGTACCACGGTTTTTTCTGGTTCAGTCATGCGTGACTTTTATAGTAGTTTGCTTGAAAGTGTCTCTAGTGATCTTGTTACCCTTATTTACAATGACAAGCTGTCACTGGAGCAGAATTTCTCTAATTTCTCCGATCGTTTCTCGATGATTGATCCGAGTGCACGACAAGATGATGTGTTTTTAAAAGTATCTTTCGAATTGTCGGAGGCTGCTCTTGCTGCGAGTGTTCTAAATCAATTCTCGCAATTTGTTATCGATAGACATCATACGGACACAAGAGAGTCTATCGAGAAACGTATTGAATTAAAGCTTGAACAGTGGAACATTCAAGCTGAAGAGATGCGAAATAAGTACCAGGCTGAGAAAAAAAGACAAATTTTTAGTTTGCAAGAGTCAGCTGCGATTGCAGCCAGCTTGAATCAAAAACGTCCTCTTTACGATGCGGAGCGTGTTTCTGTTGGAGCTCAGCCTCCGCTTTTCATGATGGGTGAAACGGCCTTGCGTTCTGAAATTGAACAGTTAAATAGCCGTACAGCCGAAAATGAAGTTTATTATGTGCCTGATCTTCCTGAATTAATGTGGAAGATTCGGTCGGTTGAAGGCACAAAAATCGCTTGGTCGAATATAAAATATGTAGTCGTCGATCAGCCTGCTATTACTCCTCGTTCTGCGGTAAAACCACGTAAGTTATTGATTCTGGCATTGGGCGCAGTTGTGGGTGGTATGCTTGGCATCATGTTCGCGTTGGCAACGGCCGCGTACGATCGTCGTAAAAACAGACAATTAGTCTAAGTGTTTTTTCGGGTTTTATGATTCAGTGCGCCTTTCGGCGCACTGTCACGTTTAGCGAGTAACCTTTAAAATGAGTCGAGTGTATAATTTTTGTGCTGGCCCAGCTTCTTTGCCTGCGGCTGTCTTAGAACGTGCGCAGCAAGAAATGTCGGATTGGCATGGCAAAGGCATGTCCATCATGGAGATGAGCCACCGCAGTGTGGATTATGTCTCTGTTGCTCAAAAAGCCGAACAAGATTTGCGCGATTTGTTAGCTATCCCAGATAATTACAAAGTCCTGTTTATGCAGGGTGGCGCGAGTAGCCAGTTTGCGATGATTCCGTTGAATTTGTTAGGCCATGCGGATGCAGTCGCCGATTACATCAACACCGGACAGTGGTCTGCCAAAGCCATTGCCGAGGCCAAGCGTTATGGTCATGTCAATGTGGCTGCATCGACGGAACACAACCAATTTACCTCCGCCCCGGCGCAGCATGAATTAAAGCTCACCGACGGTGCGGCTTATGTGCACTACACGCCAAACGAAACCATTGGCGGCGTGGCGTTTGATTACATCCCAGATACAGGTGATGTGCCCTTGGTGGCCGATTATTCATCGTCTATTTTGTCAGAACCGCTGGATGTGTCTCGTTTCGGCTTAATCTATGCCGGTGCGCAAAAGAACATTGGTCCGGCAGGATTGTGTGTGGTGATTGTGCGCGAAGACTTGTTAGGTCGTGCATTACCACAAACTCCCACCATGTTTGATTATCAGGTCTGTGCCAAAAACGGCTCTATGTACAATACGCCACCAACCTACAGTTGGTATCTTGCTGGTTTGGTGTTTGAGTGGCTAAAAGAACAGGGTGGTTTGTCTGCCATGGCCGAACTGAACCATCGTAAGGCGAAAAAACTGTACGCGTTTATTGATTCTCACGCGTTTTATGCCAATCCGGTTGCGGTGGCTAATCGTTCATTAATGAATGTGCCTTTCACACTGGCCGATGCGTCATTAGAGTCGCTGTTTTTGCAAGAAAGTGAAGCAGCGGGTTTGATGAATTTGGCTGGGCATCGCAGTGTCGGTGGTATGCGCGCCAGTATCTACAACGCAGTGCCAGAAGAAGCGGTGGATGCCTTGATTGCGTTTATGGGTGATTTTGCACAGCGTCACGCTTGAGTCGAGGTAACGGCTTGGTGAGGTAAATCCGTTTTTCAATGTATCGCAAGTAATGAGAGCCGCATGAGTGAAGCACAAGAGTTGGATAGCTTACGCCAACAAATTGATGACTTGGATCAACGCATTCAAACCTTGATCAACCAACGGGCTGAGTGTGCTCAGCGCGTGGCTGAGGTGAAATTGAAATACGCCGCGCCGAATGAAGAGGTGGTGTTTTACCGGCCAGAGCGTGAGGCGCAGGTACTGCGTCGTGTGATGGAGCGCAATCAAGGCCCATTGGCTGATGAGTCGATGGCGCGCTTGTTTCGTGAAATTATGTCGCAATGCTTGGCGTTAGAAAAACCATTAACTGTGGCGTATTTAGGTCCGCAAGGTACGTTTACACAGCAAGCGGCGATCAAGCACTTTGGTCATGCGGTGAACTGTGCCAGTCAAATTTCGATTCCTGATGTGTTTCGCGAGGTCGCAAGTGGCGCTGCCAATTACGGTGTTGTGCCTATCGAAAACTCGACCGAAGGTGTGGTCACGCATACGCTCGATAGTTTTATGGATTCAGGTTTGCATATCTGCGGCGAAGTCGCGTTGCGTATCCATCACCATTTGTTGGTAAAAACCAACGGGCAGTCGATTGAGCGTATTTATTCTCACGCTCAGTCGTTAGGGCAGTGTCGTCTTTGGTTGGATCAGTATTTTCCCAATGTGGAACGTATTGCAGTCAGTTCCAATGCAGAAGCGGCGCGTCGAGCCAGTCAGGAGCCCAATGCGGCCGCTATTGCCGGTGAAGTGGCTGCAGAATTATATGAGCTGGATGTGCATGCGGCGAATATTGAAGATCGTCCTGATAACACCACGCGCTTTTTGATCATTGGACAACAGCAAACTCAGCCCAGCGGTGACGACAAAACGTCGTTATTGGTGTCCAGTCGAAATCAACCCGGTGCGTTATACCAGGTGCTGGCGCCATTTCATCAAGCGGGCATCAGCCTGACTCGAATTGAAACACGCCCAGCTCGTACTGGTGCATGGAATTACGTGTTCTTCATTGACTTTGAAGGTCACTATCACGACGCCAATATTCAGCAGGTGATTGAACAATTGCATGCCGTGGCGGCAGATTTGAAATGGCTGGGCTCCTACCCCAAGGCCGTCTTATAACCGGATTTCGTTTTTACTGAGGTGAGATCGACACAATGGCAATGAATTTTCAGCAATTTGCGGTTGCGGGTGTGCAGCAGTTAAGTCCTTATCAACCAGGCAAACCCATCGACGAGTTGGCGCGTGAGTTGGGTTTGCAAGAGGCCGATATTGTCAAGCTGGCTAGTAATGAAAACCCCTTGGGTGCCAGTCCTAAGGCGCTCGACGCCATTGCGGCGGTCATGCCCGAGTTGGCATTGTATCCCGATGGCGCGGGGTTCGAGTTAAAGCGTGCGCTGTCGGAAAAACTGGGTGTACAGCCAGCTCAGATCACGCTTGGCAATGGTTCAAGTGACATTTTGGATTTCATGACGCGTGTGTTCGTGAATGACGGCGATAACGTCGTGTATTCTCAGCATGCTTTCGCCATTTATGGGTTATGCGCGAAAATGGTTGGCGCAGAATCGATCGTGGTACCTGCTAAAAATTATGGTCATGATTTGGTTGCGATGGCGGCGGCTATCAATGATCGTACCCGCATCATTTTTGTGACTAACCCCAATAATCCGACCGGTACATGGAATACGGCGGGCGAGCTGGATGCGTTCTTAGCGGCCGTTCCTGAACGCGTTCTGGTGGTGTTAGACGAAGCTTACTTCGAGTACGTTGCGGATGCGGATTACCCGAATGGTTTGGATTATCTTGATCGCTATCCTAATTTGGTGATCACCCGAACGTTTTCAAAAGCCTATGGTTTGGCCTCTTTGCGTGTGGGTTATGGCATTTCCAGTGTGGAATTGGCCGATTTGTTGAATCGCGTGCGTCCGCCATTCAATGTGAATTCATTCGCCTTGGCGGCTGCTACGGCCGCGTTGTCGGATCACGAGTATGTAGCGGCGAGTTTGGCTTGCAATAATGAAGGTATGGCTTATCTGACGCGTCAGTTTACGGAGCTGGGCTTATCTTATATTCCCTCGGTGGGTAACTTCATCAGCGTGAAAATGCCTGAAGGCGTTGACGCCATGGTGGTTTATCAAGGCTTGTTGCAAGAAGGCGTGATTGTTCGCCCAGTGGCTAATTATGAAATGCCTGAATATTTGCGTGTTTCGATTGGTACTGATGCAGAGAACGCCATCTTCATCACGGCCTTGCGTCACGTCTTGTCGACCTTATCGGCGTAATTATGATGCCGTCTTTGTATATTCCTCGTGTGGCAGTCATCGGTCTTGGACTGATTGGCTGTTCATGGGTAAAGGGGCTGCGAGAGCAGCAATGCATTGGTCATGTGGTCGGCTATGATCGCAATTTAGACTCCATGCAAGCCGCTCAGGCCCTTGGCTTGATTGATGCCTATACCGAGCAGCTGTGCGATGCCGTGATTGATGCGGATTTGATTATCGTATCGGTGCCGATTCTGGCTGTGCGTGATGTCTTGTCGGTCATAGCACCTTGTGTGGCGGATCACGCGGTGTTGACGGATGTCGGATCGGTCAAGGGCTCGGTCGCGGATGACGTCGCGCATGTCTTCGGTGCGGGTTTTGCTCGTTTTGTGCTGGGTCACCCCATTGCCGGATCCGAGCGCAGTGGTGTCGAAGCCGCTGATGCTAATCTGTATCGCCATCATAAGGTGATCATCACACCGCAACCGCATACGGCTCAGTCGGCCTTGAATCTGGTCAGGAAGGCTTGGCAGGCAGTGGGGGCCATTGTCGAGATGATGTCGGTGGATCATCATGATGATGTGTTGGCCGCAACCAGTCATTTACCGCATTTGCTGGCCTATTCCCTTGTGGATACGTTAGCGAACAATCACGAAAATAAAGACATATTCAATTACGCGGCCGGTGGTTTTCGCGACTTCACGCGCATTGCCGCGAGTAGTCCGGTGATGTGGCGTGATATTTTTACCGCCAATCGCGAGCCCTTATTGCGCACTCTGGATTTGTTTGAGCGCGACTTGGCGTTTTTGCGTTTGGCCTTACAGCACGACGATACCACAACGCTAATGGGTGTCCTCACGCGTGCCAAGGTGGCACGAGATCATTTTTCTAAAATACTTGCCCGTCGGGCCTATGTTGAACCTATGAAAACTACCACTATCGATTACATTGCTCGTGCCTCAGGTCGTCCGTTAACAGGACAGTTTCGTGTGCCTGGTGACAAATCCATTTCACATCGCTCGATTATGCTGGGCTCCTTGGCGACAGGGACAACCGAAGTGAGTGGTTTTTTAGAAGGCGAAGATAGCTTGGCAACCTTGCAAGCCTTCCGTGATATGGGCGTGGTGATTGAAGGGCCACATCGTGGACGTGTCACTATTCATGGTGTTGGCTTGCATGGCTTACAAGCGCCACCTAATGCGTTGTATTTGGGTAACTCCGGTACTTCCATGCGCCTGTTGGCTGGTTTGATGGCGGGTCAGTCGTTTGATGTCGAAATGACGGGCGATGAATCCTTATCGAAGCGCCCAATGGGACGCGTTGCTGACCCATTGCGCTTGATGGGGGCTGTGGTTGAAACCGCTGATGGTGGGCGTCCGCCCGTGTTGGTGAAAGGTGGTGCCGCACTGAAAGGTATTCGTTACGATTTGCCCATGGCCAGTGCGCAAGTTAAAAGCTGTGTGTTATTAGCAGGTTTGTACGCTGACGGCGAAACCGTTGTCACCGAACCTGCCCCCACTCGTGATCATACCGAGCGTATGCTGAAAGGCTTTGGTTATGACGTGCAGGTCGAGGGTAATCGTGTGACCTTGTCGTCGGGTGGTGAGTTGCAGGCTACCAATATTGATGTACCAGCGGACATTTCATCGGCCGCGTTCTTTATGGTTGGAGCCAGTATTACCCCGGGTTCGGATATCACGCTGGAACACGTTGGTATTAATCCGACACGCGTTGGGGTGATCAATATTCTGCGTCAAATGGGCGCCGATATTACTCTGTTGAATGAGCGTGAAGTGGGTGGTGAGCCTGTGGCGGATATTCGCGTTCGTAGTGCGAATTTGAAAGGTATTCATATTCCAGAAGATCAAGTGCCATTGGCCATTGATGAATTTCCGGCCATTTTCATTGCGGCTGCTTGCGCCGAAGGCCAAACCGTACTGACTGGTGCCGAAGAGTTGCGCGTTAAAGAAAGTGATCGCATTCAAGCCATGGTCGATGGTTTGCAAATTTTGGGCGTGAACGCGCAGGGCACGGAAGATGGTGCCATCATTAATGGTATGGGTGCGTCGGGTGCTTTTGGTGGTGGTAATATTGTGACCCATCATGACCATCGCATTGCCATGAGTTTTGCGATGGCATCGTTGCGTGCCGGTGCTGACGCCATTCGCATTCTCGATTGCGCCAACGTCGCAACGTCATTTCCGAATTTTGTTGATTTGGCGAATGACTGTGGTTTGCAACTGGATGTTCAAGAAGGATAACGTATGACTTTAGCAAGCGTAATCACCATTGATGGCCCATCCGGTGCGGGTAAGGGTACCGTTTGTGCGCGCTTAGCCGCTGAGCTGGGTTGGCATTTATTGGACAGCGGTGCCCTATATCGTTTAACTGGATTGGCTGCTCATAAACAAGGTTTGTCATTAGCCAATGAGTCGGCAGTTGCTGCGGTTGCTGCTACCTTGCCCGTTCGTTTTGAACCGACCAGTGACGGCGTGCGAGTGATACTGTCGGGCGACGATGTGACCCGCGAAATCCGTACCGAAGAGGTCGGTAGTATGGCATCGCAAGTCGCCGCATTGCCGGCAGTTCGTGCTGCTTTATTGCAGCGTCAGCGTGATTTCCAACAGGCTCCGGGGCTCATTGCCGATGGCCGCGATATGGGTACTGTGGTGTTTCCGAATGCCGATGTAAAAATTTTTCTGACGGCCAGTGCCGAAGAGCGTGGTCAGCGACGTTACAAGCAGTTGATCGAAAAAGGTTTTAGTGCTAGTTTACCCGCCCTAATCGAAGACATCCGTACGCGTGATGAGCGAGACAGCAACCGAGCGGTCGCGCCATTAAAGCCTGCACAAGATGCATACGAGATTGACAGCACTTCAATGAGTATTGAAGAGGTTTGCCAAACCGTATTGCGACTCGTACAAAAGGCAGGACTGATCTGAGATGAAATACGCCAATGAGCCGGACTCACACAACGGCCTTGCCAGATAATATGGCGCGGTCAGAGTAGATTGTCGTATTTCAATTTAACCAACCCCAAATGTCTGGCCATTTGGAAAGCGTCGCACTTCATTTTCTTTGAAGGACGCACAACAAGATAGGACTATATCCATGAGCATGAGCGAAAGCTTTGCAGATCTGTTTGAAGAATCCCTAAAAGAACTGGACATGAAACCCGGTTCAATCGTCACCGGTACCGTTGTTGATATCGACAGCGACTGGGTAACGGTAAACTCAGGTCTAAAATCAGAAGCCGTTATTCCACGCAGCCAATTCTTAAATGAAAAAGGCGAGCTGGAAGTGGCTATTGGCGATACCACTCAAGTTTCTTTGGAAGCGGTTGAAGATGGTTTCGGTGAGACTAAATTGTCTCGTGAGAAAGCCAAGCGTGCGGAAAGCTGGATTGAGCTGGAAAAAGCCTTCGAAGCAGACGAAATGGTTACCGGTATCATCAACGGTAAGGTTAAAGGTGGTTTCACTGTTGACCTGAAAAACATTCGTGCGTTCTTGCCAGGTTCTTTGGTTGATGTTCGCCCTGTGCGCGACACCCTGCATCTGGAAGGCAAAGAATTAGAATTCAAAGTCATCAAGTTGGATGCCAAGCGTAACAACGTGGTTGTTTCTCGTCGCGCCGTTTTGGAAGCTGCAAACAGCCAAGAACGCGAAGAGTTGCTGGCCAACTTGCAAGAAGGTCAATCAGTGAAAGGTATCGTTAAGAACCTGACTGATTACGGCGCCTTCGTTGATTTGGGCGGTGTTGACGGTTTGTTGCACATCACCGATATGGCTTGGAAGCGTATCAAGCACCCAAGCGAAATCGTTGCTGTTGGCGATGAAATCGACGTTAAAGTATTGAAGTTCGATCGTGAGCGTAATCGCGTATCTTTGGGTCTGAAGCAATTGGGCGATGATCCTTGGGTGAGCATCAATGCTCGTTATCCAGAAAACGCTCGCGTGAAAGCACGCGTGACTAACTTGACTGATTACGGCTGTTTTGCTGAATTGGAAGAGGGCGTTGAAGGTTTGGTTCACGTTTCAGAAATGGATTGGACCAACAAGAACATTCACCCAAGCAAAGTTGTTCAAGTGGGCGACGAAGTTGAAGTGATGATCTTGGATATCGACGAAGAGCGTCGTCGTATTTCTTTGGGTATCAAACAGTGCACTGTTAACCCATGGGAAGATTTCGGTACTAAGTTCAATAAAGGTGACAAGATTTCAGGTAAGATCAAATCGATCACTGATTTCGGTATCTTCATTGGTTTGGATGGCGGTATCGACGGTCTGGTTCACTTGTCTGACATTTCTTGGAACGATTCTGGCGAAGAAGCCGTTCGTGCCTATAAAAAAGGCGATGAGTTGGAAACCGTTATTCTGTCTATCGACCCAGAGCGTGAGCGCATTTCATTGGGCGTTAAGCAATTAGAAAGCGATCCTTTCTCTGAGTACGTTGCTGAAAACGACAAAGGCACTTTGATCAAAGGTAAAGTCATTGCCGTTGATGCAAAAGCCGCGACTGTTGAAATTCTGCCAGGTGTTGAAGCGACATTGAAAGCGTCTGAAATCAGCCGCGACAAAGTCGAAGATGCACGTAACGTGTTGAATGAAGGCGATGAAGTTGAAGCGGTTATTACCGTTGTTGATCGCAAAAACCGCACTATTAGCTTGTCTGTTAAAGCAAAAGACAACGCTGAAGAGCGTGCTGCATTGAAAGATCAGCGTGCGAAAGCGGAAACGGAAGTAACGGGTCCGACCACCATTGGTGATCTGATCAAGGCGCAAATGGATCAGAAGTAAGATTCATGATGCCGCCGGTCTTACCGGCGGTATGCGCATAAAAAAAACCGCTTTCCTAGGAGAGCGGTTTTTTTGTTTGCCCAGCGAAGCTGGCAAACCCGTCAGGCTGAAAGAAGCC
>JACUUC010000048.1 GCA_014859445.1 Bacterioplanes sp.
ACCTACGACCTTCGGGTTATGAGCCCGACGAGCTACCAGACTGCTCCATCCCGCGTCACAGGCTGCGCATGTTACTTCTCAGAGGGAGGGGTGTCAAGGCTTGTTATTGATTTTATGGGATTTTTTGGACTGATAGGCGCTTTGTTACATTTTTCCTTGCGTTCGTACTAGCGACTACCGACAACAAGTGGTAGTTTAAGTTTGATTAAAAAATAACAACAAAAAAGACAGATTCGATTATGACTCCACATCCTACGTCGGCCATGACAACAGCGGTGTTGTTGCCATTATTTGAGCTTATGGAGCGCAAGGGTTTTGCTTGTGCCGATATTTTAAGCAGTGCTGGTCTTGATGACCACATTCTGAATGATGCCAGCCAGCGCATTAGCATTCCGCATTTTGATCGCCTATTAGAGCAGTGCAGCAAGCTGCTAAACGATCCCCACATCGGTTTGACACTGGGTCAGCAGCTCACCATCGAGCGCTTTAGCATGCTGGGCTTTTTAATCAGTGGCTGCCAAACGGGTCGTGAGGTATTAGCGATTTTACGTCGTTACTATTCCCTCATCAGTGATGCCCACACGCCCGATTTATTCATCGGCAATGACACCGTTAAATTGGTCTTTTATGTCACTGAAGGCTTACCTTTTGGCACTCGTGCACGCTCCGAGTTAGTGGCAGCCGGAATTCACACCTTGGCAAAGTCGCTGTGTGGTGATTTTTATCATGTAAAAGAAGTCGGATTGCGTGGCACGCCAATTGGTCATGCCGATAAAATTCAGCGGCTATTTGCCGCCCCTGTGCAATTCAATCAAGCACATAACTGGATCAGTTTTTGTGGGCGCCATTTAAACAGCCCATTGATGTATGCTAACCCAGAACGATTTGCGCAGTTACGCCAACAAGCAGATCAAGCCCTTGCTCGATTTGCGCACCTCCCCCCCTTTAGTCAGAGAGTGATGCACATCTTGCATGAATGGCCAGAGAGCGTGCCCATTACCAAAGATGCGGTTGCGGATATGCTCAGTACCAGCAGTCGGACACTGACACGCCGTTTACAGGAAGAAAACTACCAATTTTCTAACTTGGTCAAAGAGGTGCGTTTAGAAAAAGCCAAGGTGTCATTACGACTTTATAATGCCGATGTTCAGCAATTAGCGATTGATTTAGGATTTTCAGATCGACGTGGTTTTGAGCGTGCGTTTAAACAGTGGACTGGCGTGACACCGGCGGCGTATCGTCGCCAGTGCAAAAATGACCCATCCATCGGCAGTCGCTTACAGCTTACCGGTTAATCATACCTGATTGAGCGTGCCATAAAAAAACGGTGCAGCGAATAACTGCACCGTTTTTAATGATCTACACACGACTGCCCTACTCGCTAAGCAACGCGTCGACGTCACCACGCATTCTCACCAGTCATTGGCCGATAACGCTGCTCGAACTGTACTCATTTTCTCATTTTCTTCCAAACTGATCAGCCCCTGAAACAAGGCCTGGCTGTCTTTGCCTGACGCCTCACTGAGTATTTGTCGATATAACTGGATGAGATAGTCATCTATTTTCAGTGCAATCTGTACCAGTTCATCCACACTCATATCTGGGTGTAAGTTCTGACCGTTATCAAGCACATCAGCGATACTACTGGCTTCAAATTGATGCCACTCTTGGAGGACGCTCTCATTGGCATGCTCTTGCACCGATTGCAACGATGCCGCTAACGTTTGCTCGTGGCGAGACAGTAACACCAGCATCATATCCACACGCTCGCGCTGTGTTTGCTCTCGTAATTGCTCATACAAGTTACTGGCGTGCTGATGCAAATGCGCGCTGTACTGCAATATGTCCTTGATCGTTGCATAACTCATGAATTATCTCCTCACCATTCATCAACACAGTATAGGTGATAATTACTCATCAAAGCCGTTAAATTGTTCATCCAACGCTGCACGATGTCGACGAATCAGTGCGCGCTCGGCCTTGGATATCTTGCTCGATTCTTTGAATAACTCGATGGATGCCTCAATGCCCGTCACCATCATGGCTTTTTCTTGCTCATCAAAGCCGTCCATATTCTTTATCATGGCTAATTGAGTTTCCATATCAGCAAGGCTGACTTGTTCTTCGTCAATCAACATGGCCATGTAGGCAAGAGAGATGCGTTGCGTGTATTCCCCCCATTGATAAATCGTGCTGTATCCTTGCTGTTTGATTAAACGATTAAAATCGTTGTACAAACCCGCTCGTTTTAGCTGTTCAATAGCTTGATCGATCATCTTTTTCATGTCCGTTGAAAAGACAATATCGTCCTCTTCATCATCCAGCTGATCTTCATGCGCATCCTGCCAAGCAACAATGTTGGGCATGGCATTCAGCCAACGCTGTATATCGCTATCGGTTAAGTCGGCAGCCAATACTGAAGTACTGAATAAAAAGAGTATGAGAGGGGCAATCCAACGCATAGGGCGTCTCCGTTTTAGGTTGAAAAAAAGACATTAGCACAGTTGCTCACGATGGTAGAGTGTCACGGCGACATCCTCATCAAAATCGCCAATGGTTGGCAGAGTATGACTAGCGAGCGTGGCCACATTGCGCAATCCGTGAGGCAATACCACATCACGGTGCTCGGCAATATGTCGCGATTCGGCCAAACACACCGCGGGGGTTTGCTGCATTAACTGACTCAAATCGCTTCCACTACTGATGTCGTACAGCACGTCGGCCGCTAATAGCAGATCGACCTCTGGCCATGCGGCCGAGACGTTATGCAGCGTCACCTGATTTAATGCCGCATTAGCGTGAGCCGCCGTCAATGCCATGGCATCCAAATCCGCTACCCAAACACGCTTGGCTCCCGCCTTCGCTGCAGCAATCGCGGCAATGCCAGAACCACAGCCAAAGTCGAGCACTCTCTTACCGGCAACCAATGATGGGTGATCAGCCAAATAACGTGCTAAAGCATAACCACCCGCCCAGGCAAATGCCCAATACGGTAGTTGTTGCCAAAACACACCAATGTCATGAACATTCAATGTGATCGTATCGTCCACATCAAGCAACCATAAGCCGACATTCGTATGAGGCAATTCGGTCATACATAAAGAAGCACCGGGCAATGTCAGCGCGTTGAGCAATATCGAAGGGGGCTGTAACACGTGGGGCATAACCATTACCAATGTCGATAATTGTGTTGGAAGTCGGTCACTTTCTGTAAGTAACGTCGCGATTCGAGTTTTGGATGCGAGGCCACGATGGTGTTGTAAACTTGCTGTGGACTCATGGCATTAATCCGAGCAATGGCGCGTTGACGGTCTTGATGAAAGGTTTTTAATAAATTACCGGCACCGCCGTTATAGGCGGCAATCACGCTGTATTCTCGCGCTAACGGATGGCGAATATCGCGTAAGTAGACATCGCGCAAAATGGCAAGATACGCCGTACCCATGTCGATATTGTTCTTCGGTTGAAATAAATAATCGCGCGTAGGCGGTACCGAACGACCATGAATACGCTGATTCACGTCCAATCCTGCCGTTCGTTGCATGATTTGCATCAGCCCATACGCATTGGCATGCGACACCGCAAACGGATTAAAGCTGCTTTCCGCTTCCATAATGGCCATGATCAAGTGTATTGGTACACGATGACGCGTACTCGATTGCTGAGCATACCGTCGATATTGCTCTGCACCGACTTGCTTATAATGAGCAACCATGGGAATTTCGACCCAGTAACGTCCGCCACGTTGCTGCAACCGATGCGTTATTAACCACTGTGCATAGCGTTGGGCACGCCAAGGATACAAAATGGTGTGCCCTTCATGATCTTGCACTTGCCCTGCCAAGAAAGGTCGGCCAGTCAGCCCCATATCCGCGGCGGTGTATAAATCGACCGCATTCGGATCGGCGGGGGTTAACAAGGTAGCAACGATGGCATGTTCTAAGCTGGCCTTGGGCGTTTGACTGCCTTGATTTTCAATACGAATACGACCATTAGCAAAATCAATGCGGGTTTTGGTGTGATAGTCATCGAGGTATTTAACTAAGGTGTAGGGCGTTGGCGCTTCGTAATCCTGCCCCCAAATTTGATTCGCTTGTTCGGAGAAGAAGACGTACTCCAAAATCACGGCCTGAACGTCCGTGGATAAATTTCGGAAATCTTTCGGTAATGTTTGTCCGTATGCCGAAACAGCCGAACAAAGATAAAGGAGTAATAAGTACTGACGCACAGCAAGCTCTCATGTTGTCACTGGCGTCAGTGTAACCGATTTTGTTTAACGCGTGGCCTCACGGCGAACCGCACTGGTATCAAAATCTCTTACGGTCAGTGGCTTACTAAAATCCAGCGTTGAGCTGCGCTCGTTGTCTAAACCTTCCACATAAAAACGACGCGAAGGAAAATCGTAAGTGACCTCTAGGGTTGGGTATACCAACTGCACATCGTAATAATTGATGGTGTGCGATTCCGTCACTTGCAACAGTTCGCCATCGGCATTGTATTCTTCGGCATACACAATCGACCACGAATCTTCGTCAACGTAGTATCGACGTTTGGCGTACTCATGCTGAAACCCTACGCGTAAATGCGCTTCAATCACCCAAACCCGATGCGCTTCGTAGCGCAAATGCTCCGAATTGAGATGCTGACGACCGACAATATCATTGATGCTTAAGGTGCCTTGGTGCACACGATACGCATTATAGGGAATGTACAGCTCTTGCTTACCAATCAACTCCCAATCGTAGTAATCGGGCGCACCGTTGAACATATCCACTTGGTCAATGGTACGAATGTGGTTGGTATTCACATCGGACGTGTCATACGCCAAATCGGGGGTACGACGTAGACGACGTTGCCCTGGCACATACACCCAAGAACGACGAGGCGAGCGCAGTTGTTCGAGTGTTTCATGAACCAGTGTAATTTGCCCCGCTAATTGTGCCGGGGCCATGGTACGGCGTTTGAGTAAGAAGATGGTGTTATCAATGTCTTCCGGTTCAGCCTCTAGTTCACTGTAACGCACCAGATATTGATAATCTCGTAGCACATCCATTCGCCCACCATTGGCGTTAACCGAGGTGGCTACGGCCTGATAACTGAGGGTGTGCCCACGAAAGCGTAACGTGTGATTCCAAAGCACTTCAAGACCATTTTGCGGAATTGGAAATGGCGATGACATGGTTGCACCAGTCACACCCGCTCCGTAACGCATTAACTCGGCACGAGTGGCATTTTTTTTGATGCCCGCGTAGACATAATCAGGATAAGACGCTGACCGCCGTGTGGGATAGACGTCGAGATACATATCAGGAAATTGCCGTAAAAGGGCTTGCTGCCCCGCACTTAAACGCGCTTTGTGCTCGTCCATATTGGCGGCGGTAATACGAAATCGAACCTGGTCGGCAGCAAACGGGTCCTTATGAAACGAGCCAGGGACATGCGTTTCGTCTTTGGCCAAACCGCCTGTCCATGCTGGAATGTCACGACCATTGCCTAGTTTTTCAGCACCGACCGGCGTTAAATCACGTCCGAGTCGTGCTGCTTGTTCTGGGCTCACGGCAGCATGCACAACGCTGCTCAGACACCCAAGTATGAAAATGAGAACGAAATGATTCATTGGTCAACAACCCACGGAAGAAAGGGCGGCAAGGCTAATGCGTGTCGTTTTTTTGATCAATACCACCTTACAAAAGACTACAATTAAACTAACGTTGAATACCATTTAGGCAACGCTCGCGCGCAATTCGACCACTGTTGCTCAGCAACCGCGGCTAACGATTGCTGCTGCAAACTGGCCAATATGGCCGCTAACAATGGAATGGTCGCTAAGCTATTGCGGGGGCCTTGCCAAAATGCGGGCGTCATATCAGGGCTATCGGTTTCCAATAACCAAGCATGGTTCGGTAGCGCGGCAACGGTACGCCGCAATTTATGCGCTCTGGGGTGACTCATGGCACCACCAATGCCTAACGTCATACCCAAATCAAGATACGCCTTACCCTGTTGCACACTGCCGCTAAAGGCATGCACAACGCCGCCATAGGCAAACTGTCGACGACGTAACGCCGCCGCCACTTGATCGTGCGCTTTCCGCACGTGCAAAATAATGGGCAATTGATGCGTCTCGGCAATATCCAGCTGTTGTTCAAACCAATCCCATTGTTGCCGTTGCTGCTCGGACGTCGTGGCCAGTACCCAATCTAAGCCAAACTCGCCCAAAGCCACTAAGTCATGGCGCTGGCATTGCTCATGCAACCACGCCAAATCGCTGGGACGGTGTTGCGCCAAAAAATACGGATGCAAACCCAATGCAATGCCGTGCTGCTTGGTCGCATCATGATCCAGCTGACGCTGTCCCTGTTCGCGACTGATGCCCGGTATCAAGTAGCCACACACACCCAATCGTTGCGCCAACAGCCACTGTGTTTCGCGCTCAGAATCCAAACTCGAAAAATCCCAGTGACAGTGACTATCAAACCAGCGTAATGGTGCGTGTTCCGAAACGGTCATGGATTACGTCAACGACAGTCGAGGCTTCATGGCGCGCCATAGTGCGGCAAAATTACGCGCCAACGGGACTTCTGGCTGACTGTAAACAACGGGCACGCGTTGTTCTAACATGCGTTCGGCACTGGCCGATTGTGCCACAACGACAGGCAGCAGCTCCGCATAACGCTTCGCTTCGTCTTGCACCCAGCGCACATGGCCGGGCTTGCGTTTATCAATCATGCTGACAAAAGGCAGCCATTGCTTATTTTTGCTCCAAGAACAATGTTGGCGAATATCGTCATAGGCTCGTATCGACAACAGCGATGGTTGAACCGGCACCATGATGCGATCCACCGCACGCAGTACGCCTTCCATTTGCGGTGTCAGTGAGGGAGGACAATCAATCACGATCAAACCGTAGATTTCCGATAGCTGATCGAGCCAATTACGCATCTGCCGCTCTGCATCGGCTTTACTGGCGACGGTTTGTTGTAACTTGCGTAACGACAAATCGGCGGGCAACACATCCAACTTGGGCCATTGGGTGGTGACCACCACAGAACCGACAGGACAATCTCCTTGCCAAAGCTTATTTTGTTTTTGCAACGTGTCAGCGGCTAAAATCCAACTGGCACCGGCTTGAGGGTCTAAATCCCACAGTAACGTGCGTATGTTATCTTGCGCGGCTAACGCTGCAATATTCACCGCCGTTGTGGTTTTCCCAACGCCGCCTTTTAAATGGAACACGGCCAGCGTGCGCATGCCTAACTCCCTTAATTATTGATAACTCACACCGCATCCAGATAAGCCACAATACCCATTCGGATGCTTGGCCAAATATTGTTGATGGTATTCTTCGGCTAAATAATACACGGGGGTTGTGACAATTTCGGTGCTTATGGTCAAGTTTCCTTGCGATCGTAAACGCTGTTGATAATGCTCGCGACTGCGCTCTGCCAACGCTAACTCATCAGGCTGACGCAAATAAATACCCGAGCGATACTGCGTACCAATGTCATTGCCTTGACGCATGCCTTGTGTCGGATCGTGTTCTTGCCAAAACAAGGCCAACAAATCGAGCAAATGCACCTGCTTAGGGTCGTACCAGATTCGTACTAATTCATTGTGCCCGGTCATGCCGGTGCACACTTCTTCGTACGTCGGGTGTGACGTATGACCTGCACCGTAACCAACCGAGGTGGAATACACCCCCTCCTGCTGCCAAAACAAGCGTTCCGCCCCCCAAAAGCACCCCATTCCCACAATCAGTTCCGCCAAGTCGCTCGGACATTCTCCCGCGATGCGGTGGCCATTCACCCAATGC
Organism: Bacterioplanes sp.; assembly: GCA_014859445.1. Classification (GTDB taxonomy): domain Bacteria; phylum Pseudomonadota; class Gammaproteobacteria; order Pseudomonadales; family Oceanobacteraceae; genus Kmv21. Next base: position 7,814 of record JACUUC010000048.1, read on the forward strand.
TGTTGAGGCCATTCATAGCTGGGCGCAGAGCGCCCTGGTAACGCTTCTTCCGCACTGGGGATAGACATCAGTTTTGGACGCCACATAATACACCTCTGGTTCCGTGACACAGTTGACTGATTATGACCCTAAAAAGCGCACAATACTCCCTGATTTTTCATGGTACAGGCAGTGGTGGCGAACTCTCCATGGGCTGCTCTGCCGCCACACTGATGGATGCCAAACACAATCCGCTGCTATTGATCGATTGTGGGCCTGGTACGGTATCGGCGTTTCAGCAGCAATTTAATCAACTACCAGCCGCCGTGTTTATAACTCATGGCCACATGGATCACATTGCCGATCTGGAAATTTTAGCCGTGCGAGCTCACTTGCAAAAAGTGCCCCCCATTCGCCTGTACGTTCCTTTATCTCTGATTGGCTTACTGCACCAACGTTTGGCCACCTACCCGGGGTTATTGGCCGAAGGCGGTCTCGATTTCTGGCAATCGTTTCAGTTATTGCCGGTCACCGATCACTTTCACTGGGCTGGGCTGACGTTTCAACTATGGCCGACCCGTCATCATGCGCCCGGCTCTAGCTTTGCCCTGCATGTGCCGGGGTTATTTCTGTACAGTGGCGATACTCGCCCCATCCCTGAGATTGTGCATCATCAACTCAGCGGGCAAGAGGTGGTGTTTCATGATTGCGGCGTAGAACCCAACCCGTCCCACACTGGCCTAGCCGACTTAGCCCGAGAATATCAGCCCAACTGGCTGCATCGTTTTGTGCTGTATCATTACGCCAACGCAGAAGCCGCCACCTTGTTACGTCAAGCGGGATACACCGTCGCCGCACCCAAAGACATATTCACACTGCCCGCAAGAGGCGCATGAACAACATCGACATCAAGACCATGCAGCGCAGACACCTAGGAATCGTTAACGTATGTCAGCCCCATTAAACACCGCTATTCAACGCATGCTTCGCGATGCGTATGTCAGCCGACAAGTGCTGCCTCAGTGTCCAGATATACAGCTGTGGCTGGTCGATCCAGCGCCGATGCAGCGACCGTTTTCACAAGCAGAAATCCTCGCTATTCAAGACTACCCAGCGTATTGGGCATTCTGCTGGGCCAGTGGGCAAGTATTGGCGCGTGAAATCTTGGCGCATCCCGAGTGGGTACGCGGTAAAAAGGTCATGGATTTTGGCGCAGGCTCCGGCGTGGTCGCCGTGGCCTGTGCCATGGCTGGGGCAAAAGAAGTGATTGCCTGTGACATCGATCCTGACGCCGCGTTAGCCTGCGCCGCAAATGCCGAGCTAAACGGTGTCCACTATCGCTTTCACGACGATGTATTCACCTTCGATGAACCACTCGACCTACTTATTGCGGCCGATGTGCTTTACGACCGTGCCAACTTGCCATTGCTTAAGGTGTTTCGTGATAAAGCCGCACAGGTGTTAGTGGCCGACTCTCGCATTCGCGATTTCCACTTCCCCCCCTATCACGCATCATCGCAACACGATTCCTGCACCATTCCAGACTTGGATGAACTGGATGAATTTCGCCGCGTGCAGCTATACTGGGCGGGTTAGCGGTGGCTGCTATCGCCCATTTCGATTACACTGGCGCCCTTTTATTTATTCGCTAATGGTCTTGTCTAATGCTCGATATAAACGCCCTCGAACAGCTAAAATCTCTCAAGCAAGATCTCCACGACAGCACACCTCGATTTACAGGGCGAGTGCGTTCAACGGGTGGGCGTTTCGGTTTTGTCAACACCGACTGCGGCAAGCAATATTTCTTAGCACCCGAAGAAATGGATAAAGTATTGCCTGGCGATACCATTACCTTTCGAGTTGAGCCGGCCCCCAATGACAAAGAGCAAGCCATTATCGAATCTTTGCTTAACTCGACTCAAGGTGACTTCGTTGCGCGTTACATCGTTCGTGGTAAAGGCCATTTTTTGGAACCCGATCATCCGACGCTCAATCGTTGGATTTTTGTGCCACCCGCCAAACGCCAAGGCGCCGTGGAAAACGATTTTGTTCGCGCACACATCAGCCAACACCCGTACCCAAGCGGCAAAGCGCAAGCCACAATCGATGAAATCATTGGTCGCATTGACGAGCCACTGATCGAACATCGAGTGATTCAACAGAAATTTGCTTTGCTTGACGATATTCCAGCCCCAGTGCAACAACAAATACGTGACATGCCACAGCAGGCGCAAGATGAGGACTGGTCACAACGCAGCGACCTCACTCATCTCCCCTTTGTCACGATCGATTCCGCCAGCACACGAGATATCGACGATGCACTCTATGTCGAAGCGCATAGCCAAGGCTGGTATCTTTGGGTCGCTATCGCCGATCCTGCCGCCTTCATTCCAGCCAATAGCCCGTTGGATGATTTGGCAAAACAACGAGCCACGTCGGTCTACTTTCCTCAGCATGTTATTCCCATGCTACCGTCCGAATTATCAGAACAGCGCTGCTCATTGGTCGGCAATGAAGAGCGACTGGCAATGGTGGTCGAATTAAAAGTTTCCGAACAAGGCCATATTGAACACACCCAAATACACAGCGCTCGCATTCGTAGTCACGCCAAATTACATTACAACCAAGTAGCGCAGTTAATTGATGGCAGCGATAGCGATGTCCCTGCTGAGCTACAAGGGCATGTATTGCATCTGCATCATTGCGCGCGTGCTTTGGCACAATATCGTCAAACGCATTGCTTGGTGATGGAAGACCGTCCTGATTTCAAATTGATGTTTGATGACCAAGGAAAGGTACGAGATATTGTTCGAGTGGAACGTAACGATGCGCATCGCTTGGTAGAAGAGTGCATGCTCGCTTGCAATCGTTCCGTAGCACAATGGCTAGCAGCGCGTAATACCGGCTTGTTTATTGGTCACGCCGGTATTCGCAGTGAGCGCATCGGTGAAGCGAGCAGCTTACTGCGTGAGGTTTTGCAGCTAGAACGCAAACCCAAGCTGCAAACACTGGCTGAGTTCGTCGAATTATTGCAACAAGCAGCCCTAGCAGAGCAGCCATTGCCTATTCGTATGATTGTGAGTCGCCAATTAGAACGCAGCCAGCTCACTACCGTTGCACAACCGCACTTTGGTTTGGGTTTTGAGGTGTACACAACCTTTACCTCACCACTGCGTAAGTACAACGATTTATTAGTACACCGTATGGTGAAAGCACTATTAAATAATGACCCTGTAGATAGCCCGCACGACTCCTTGTTGCAGCACATCCAAATGCAGCAAACGAACGCTCGCAATGCCGCCATGCAAACTGAACAGTGGCTAAAATTGCAATGGCTTCAACAGCAACCTGCTACACAGGTTTATGCCGCAACCATCGTGCACATGAACTCCAGCAGCATGACCGTCCGTCTTGATGACAACGGCATCGAAGGCAGTATTGATCGTCGCAAGGTGACGGGAACCTGGGTATTTGACAGCAAAACCATCACCCACTCATCTGACGATGTTCGCTATGTACTCGGCCAACGCGTCATGGTATCGGTCAAACACATTGAACCGCAGCAACGAACGGTGCAGTTTGCTCTGCAATAAGTCTTCAAGCACCACTCTTGACTGCCATA
>JACUUC010000005.1 GCA_014859445.1 Bacterioplanes sp.
GGCGGGTAATGGCGTTGTTATCTTTGGCACCGTTGTCGCGGGCATGGCCCGCTCCCACACCAATCTCCCATTCTCACAATAATCTCCGATGTCTGTACACATTTAAGTGTTGCTAACATGACCAATCTTGAGTTAGTAAGCCAGTTCAGGGAAGATTCCTGCTAGCGCTGCGAAAGATGCCACGGCAGGGTGTGCGGCGGTGTTTGGTAGCGATGAGTCGCGCACTAACCATGCTGTTGTTAGGCCTGCGTTGTGGGCAGCATCCAGTTCGGCTTCAATATCCGACAAAAAGAGCACTTCGTCTGGCGTGATGGAATGCTGTTGTTGTAACTCAGCGAGGATACGTTGGTAGGCGCTCACTTCCTGTTTCGCACCAACTTGGGTGTCAAAATGCCCACTGAAAACGGGCAATAAATCACCGTCTTGGCTGTAGGCAAAAAACAATTTCTGCGCCCCAACAGAGCCCGATGAGTAGACGTACAAAGGGATACCATTCTCATGCCATGCACGCAGTGCTTGAGTGGCATCGGGGTACATGTGGGCACGATAATCCCCTTGCTCATAACCTGCACGCCAAATCAGTCCTTGCAAGGTTTTCAATGGCGTGGCTTTTTTATCGTTTGCAATCCAGCTGAGCAACACATCAATCAGTGCTTCGATGTCATTCACATCGATTTGCCGTCCTTCCTCTGCCGCCAGTGCTGCGGTAGCGGCCAACACATCGACTAGCGTGTGCTGGTGCGTACGAACGTAGTCGGGTAGGTGTTTAGTCGCGTAGGGAAATAACACCTCTTTGACAAAGGAGATGGACGAGGTTGTGCCTTCAATGTCGGTCAAAATCAATCGAATGGTCATTCACATTCCTTAAGCCGTTAAGCGATTGTAATGCTCGGCAATGTCGCTGCCGGTAAAATGCGCGACCCAACCATCGGGATTATTAAAGAATCGAATCGCGACAAACGCCGGATTTGGCCCCATATCAAACCAGTGCGGTGTATTGGCCGGTACGCTGATCAAATCACCAGCCGTGCATAACACCTCGTACACTCGTTCGCCAATGTGTAGGCTAAACAAGCCTTGTCCGGCGACAAAGAAGCGTACTTCGTCTTCGCTGTGGGTATGCTCGCTGAGAAACTTTTGACGCAGCTCGTCTTTTTGCGGGTGATCGGCCGTGAGGCTAATGACATCCACGGTCTGATAACCGTCTTCGCTGATCAAACGGTCGATGTCGGCTTGATACGCCGCCATCACATGCTCGCTACTGTCGCCAGCTTGGACTGTGCTTTGTGTCTGCCACTGTTCGAAACGTACGCCAACCAAGGCCAGTTGTTCGTGAATTTTTTGTGGGTTGTTGCTGGTGAAAACGAGGTTGTTGGCCATGTTTTCATAAATTCGAATTTCGCTCATGATTATCCTTATTCTGTGGTGGTTGCCAAACCGAGTTGGCGACGTTGTAGTTCGTATTGCAGTAGATGATCCAGTGCTTCTAAATGGCGAAAGCAGGTGTGGATATCGCTGCCCCAAGTGTAGATGCCGTGGCCACGAATCAGATAGGCATGACCTTGACCGTGCTGTTGCATGTGTTGTTCGACGTCACTCGCCAATTGCTCAATGTCTTGCGTATTGTCAAAAATCGGAATGCGCACCGCGTTCAAGTGGGTGCTTTCGCCTGTTAATGCTTTTTGCAGTTCCCACCCCTGCAAAATGAGCAGGTTACTGGGCCAGATTTGTGACAGTAATACGGCGCTCGGAGAATGCGTATGCAGCACCGCACCGATGTTTGTATCACGACGATAAAGCTGTGTGTGTAAGCCGGTTTCTGCTGATGGCTTGCCTGCACTAAGCGGTTGTCCTTGCCAATCCACCACCAGAATATCCGCTGCGCTTAATTCCCCTTTGTGTTTGCCCGAGCTGGTCAATGCGCAACAGGCGTCATTGAGACGAATCGAGTAATTCGAACTGGTGGCGGGTGACCAGTTACGATCGTACATGATTTTGCCATAGCGGCATAAATCGGCGGCGGCTTGTTGAAAGGCAATGTCGGAGTAAGGATGTTCCATGAAGCAGACCTTATGCGCTGGTATTGAGCAGATTATGGGCAATGGTCGTCTCGTTCACTGGCGAGATGATACCGTGTTCGGTCACGATGGCATCAATCAAGCTAGCGGGTGTGACGTCAAAGGCGGGATTGATGGCATGGCAACCTTCAGGCGCAATGGCTTGACCATTGAGCTGAGTGACCTCTTGTCCGTCGCGCTGCTCAATGGGAATTTGCTGACCATCACGAATGGTGAGATCAAAGGTCGTACTGGGAGCGGCTACCATCACCTTAATGCCGTGGTATTTAGCCAATACCGCCAAGCTGTAAGTGCCGATTTTATTTGCGACATCGCCATTGGCGGCAATACGGTCGGCACCGACAATCAGCCAGTGAATGTTGCCTTGGCGAAACAGTTGCGCCGCAGCGCCATCACAGACCAAGGACACTGGGATGTTGTCTTGCATGAGTTCCCAGCTGGTGAGGCGGGCACCCTGTAACCAAGGGCGTGTTTCACCGGCGTACACGTGCGTGACTTTGCCATCTTGGTAACCACTGCGAATGATGCCGAGGGCGGTGCCGTGACCACCAGTTGCTAAGGCGCCGGTATTGCAATGGGTGTAAATCTGACTGTTGTCAGCCAGCAGTGAGGCACCGAATTGACCCATGCGCAGGTTGGCTTCAATGTCTTCAGCATGAATGGCTTTGGCACACGCAACCAGTTGGTGTGCGTCTGTGCCTGCTTGCGTCATACGATCAAGCGCCCAAAATAAATTCACCGCGGTTGGGCGTGATTCCGCTAACACACGATAGGCGTCGGCCAAATCGCGTCCGGCCAATGCATCTAGGGCATAACCGTACGCGGCGGCAATCCCAATGGCCGGTGCGCCACGCACTACCATACTGCGAATGGCATCCGCCACATCGGCTGCGGTGCTGTAGGTCAACACCTGATGTTGGTGTGGTAAAACACGCTGATCGAGCAATGACAGCGTGTTGTTGTGCCACGCAATGGCCTGAAAATTCGACGTTATAACCGACATAATGAGCACCCCAAAAAACAGAGGTGCATTTTAGCCTATTCTGGATCGTCCGTCAGAGTGAATCACAGGCTGTTTTGCATTTGCTGAAACGCACGAATCAATCCGTTGGTGGAGCCATCCACGTCGTTAGCCACGGTTTCACCTTGCAATGAGCGCAATACGCGATCGCCCAATTGTTTACCCAGTTCCACGCCCCATTGATCAAATGAGTTGATGCCCCACAGCATGCCTTGGGCGGCCACCTTGTGCTCGTAGAGTGCGATTAAGGCGCCAATACTGTGCGGTGTGGTTTTGGGGAAATACAGCGTGTTGCTGGGTCGGTTGCCGGGAATGACCTTTTGCGGTGCTAGAACAACGGCTTCGGCTTTGTTCATGCCAGCAGCAATGAGCTCATCCAAGGCCTCTTGTTCGGATTTACCCTGCAGCAACGCTTGGCTTTGACTGAGGCAGTTCGACACCAGCATGGCATGAAAATTATCAATCGGATTGTGGCTGCACATCGGCAAAATAAAATCGCAGGGTGAGAAGTGCGTGCCTTGGTGCAGCAATTGGTGGAACGCGTGCTGACCGTTAGTACCCACACCGCCCCAAATGATCGGCCCCGTATGATAATCCACTGGATAGCCATCGGCGGTCATGGATTTGCCGTTACTTTCCATGTCGAGCTGCTGTAAGTACGCGGGTAGGCTGCGCAAATAGTGATCGTAGGGCAAGATGGCATGCGAGTTGATATTGAAGAAATTCACGTACCAAATGCCGAGCAATGCCATGATCACCGGCATATTTTGCCCTAATGGCGCGGTGCGGAAGTGTTCATCCATGTCATAAGCGCCACGTAACAGCTCGCGGAAGTTATCAATGCCAACGGCCAGAGCCAGCGGTAAACCAATGGCCGACCAGAGCGAATAGCGACCTCCCACCCAATCCCACATTGGGAAGATGTTGTCTTCGGCGATACCAAATGCCTTTGCGGCCTCAACGTTGGATGACACCGCGGTAAAGTGCTTATGCAAATCGTCTTCATCACCGCCATTGTCTAAAAACCATTGGCGACAGGCGGTGGCATTTTTCAGCGTTTCTTGGGTGCCGAATGACTTTGATTGGATAATGAACAGCGTGGTGGCTGGATCGAGCCGCTTTAGAATCTCGGTGATGTGAGAGCCATCAATGTTGGCCAGATAGTGAATGTTAAGGCGCGAATCCCAAAACGGTTTGAGCGCACTGGACGCCAATTTGGGGCCCAAAAATGAACCGCCAATACCTATGGAAACCACATCGGTAAACGGTCGATTGCTGTAACCACGCCATTGGTTGCGGCGAATTTTCCAGCAGAATGATTCCATCCGACGCACGGTGTCGCGCACCTCCGGCATGATGTTGATGCCATCAACGATCACTTCACGCTCACCAAAATTACGCAGAGCGGTGTGCAATGCGGGGCGTTTTTCGCTGCGATTGACCGGGTCGCCAATAAACAAACTTTCAATTTGTTGGGGCAGAAGACGTTCATTGGCCCACTGCAATAACAGAGTCATGGTGTGTTCGGTGATGCGGTTTTTGGAGTAGTCCAGTTGCAGCCCAGCGGCACTGACGTTGAAACGCTCGAAACGGTGTGGATCTTGATGAAACCAATCACGCATGTGTTGTTGCTGAATGTCGTGATGGTGTTGTTGTAGGCTCTGCCAAATAGCAGAGTGAGTCACCGTACTACGGCTGATCATGGCACATCCTTTGACTTAAAAAATCTGGCTTCAGTATAAGACAAGGGTAGGGGGGAGTCATAGGCAAAAAAAACGCCACCGGAAGGTGGCGTTGCTGGTTCATGAGCTGCGGCTATGGCTTAGGCAACTTGAACCGGAATGTCGAAACTGGTGTGGCTGACGGTGTTGTCGGCATTCATATAAACCATTTTCGGTTTAAACGTGGCCAATTCTTTCTCGTCATAATTGCCATACGCACAAATGATGATGCGATCACCGACACCGGCTAGGCGTGCGGCGGCTCCGTTCACAGAGATGATGCCCGAATTGTCTTCGCCACGAATGATGTAGGTGGTGAAACGTTGACCATTATCAATGTTATAAATCTGGATCTGTTCAAACTCACGCATGCCAGCGAGATCCAGCAGTTTGCCGTCAATGGCGCAAGAGCCTTCGTAATTGAGCACCGAATGGGTCACTCGTGCTTGATGCAGTTTGGCTTTGAGCATGATGGTTTGCATGGTAAACCCTTTCTTTACGTTTTCGCACGATTCGTGGTTGCTTTACCGTAAAACAACACGGGAATTGTTCATTTAATGCCCACTTGGACACAAGGCGCTGAAGTATGCCTTATTCAATGCGTTGATTCAACGTCACGTGAATATTATCAATCAATCGCGCGTTACCCAAGTGCGCAGCGGCCAAGATAACCAGATCTTTGACCGTATCACCCGATTGCACACTTTGTACATTGTGTGCATGACACACGGCCACATAATCGGGTATGAAACCCAGTTGCTGCAGTTGCTCGTTGGCCTCGGCTAACGCCTGTGCTAACGGTGTGTGCGCCTGAAGGCGAGATAATACGTGCTGTAGCGTACGATACAAGCCCGGAGCAATCGCCCGTTCTTCAGGGCTAAGGTAGCCGTTGCGCGAGCTTAATGCCAAGCCATCGTCTGCCCGTGCCGTAGCCACTGGGACGATTGTGATGGGCATGTTGAGATCGTCGACCATTTTGCGAATAACGGCGACTTGTTGAAAGTCTTTTTCACCAAAGTAGGCACGGTCAGGCTGCACCATGTTAAACAATTTCGTGACCACCGTTGCCACGCCGTCAAAGTGTCCTGGACGGCTGCCGCCGCACAACCCCGCCGAAACCCCTGGCACATGCACACGACTTTGCTGCGCTTGTCCGTGCGGGTACATTTCGTCCACATCGGGGGCAAACAACAAATCGGTTGCCGCCGCTTCGAGCCGTTTCTGATCGGCCGTCAAGGTGCGTGGGTAACGTTCAAGGTCGCTGGCATCGTTAAATTGCAGCGGATTAACAAAAATACTGGCAACGGTAAAACAGTCGTCGGCTTTCGCATGATCCACCAAACGGATGTGACCGTCGTGTAAATTGCCCATGGTGGGCACAAACCCAATGCGACGACCTTGTTCTCGGGCTTGACGAACGTGTTGCCGTAATTCTTCAATCGTATGAACCGTAATCATGCAGAAAACCCATGTTCGGCGGCAGGGAAAACGCCTGCTTTTACTTCGCTGGTGTACTGCGCAAAGGCGTCCTGCACGGTGTTGCCATTGACCATGTAGTTTTTTACGAACTTGGGTACGCGGCCGCGATTTAAGCCCAGCATGTCATGCATCACCAGCACTTGTGCGTCGGTGGCGCTGCCAGCACCAATGCCAATTACGGGGATCGACACGGCTTGAGTGATGCGTTCGGCCAGTGTGCTGGGTACGCATTCCAGTAACAACAAATCGGCACCGGCTTCGGCCAAGGCAATGGCATGAGCCAGCATGGCGTCGGCTTTAGCGTCGTCTCGCCCTTGCACCTTATAGCCGCCTAGCTTATTGACGGCCTGTGGCGTCAAACCAAGATGAGCGCAAACAGGCACACCTTGTTGTGCTAAGCGTTGAATGAGAGGAATCAACCAGTCATCGCCTTCGATTTTAATTAAATGAGCACCCGCCTGCATCACCGCACGGGCGCTGGCTAAGCCTTGTTCAAGTGTGCCATAGCTCATAAAGGGGAGGTCGGTCATGACTAAGGCGGGTTGCGCTGCACGAGCATTGCCTTTTGCCACCGCGCGCGTGTGGTACACCATGTCCTCTAGGGTCACGGGTAAGGTGCTGTCTTGACCTTGTAATACCATGCCAAGCGAGTCACCGACCAGCAATACCTCAACACCCGCTTCGGCCGCTAATTGCGCAAACGTGGCATCGTAAGCGGTTAGAACCGCAAATTTTTGTTGTTCGGCTTTCATCTGCGTTAAACGCGGAATGCTAATGGCATTCATGGTGATTCTCCGGTTAGTGCCCACTGGGCTTCACTGTGGTTGCGTGAATAGGTGAGTATGGTGCGGATTAAACGTTATATGTCAATAACTGGGGGTGATAATCGTTGCAATTGACCGTCAAATTCTGGGCTGATATCGCGTAAAAAACGGCCATCTGGTAGCATCAAATCGGGCGCAATTTCCAACAATGGCATGACGACAAAGCTGCGTTTGCACAGTTCTCGGTGTGGAACGCTGAGTCGTTCGTGCTCGATGACCTGGTCGTCATACAGCAGTAAATCCAAATCCAGACAACGCTCGCCCCAGTGGCGCAGACGTACTCTGCCTTGCTGCTGCTCTTGGTTCAGTAACCAATCCAATGCGTCGAGTGCTGGCAATGACGTGGTGAGCGCCGCCACGGCATTGTAAAAGTCGGGTTGATCTTGAGGTCCCAGTGGTTGACTGCGATAGAGTGAAGAAACAGTCAGTAACGTCCACTGGGGTGATTGTTGGAACGCTTTGAGCGCACGGGTGATGTGCGCCTCGGGGTCTTCCACATTCGCACCTAAGCCAACGTAACAAACGCTCATGTTTACTGCTCATTCGGTTTGTAGTTACGACGCCGTGGGCGTGAACGGTTACGGCTACGGCGTGGTCGTTCATCATGCTCCGTCACGTGCTCGCCAGTGTCTTCGAAGCGGGGTTTGTTGGCACGCACTTCGTGTGGAAATTGCTCTTGCAGTTTGGTCCAAAAAGCGCCCAAGTTGGCCAAGTTCTCACCGGACTGTTCGCGCAATAAAATAAAGTCATACGCCGCGCGGAAGCGAGGGTGCGATAGCAATTCTTGGCAGCGCCGCGACTGCGTTTTGGCCATACGCAATTGCAACTCCCATATTTCTCGCATCGGGATAGAGAGGCGTTTGGGGATGGCCGCACTTCGGATTTGTTGTGACAGAGCACGATCGGCTGCTTTTTGCAGCGCGGGGTAGGGAGGAAGCCCCGTTTGCTCAAATTCGGCTTTTAAACGAACGACTTGAGGCCAGAGCAAGGCCGCAAGGAAAAAGTACGGTGTTACCGATTTGCCTGCTTGAATGCGAACATCGGTATTGGCCATGGTGTTTTCAACCAGAATGAGTGTTTCTGGCTGTAAGCGAATGCACTGCTCGGTGGCCGGGAACAAGGGTTCAAAGAGGTGATGTTCACGTAATAAGCGCAACGTTTCCAGCGCACGACCATGCAGGAATAATTTGAGAATTTCTTCAAATAAGCGGGCGGCAGGCACTTGCTGTAAGAGTGGTGCCATGGCTTTGATTGGCGCTGCCGTTTGTTTTTCGATGGTGAATTGCAGTTTCGCGGCAAATCGTACGGCTCTGAGCATGCGTACCGGATCTTCGCGATAACGCGTTTCTGGATCACCAATTAACCGAATCCGATGTTGTTGTAAGTCTTCCCAGCCTCCCGCATACGCATGCACACTGAAATCGGCAATGTCGTAATACAACGCGTTAATGGTGAAGTCACGACGCATGGCATCTTCGTCTTTGCTGCCATAGACGTTGTCGCGCAAAATCATGCCTTGCTCGCCGGTTGCCGCGGTTTTTTGTGACACTTCATCGGAGTGAGGTGCGCGGAAAGTCGCGACTTCGATCACATCACGGCCAAACACCACGTGTACCAGTTTAAAGCGGCGGCCAATTAAGCGTGAATTACGGAATAAATGATTGACCTGTTCGGGGGTGGCATCCGTCGCCACGTCAAAATCCTTGGGGTCCAGTCCGAGTAACGTGTCGCGAACTCCGCCACCGACCAGCAATGCCTGATAACCGGCATTGTGCAATCGGTACAGTACCTTAAGGGCATTGTCGCTTAAGTGATCGCGGCTGATGCTGTGCTGGTCACGTGGAATACGTTCCAACAACACCTGCTGAGCAGGTTTGCGTTGAAAGAATTGACGTATTTTACGACCGGAATTTTTCAGTGGATTAATCAAAGGAATAAACCGACTCGCTGGCTGGTGGACAAATAGTGGGATGAGTTTAACGGGAACGAAACGGCAAATAAACAAAAAGCCGCAGAGCGGCTTCGTCAGGTATCCATTTTATTGTTATTAACTTCCCGAGAGCTGGGCGAACCTGTTGTTGTGAATAAACAATCTGGCCCGATATTATTTTTATTGTGGGCGGTTGTTGCGTACTCATAACAGCGTGTTCATTTCTCAGGTCTCTTGTTGTTTTTGTAGGAGGAGACCTTTGCAACCTCATAGTTATTGTTATTGTGAGGTTGTTACTTGAAGCTGAGTCGTTGTTATTTTTATCGGTGATTCGTGCTTCGTATTAGTTATAAAGCATTAGCCGTGCCAGCTTTTAAATACCTATTAAAATCAATGGGTTAAGATTATTTCGGAATGGTGGTAGCTGATATCTAGACGAAAGTGTTACCACAATCGCGCCAAACGGTAACAGTTTTGTAACAGTGTGCGTATTGCGGTAACAGTTCCATCGGCGGTTACGTGGAGCGGTTACATAGGCTGCCGTCAATGAAACAAGACATGATGTTCAGGTTGTGGTTGATGGCTATTGCGTTGCGAATGCCGGTACTGGCGGCGGATGTGGCCTGCGAAATGCGGAAACATTGCGATGGTGTGCGAAATGTGAACGTCCAAAAAGAAGAAAACCGATTGGTTTAGGAGCACTTGTTGCGCTTAAACCAATCGGCTGTCAGTGAGCATTGTTATTGTTATTTGCTACTCTAAGGCCATTTATTATTTTTGCAGTTGGCCGAGATCACATTCACCGCATTTTTTATTGTTATTGAGTGCCGTCATGTGATCGTTGTTATTGCTATGTTTTATATAAAGCGATTCTCGTGCCAACTTTTTTATTTTGCCGGAATTTACCGGGCGGCTCTGATTTATCCTTATAAATCAATGGCTTAGATATATTTATTGTGCGCAGCGCGTTCTCTTCGGTGTATTTTGATAGCGATGCGGGCGCAGTTACGGGAACTTTTTTCAAGTGTGTGTGGTGTGCAGTAACACTCTCGGTAACACTTTGGTCGTATGGGTGGTAACACATCACGGTAACACGTTGCCGTAACACCCGACGTGTGTGTTACGGCGATCAATTGGCTACTTGCTGCTCTTCTTGCGAGGAATACCAAGGCGTTGGCGTCGCTCCCATAAGCTTTTGCGAGAGATGCCCAGTTTTCGAGCTAAGTCGGTTTCGGTCATGTTGGCTTCGTTTTCAAGGACGAAGTGCACAAAATAGTCATCGAGCGACAAATCACCTTGTTCTGCTTGCGTGTCTGATGGCTGTTGCGCGGGATTGTGCAGCAGATTTTCTTGCAGTGTGGGGTTCACGTACCGATCCGCAGCGCTTTCGATACCGAGTAGGTCAGCGGTAATGGGTTGGCCTTCATCCACCAGAATGACGGCACGCTCGACCGCATTTTCCAGCTCTCGCACATTACCTGGCCAATGATAATCGAGTATGGCCTGCTGAGTTGCTTGACTAAATTGCAAGGCAGGCAAGTGCATTTTGTCGCAGTTGCGTTGCAGCATGAATTCGGCCAGTTCCAGCACGTCATGACCGCGTTCGCGCAGCGGTGGTAAGCGTAGCTCAACCACATTGAGGCGATAGTACAAATCTTCGCGAAATTCGCCACGACTGGCCAAGTCTTTCAGGTTGCGATGCGTTGCCGCAATGAGACGGACATTCACTTTGATGCTCTGTACCGAGCCGACTCGACGAATTTCGCCTTCTTGCAATACCCGCAATAAGCGTGCTTGCGCCTCTAATGGTAGTTCACCAATTTCGTCCAAAAATAATGTACCGCCGTCGGCAGCTTCAACCAAACCTTGACGAACGCTATTGGCTCCGGTGAACGCCCCCTTTTCGTGACCAAACAATTCTGATTCGATCAGTGTTTCTGGAATCGCGGCGCAGTTGACGGAAATAATTTGACCTTGTTTTCGATGACTTTGGTTGTGCAGCGCTTTGGCGACCAGCTCTTTACCTGTGCCGGACTCCCCCAGTATCAATACCGTGGCGTCGGTGGGAGCAACTTTGCTGATTTTTTTGAACAGCAGCAACATGGGTTCGCAACTGCCGATAATGCCACTGACGGGATAATCTTTGTGAACCGACTGTTGCAATGGCTCTGGATTATTCGGTTGCTGGGTGAGTGTGGCTTCGGTCAGGATACGCTCAACGGCCTGCAGCAATTCGTCATGATTGAACGGTTTCGCAATGTAATCGACGGCACCCATTTTCATGGCATCCACCGCGGAGCGTAAACTGGCGTAGCTGGTCATGATCAGTACGGGGATTTGCGGCGCCAGTTCAATCAATTCGGTGCCGTGACCACCCGGCAAGCGTAAGTCGCTGATAATAAGATCAAACGATGCCAACGGTTGTTGTTTAGCGGCATCCAGTGAGTCGACATCCGTTACTTGATAATGATGGCGCTCAAGCAAACGGCGCAGCGTTTGACGAATGATCACTTCATCTTCAACAACGAGAATATGGCTCATGCAGTGGGTTCCAATGGTTCGGGTGGATGAAATCGCGGTAAGCTGACTTTAACACAAGTGCCACGCCCTTCGCTGACCGGACTTTCAAAGGCTATGTGCCCATAGTGCTCTTCAACAATGCTGTATACCAACGCCAGGCCCAATCCAGTGCCCTGACCGACTTCTTTGGTGGTAAAGAATGGCTCGAACAAGCGATCAATGTGTTCGGCTGATATGCCGTGACCTTCATCGACAATGCGTAACGTCACTTGGTGTTCGTCGGCCTCGGTACTGGCCACAATGCATTGCCCCGGTTCACTGGCATCGCGGGCGTTACCCAGCAAGTTCACAAACACTTGTACCAGGCGCTGTGCATCACCTAATACCAACAGTTCGGGATTGCAATCATTGATGAAGCGAATGTCGTGGCTACGTTGACTCAGTTTGAGCAATTGCATGGCTTCATGAATGCAGTGGTGTAGGGTGACGATTTCATGTTCGGTGCTGTGATGGCCGGCGTGAGCAAAATTCATTAGCGATTGCACGATGCGCGTTACCCGCTGCGTTTGCTGCTGTATCTGCTCGGCCATCTCGATCAATTCTGGATTATCGGTTTCGTAGCGGATTAATTGCGCAAGGCTATCGATGCCGGTAATGGGATTGCCAATTTCATGGGCGACGCCAGCGGCGAGTCGTCCGATGGAGGCCAGTCGTTCGCTGTGCATCAATTCGTCTTCGAGCAATTGTGTATCGGTTTGATCTTCCATCAACACAACAATGCCGCCTGGTTGACCGCCACTGGCTTTGATCAGTGCTTTGTGCAAGCTATACCAGCGCGGTCTCGCTTCAATATCAATGCGTTTTTTGTATTCATGGGTGCTTTGGCTATGCACAAATTCAAGTAATAGTGTATTCCAAGGGTTGGGTAATTTGGCTAAGTGAGAGCCAGTAATGTCATCGCTGTGAATGTGAGTCAGATCCGTCATGGCCTGATTCCAGAGCAAAATTTCCCCGTCATCGGCCAAGGAACACACGCCCATTGGCAAACGTTCAAGCGTTTGTCGATGGTAGCGACGGAGATTGTCCAATTCGCCAGCCAAGCCACTTAAGCGATCGTGAAATCCTTCTAGGCGTTGTTCAATTTGATAAATGTCTTCACTCAACTCGGCATTGTCTTGCAACGGCAAGGAGCGGCTGATGATATCGTGCGCCACGGTCGGTCCCATTAACCCCGACAAGTTGGCCTCTAGTCGAGCACGTAAGCGTCGCAAGGCATAGGGGCGGTCTTCATAAGAGGGCAGCTTAAGATCGGTCAGTGCTTGATACACCTCGCGTTCGGCCACGTAACGGCCAAGGGGTTTGCTTAATGCGATGATGACGTCATTGGAGTTGGTTGCTTGCAGTGGCCGCCGTGACGGCCGTGACATGGTATCAATGGAACAGGCATCGGCGGCGGCCACTTCGGAGGCTTTGCGGCGGGTTATTAGGCTAATGAATACGAAACAGGTGAAATTCGCCAAAAACGACAACATCGCCGGTAAGTGCCAGTTGCTTTCATCCACCGCCGGTAACGGCAGTGGCCATTGCCAACCTAAGCTCAGTTGCGCAAATGGCAACAGTAAGCCGTAAAACCAAATGCCGATCCCGATCAGTAGGCCGACGGAGAAGCCTTTTCGGTTGGCTTTCGGCCAATAGAGGACACCGAGCACACCCGGTAAAAATTGTAAGGACGCGACAAAGGCGAGTAGCCCTAGTCGGTTCAGCTGTAAGTCGGCACCCACCCAAACATAGAACACGTAGGCCAGTAACAGAATGAGGGTAATCAAACTGCGACGAACCCAGAGCAACCAGCGATAAAAGTCGTAACGTGGTGTGGGTTTGTAAATGGGCAATACAATGTGATTCAGTAACATAGCGGCCATGGCCAATGTCATCACGATGATGATGCCTGAGGCGGCGGCCAAACCACCTAAAAAGGTCAAAATGACCAAGCTGGGTGAATTGAAATGAATGCCGATCCCTAATGCATAGTACTCAGCCGGTGTGTCAACGGCTAAATAAATACCTGCCCAGAGAATGGGCGGCACCGCGATGGCCATCAGCAGTAGCAGTAATGGAAATCCCCAACTGGCAGGGCCAATGGCTTGATGATTGATGTTTTCGGTAAAGGTCATGTGGAACATGTGTGGCATGACGATGGCGGCGGCAAAAAACACCAATAACAACGTACGCCAAGGTCCTTCTTGCAGCGTAATCTGGTGGTTTAGCAATTGCTCTTGATGGCTGCTCAGCCAGTGTTCGAGCCCGCCGATGGGTGCAAACACCCCCCACAATACGACGGCGGTTAACACCAGTAATGCCACCAACTTCAACAGCGTTTCAAAGGCCAGCGCCATGACCAGCCCTTCGTGCTTTTCTCGCGGCGACACATGGCGTGCCCCAAAAAGCACGGCAAACACAATCATGATGACACAGAAACCAAAAGCCAATTGTGTGGCTTGCCACTCACTGTTGAGCAGGTGCAAGGTTTCGGCAATCGCTCGCAATTGCAATGTCAGCATGGGGACCACCACCGCCAACATAAATAAGGTGACGAGAATGCCGGCTAAACGACTGCGATAGCGGAAGGCCAGTAAATCGGCTAAGGAACTGAGTTGGTAGATTCGAGTGATGTTCAGTAGTGGGCGCAGCAAAATCGGTGATAACACAAACGCCCCCGAAATGCCTAAATAGTAGGCAAGGAAGCCGTAACCATACTCGTTCGCCATACCGACCGAGCCATAAAACGCCCAAGCGCTGGCATACACACCCAGAGAAAAGACATACACCAGTGGATGGCGAACCCAGCGCCGTGGCAGCCATTGTTGTTCAACCGCGTAAGCGACCAAAAACAAGCTGCCTAGGTAGGCGAGAATAATAAAACCGAGCTGGCCGAGACTAAAGCTCATCATCGCCTCGTTTGTGGTTAAGCCAGATGTAAAAACCGATTAATAATAACCAGATCGCAAACGGTCGATACCAGACGCCCTGATCATCGAGCCACCAGTCCATCATCATGGGCGAAAACAAATAAAAACCCACCAGTAACAGTAGCCCAAGGCGATAATCGTACATGATCATCCTATTGCGTGCGTTGAATCGACCCGCAAGAGTAGCACAACCGCTTTTATTGGTAACCGCTAAAGCGGATTTTGGAAGTGCGGAGGTGCACTCAATTGCGTGCATTGTTGCAGGCGATGGATCTGCCAGTGCTCGATCGCCCACTGCAGTAGCAGGGCATTGCCACTGTTTTGCAAGTCGAGTGGGGGATCTTGTCGTAACCAATGCAATGCCTGCCACAGTGTTGCGCCGCTGTCATCGCTGGTTAACGGCTTAGCGAAATTCTGCTTGCTGAGTTTTTGGCCATTGGCTTCGGTGGCCACGGGAATGTGCGCATAACGGGGCGTGGCATACCCTAGGCGGTATTGGAGCTGCTGCTGCCAGGGGGTTGAGTCAATGAGATCGATGCCGCGGACGACATCGGTAACCCCACTCAATGCATCATCCACGACCACCGCTAGCTGGTATGACCAGTAGTGATCGCGGCGCCGAATCACGCAGTCGCCCAGCTGATCGGCCGCGTAGATCTGGCTTGGTTGTAATCGATCGTGACACGTCGTGATCTCGGTACTTGCTAGAAAACGCCAAGCAAAATCGGCGTGAGTGGGTGGCGAGCAACGTCCAAAATGCTTTCCATGTTGTGACGACAACTGCTTACGCGTGCACTGACAAGGAAAGGCGCGATTCTGTGCAATGAGTTGTTCTAACGCCGCTTGGTAATGAGCATGTTGTTGGCTTTGATACACCACACGGCCATCCCAGTGCAGTTGATAGTCATCCAGAATGCGTAAAATAGCGTTAGCGGCCGTGGGATCTTCACGTGGAGGGTCGAGGTCTTCGATGCGGACGAGCCAAGTGCCTTGTTGTGATTTGGCATCAAGATAACTGGCGAGCGCAGCCAATAACGAACCAAAATGCAGAGGCCCCGTGGGTGATGGCGCAAAGCGACCAATGTAATTAGGGTTGCTCATAAGGAATAAAGGCAGGGATCACCTGCCTTTATGAAAGCGATGGGCTTATACGCCCAGTTGCTTTTCTTTGATTTCAGCCAGCGTTTTGCAATCAATACAAAGGTCGGCTGTTGGGCGCGCTTCGAGTCGACGTACACCGATTTCGATGCCACAGGCGACGCAATAGCCATAATCACCCTTATCAATAATATCGAGGGTTTTCTCGATTTTCTTGATGAGTTTACGCTCGCGATCACGAGTGCGTAGCTCAAGATTGAATTCTTCTTCTTGGCTGGCGCGATCGTTCGGATCGGCGTAGTTATTCAATTCGGTTTGCATATGCTCTTTGGTGCGATCGACTTCTTCCATCAATTCTTGCTTCCAATTACGCAAGATACTGGCGAAATGTTCGAGTTGAGCATCGCTCATGTACTCTTCATCAGCACCCATTTGATAAGGTGTGAAATCCGATAACGCAAATTCTTTCTTTTGCTGCGGCATAGCTTGACTGCCTCACCTGGTAAACCGGAACAGTCCGGTACGGGATCCATGCGCCTAAATTAAGGAGTGCTTAATCAGGTGCGTTCCAAATGAATTAAGGCGGGCAAACTACCAGATATCTGCGGAACCGCCAACTATTTAATACGACTCAGGGTATAATGCGCGACAAACTTCACCACAAGTGCCCTATTCAATGAGTCATGATGGCGTAACGATGAGCCAACACAACACGCACAATACGCATCGCAGCGATGACATACAGCCATTTCACGTGATGGCGATTTTGGCGGAAGCGCAAGCGCTGCAAGCCCAAGGCGTGGACGTTATACATTTGGAGGTGGGAGAACCCGATTTCCCAACGCCAGAACCCATGATTGAGGCCGCCGTAAGTGCCCTACGAGCCGGTAAAACGGGTTATACGCCAGCGCTGGGTATGCCTGTATTGCGTGAAAAAATTGCCGACTATTACTGGCAACGCTTTGCTGTTCGTATTGACCCGCGGCGTGTGATACTCACTCCCGGCGCCTCGGGCGCCTTGTTGTTATTAAGTGCTGCTCGGCTGCAACCGGGACAACGGATGCTGCTGGCCGATCCGGGCTATCCCTGTAATCGCCATTTTGCTCGTCTGTTTGAGGCGCATGGACAGCTTATCACGACAACGGCTGCTTCACGATTCCAATTAACGCCTGAGTTAATTGCGCAACATTGGCAATCGAATACCCGTGTCGCGCTGGTGGCTTCTCCAGCCAATCCGACTGGTGCGGTATTGGATTTGCCACATTTGCGCGCGCTGGCGGATGCGGTGCGTGTCCAGGGTGGGGAGTTTTGGGTGGATGAGATTTATCAAGGTTTGAACTACAACAAGGCACCTCAAACCGTGTTAGCGGTTGCCGACGATGCGGTGGTTCTGAATAGCTTTTCCAAGTATTTTGGCATGACAGGATGGCGTTTGGGTTGGAGTGTGGTGCCTTTGGCGTGGGTGCCCACCTTAGAGAAACTGGCGCAAAACATGTTTTTGGCGCCACCGACACCGGCACAACATGCGGCTCTGGCTGCCTTTGATGCGGAATCATTAGCAATTATGGAGACGCGTCGTCACATACTCAGTGAACGCCGAGACTACTTGTTGACGGCGCTGCCTGAATTGGGTTTTGAGGTTCCGGTGGTGCCCGATGGGGCGTTTTATGTGTACGTCGATGCGAGTCGGTACACGGATGATAGCCTGTTGTTTTGTCAGCAACTTTTGGCTGACACCGGCGTAGCGATTACACCAGGCATCGATTTTGGTGACCATGCAGGCCACCATCATCTGCGTTTTGCGTTTACGACACCATTGCCACGCTTGCAGCAAGCCATGGCACGCATACAGGAATGGTTGGCGCAACGATGATATACGACAGGCCCTTAATGCAGGGAAAATTGCTGCGCCGTTATAAACGTTTTTTGGCCGATGTTCGCCTAGACAGTGGTGATGAAATCACCGTTCATTGCCCGAATACCGGTTCTATGCGGCATTGTGCTGATCCGGGTAGCCGCATTTGGTTAAGTGACAGTCGCAATCCCGCACGCAAGTATCGGTTCACGTGGGAATGGGTGGAAGTGCAGCAGCGCTATCGTGCGTGCATCAATACGCAACGAGCCAATGCACTGCTGGCGGAGGCGTTGCAGCAGCAGCTGATCACGCCCTTGCAGGCGTACGACCAATGGCAGCGTGAGCCGCGTGTTGATGATGGCCGCTTGGATTTTTTGCTGACGGGTGAGGGCGTGCCGGATTGCTACGTTGAAGTAAAAAACGTCACCTTGTTAGAGGGTGTCGGTGAGGGCTGCTTTCCCGATGCGGTTAGCGACAGAGGCTTGAAACACTTGCATCGCTTGGCTGCCTTGCGTCGGGAAGGTTATCGTGCGGTATTGTTTTTTTGCGTGGCCCATGAAGGCATCAACTGGGTGCGTGCCGCTGAAGAAATTGATCCGGCTTATGCCCACGCGTTACGTGAGGTGCAGCAACAAGGCGTTGAGATCTACGCGTACCGGGTGCGGTTTGGTGAGCAGAGCATGACGCTAGCCGATGCGTTGACGGTGGTTGTTTAGCTGGGAGCTAATTCGATGAACACGTCTCCTTCGATAATGTGACAGGGAATCGGGCTGAGAGATTGATCTTGGCAAGGGCCAGAAATGCATAAGCCCGAGTCAATTAAAAACAAGGCACCGTGCATGGCGCATTGAATGAACTGCCCATCGGCATCGAGGAATTGATCATCCAGCCATTCGAGATCAATGCCCAAATGAGGGCAGCGGTTATGGTAAGCAACCACTCGATCGGCTTGACGGACGAAAAATACGCGGTGGCCGTTGATGTCAGCGCCCTTGCTTTGACCGAGCGAGATATCCTCTAGCGAACAGACGCGAATGGTTTGTGATGTTCTGGTGTCTGGTGACATAACAATTTTTGAATAGGTTTTTGCAGTGAAAAGACAACATCGGTTAACGCAACAGCATATCTGGCTGCTGTGTTTAACGCTACCTTGGTTGTTTGTTCTGTTCGGGTTAATGACAGGCAGTCAATCGTTGGGCTGGTTATTACAGGATCCTACTGGTCAAGTCATTCTGTGGCAGGTGCGGTTACCTCGGGTGGTGCTGGCTTTTTTGATTGGTGCTGCGCTCGCGGCGGCTGGTGTGCTGATTCAGGGTATGGTTCGTAACCCCTTAGCCGATCCCGGCTTAATCGGTGTTTCTGGTGGTGCGGCGGTCGCGGCCGCGGCCTTTGTGGTGGCGGCCAGCTACTGGTCGTTACCCGTTTGGGGGCAGCCAGTGATGGCGTTTTTAGGTGGTATGGCGGCATTGCTGCTGGTGATGCGTTTGAGTCTTCAAGGCAATTCTTTGCATGCCATGAGTTTTTTGATTTTAGCGGGTATCGCCATTAACGTACTGGCGGGGGCATTGATTGGTTTGTTGTCGTACATGGCGACGGATTCGGCGTTACGGCAAATCACCTTTTGGTCGATGGGCAGTTTGGCCAGTGCCAATTGGTATTGGAATGCCGGATTGGCTGGCTTGTTGTTATTGGGTGCTGTGTTTTGGCCATCGCGCTTGCGTCATTTGGATGCGTTATTGGTTGGTGAGGTAGAAGCCCGTTCGATGGGGGTCGATGTTCCGCGTTTGCAATGGTCGGTGGTGATTTGGGTGGCCTTATTGGTCGGCGTTGCGGTATCCGCTGCCGGCATGATTGGCTTTATTGGTTTGATCAGTCCACACATTGCGCGTCTATTGACGGGCGCATCCCACCGCCGAGTGCTGCCTTTGTCGGTGCTACTGGGCGGCTGCTTGTTGGTCTTGGCTGACATGATCTCACGCACCTTAATTGCTCCGGCTCTGTTACCCATTGGCATTGTGACCACCTTGGTTGGAGCACCGCTCTTTATTACCCTGTTGGTTCGTGAAAAACGGCGGTTAGCATCATGGTAGCGCTGATGACATTAACGGGCATTGGCGTAACCAAAGGTCAGTCGCCTATTTTGAGCAACATCGATATGGCCATTCAACCCGGTGAGTTGCTGATGTTGGTTGGCCCTAACGGTGCGGGCAAATCCACGCTGCTGTCGTTACTGGCCGGGTTGTCGGAACCGAGTTGTGGAACCTTGTCGCTACAGCAACGCGCCGGACATTCCTTGACACGTCGTGAATGGGCTAATTGGGTGGCTTTTGTTCCGCAATTGACGAGTATGGGGTTTCCCTTGACGGTCGAGGAAGTCATTGCTCTGGGCGATATGGGCAATCAACAAGGGGTCGTGCAACAACGTCGGCGACTACGGCAGGCGTTGACATCGTGGGAATTGGATTACTTTGCTCAACAGGAAGTGCGGGTGTTGTCCGGTGGTGAACAGCAGCGGACGCAATTAGCACGGAGTTGGCTGCAAGCCACGCACAATAACAATCAATTATGGCTATTGGACGAGCCCTTGAGTGCATTGGATCTACGCCATCAGCAGCAATGCATGCAGCATATCATGGCGCTCAAAGCACAAGGCAAAAGCATTGTCATGGTGGTGCATGATTTAAACTTAGCGCGACGCTTTGCGGATCGTGTTGCGTTACTTCGTTGTGGTCAACTGGTGGCATGCGGTGCACCGGCCGAGGTTTTAACCTTGCCGCAAGTCCAGTCGGTATTTCAAGTGGATGTGCAATGGCAGTCGCAGTGGTTAAGTTGGTCGTAAAAAAAATCCCCCTAAAAGGGGGCAAAACAACCGTGATTAGCTTGATGAGAGAGATCACAATCTGGGGCTCTGTCAGACCTAGATTCTGAACACCGACGCTGTCTCCAACGCCGATAAGCAAACAATAATCATTATCATTCGTATCGTCAAGCCATTATTCCGTTATTTTTGACATTATTTTTCAATCACTTGTTGATTGAGCATGATGATGCTTCGGGCAAGGTTTTCTATCAGGTTCACTGCCGCTTGCGGCTGTGCTTCAATCAATAGAATAAAATCCTCTTGTGGAACGGCCATAATGGTACATGGCGTTTGTGCAATCACGGTGGCTGAACGAGGTTGCTTGGTGAAGACCGCCATGGCGCCAAACACTTCTTCTTCGCCAATCTCACCTACTTTTTGTTCATCGACGAATACGTCTGCGACACCGCTGATGATGGTGTAGACCATATCCGCGCTATCCCCTTGACGAATAATGACATCGCCCGGATGAATGTTTTGGAAACCGGCGGTGGGCTTGACTTGGGCTTTATGTTGCTCGGCCAAGTAGTTCATCATGATGGCGTTTTGGCAGATTAAATAGTGACTCCACGCATGCTGGCGGCGTTTATCGGTGTAGATATGACGTAAAAAATCGTCTCGGTCGATGGTAATCAGTTCAACGTATTCGTCGGTACGGAAAATCGGCGTTGGGAAATTAAACGCGTGAATCAAACCAATGAGATCGCCTTCGTCGAAGCTCGTTAAAATGTGGCCGTTGTGGTTCAGATGCAGCATGCCATCGTGTATCAGGAACAATTGATTGCGATCGAATAGATCGTACAAATCATCCACGCCCTCCAAGGTAATGGGAGAGCTGTTGAGAGGAAAACCATCCAATAAGGTTTGGGTTAAGTGCTTTAAACGCTGCAATAGCGGCTCTAATTGCTCGGATGGTGAACCGTTTAAATACATGCTGTAACTCCCTGCGAACGTCGGTGGGTATGTCACCCAGTTAAGACCATCAATGTACCGTAAAACACCATGTGCTTGAACTAAAGAATCGGCTTATTGCCCTTGGCTATGACGCAAGCGCGTACCATGCGTGACGGACAACAGAATTTCTTGAGGGCTGATATCGGCTGGAAAGTAACAACCACTGATGCGTGCTTCCGCTAAGCTGGCGCCATCTAAGCAACAACCACGAAAATCAATGCCACGCAGGTCGGCCCCACGGAAATAGGCATCGGTCAAATCGAGGCCAGACAAATTGATGGTTCGCAGGTCAAGACCGCGTAAGTCACATCCAGCCAGATGTACCGTTTGCCCGTCATCACGGGCTTTATTAAAGCCACTAATGTCATCGTGACGCAGCATTTGATAAAGCGGATCTTGACTGATAACCGGTGTGGCCATATGGGTTCCTCGTAAATGATTGCGGTGACAGGCGAGTGTTCGTATCCTGCGCCTTCTTTCTTGTCAGTAGTATAGATCAGCGCATGCAGAATGCAGTACCCGGATTGCTATTAAGCAGCGAATGGTGCGACATAGATCAAACCAGTGAACTCATTTTTTGGTGGGCAACACCGCATGGCCCTGTGCAAACTCGCATCCAGCACGATGCGGTGTGCTTTATTGCGCAGCATCAGCAGCAACGCGCCGAGCATGTTGTGTCACGGCTGGGCTGGCCAATACGCATCGTACCGGTTGCATTGCGGTCGTTTGCGGGTGAGCCGGTGTGTGCGTGTTACTTACCCGCAGGGTTACGATATCGTTGGCGTGATGTGTTAGCGGAGCAGCACATCACTTGTTGGGAGCTGGACATACGTCCTTCTGACCGCTATTTGATGGAGCGTTTTGTATACGGTGCTGCTGAATTACACGGTCAATGGTCGACCCATGAGGGCACTGCGTGTGTACTTGCGCCTCGATTACGGCCAACGCGATACGTGCCGTTACTGCGCACCTTGGCGCTCGCCTTAGAGACCAGCGTAGCATCGCGCGGCCAAGAAACCACGCTCTGTGCTTGGGTGTTGTGGGCGAATGATCGCCGTTATGAAGCGCGTATTGGTTGTCCAGACTCGAACGCAGTGGAGTCGGATATCAATTGGGTTGCCGATGAAGGGGCGTTATTGCAGGCCTTATCAGAGCGAATTCACCTCGATGATCCTGATGTGGTGTTGCATTGGCAGTGGCAGCGTGAACATCAACCTGTGTTGGTTGCTCGCTATGCGCATTGGCAGATTGCTTTTCAGTGGGGGCGCTCGGCCGATTCGTCACACGCTGGACGCGTCATGTTGGATGTGTCGGGAATGTTAAAAAATGCTACGTGGGTAGTGCACAGTGACGAGCTACGAGACGTGGCGCAGCGGTTGTTGCCATCGATCATGGATGAGCATGCGGTGTTGAACGAGGGTGTGTGGTCCTTACGTGATCAAGCCTTGTGTTTATGGCAGCTGGTACAGCACACCGATATTCTCAATTTTGCGATTGAGCGAGCGCACATTACCGGCTTGCCGTTGGATCGCTTGGGAGGTTCGGTGGCGGCGTTTGAGAATTTGTACTTGCCGCGTTTGCATCGAGCGGGTTACGTGGCACCGAATCATGGCGAGGGGTATCACGAGCAGAAGAGCCCTGGTGGCTGGGTCATGGAATCGCGCCCAGGTTTGTTTGAGCACGTGCTGGTGTTGGACTTTAAAAGCCTATACCCGTCCATTATCCGCACGTTCAAAATCGATCCGATGGGGTTGCAAGAAGGCATGCTGATCACCGATGCCGATGCTCATCGTGATCACACCGTTCCGGGCTTCTTTGGTGGTCGATTCCATCAGCAGCGACACATTCTCCCCGATTTGATTCGTCAGCTGGGTGAGCATCGAGAACACGCGAAACAGCAGGGTAATCAGCCACTGGCGCAAGCCATTAAAGTGATTATGGCGTCTTGCTATGGCGTCTTAGGTTCGGAAGGGTGCCGTTTTTACGATACGCGTTTATCCAGTTCGATTACCAAGCGCAGCCACGAGATCATTCGCCGCAGTTCGGACTGGATTGAAGCACAAGGTCATGAGGTGATTTATGGCGATACCGATTCGGTATTCGTGTGGTTGAAGCGCGAGCTTGAGGATGACGAAGCCGATGCCATCGGGCGACAATTGGCAACGGAGTTGAATGCGTGGTGGCGTGTCGAATTGGCGGCACAGTTTCAGCTCGACAGCCATTTGGAAATTGAATACGAAACCCATTACCGTCGTTTTTTTATGCCCGCATTACGTGGCGAAGAAACCGGTAGTAAAAAACGCTATGCCGGTTGGTTGGCGGGCACGCCGGATACGGTGGTGTTCAAGGGTTTAGAGGCGGTACGCAGCGATTGGACGCCGTTGGCGCAACGTTGTCAGCGTTATCTGTACCAATGTGTCTTTTTGCAGCGACCTTATCGGGCTTGGCTACAAGAGCAAGTGGCCGCGTTGCGACATGGACGATTGGACGAGCAATTGGTGTACCGCAAACGCTTGCGACAACCCTTGGCATCCTATCAAAAAAATCGGCCCCCTCATGCGCAAGCCGCGCTACGGTTGGAACAGTGGTTGTTGGATCACGATTTGCCAGCGCGTTTTGAGCAACGCGGCGGGTGGATTTCGTATGTGATGACGGTACAAGGTCCACAGCCTATTGACGTCGTTGTTGGCTGTTACCCCAATGCGCCATTGGATTATCAGCATTACCTCGACAAGCAATTAGCGCCGGTGGTCGATGCGTTATTGCAGGTTTTCGATGAATCATTGGCGACCCTCATCGATCAGCAGTTAGGTTTATGTTGGTGACGGTTTATACTGCGTTTTATTTGTGTGTCTATCATGCCGATTAATTCCGTCAACGTTTTGCGCGAACTTGCCCAACAACAATCTCGTCGCCCATTTTTGGCACGAGGCAGTAAGGTTAATCGCTGCCCCGTGTGTTTAATGGCGCAAGTGCACTGCTTGTGTGAACACGATGTGAGTCGTGCTTGTCAGGCGGCGGTGTGTTGCTTGTTTTATCAAGGGGAGGTGTTCAAACCGAGTAACACGGGTCGTTTAATTGCCGATGTGGTACCGGATAATCATGCGTTTTTGTGGCATCGAACGGAGCATGCCCCTGCATTACTGGCGCTATTGAACAACCCATGTTATCAACCCATTGTGGTGTTTCCGCATCAGTATGCTGAACCTGAGCGTGCGATACATGAGGTACACGATTTACCCGAACTCTCGCATAAACGTCCGTTGTTTATCTTTTTAGACGGTACGTGGCGTGAGGCCAAAAAAATGTTCCGCAGCCCGTATTTAGCCGACTTGCCAGTACTCGGTATTCAGCCCGAACAGGCCTCATCGTATTTATTGCGCGAGGCGGCGCATTTGCATCAGCTCTGTACTGCCGAAGTGGCCATCGAGGTATTGCGGGGCTGTGGTGAATGGCAGGCGGCTAACGCGTTGAGTGAGCACTTTTCTCGTTTCAAACGAGCGTACTTGGCGGCCAAAGCCAACATTCGTCGACCCTTGCCGCCATTAACCAGCGATGACGCGACTCCGCTAAGCGATACCAAATAACACTTTCAAGTGCTCGTTTAAAAAACGCCCATGTGGATCAAGCTCGTTTCGCACGCGTTTGAAATCGCTAAAACGATCGTAACGTGCCGCCATTTCATTGGCTTTTAAACTGTGAATTTTGCCCCAGTGTGGCCGGCCATCGTACTTCCAGAAAATCGGTTCAATGGCGGCAAAATAGCGCTTGTAATCTTTGTCATGAAAATTATGACAGCTGATGGCGAAGCCATCGCGTTGATAGAAGGGACTGAGCCAAATGTCATCCGCTTGCACATAACGTGCTTCAATGGGAAAGATAATGGGCAGACGCTGTTTTTTGATGGTGTCTAGAATTTCACGCAAGCACGCAGGCCCTACGTCGGCCGGTACCACGTACTCCATTTCGTTAAAGCGAATGTCGCGCACGTTGCCAAAAATGTCATTCGACTGACCATAGCGGGTTTCGGGTTTGACCGTGCTGGCACCATAGTTGACCAGCCAACTGCGGGCAAACGGCATGTAGTCAATCATATTCGACATCATGCGAAACGCTTCATAGGCATCGCCTGCGGGTTCTTGGTAGTCTGCTGGAATGTCACTGGCGTCGATTTTGTCGATGGTAATGCCTAGCATGTATTTGCTGTTCGGCAAGGCAAACATTTCATAGTGGCGATGCGCATCACGCAATTCTTCGGCGCGCGCTAAGCCTTCTTCTTCCGACATCATCCAGCTGTGCTCGCGGAGATAATAAGCAGGCTCAGTACGAATAGTGGCTTGGCTAATCACACCCAATGCGCCAAGGTGATTGCCTGCGGCTTGAAAGATATCTTTATGATGACTTTGACTGCACTCAATGATCTCACCTTGTGCGCTAATGATGCGCAGTTGCTGGGCATGAGTGGACATACTGCCTAGGTGTTTGCCGGTGCCATGTGTTGATGTGGCAATCGCGCCAGAATACGACTGGCTATCAATGTCGGACATGTTAATGAGCGACATATTGTGTTGCCATAAGGCTTGCCCTAAGGTCGATAATCGTGTCCCGCCCCAAACCGTTACTTGGTGGTTGTCGTGATCAATCTGTTCAACACCACGTAAGCGTGCCAGTGACAATAAGGTTTGGTCGGTGGGTACTAAGGCACTGAAACTGTGGCCCGCGCCCACCATACGGATGTTGTGTTGGCTGTTGCGTAAACCCTGGATCAATTCCTCTTCGTTACGCGGTACCCAGCGACGATTTGGCTGACACGACTGATTGCCTGACCAATTGCTCCATGGCAGTACGTGTTCGCCTTGGTCATTAATAATGCCCAGTGGTTCATCGGGTTGGCTGGGTTTTTGTGAACACGCTACGCCAGTGGTTGCCAATGCGCTCAAGCCGGCCGCTTTTAATAGATTGCGGCGGCTCAGTGGAATGCGGTCAAAGTTCATGATTATTTGGCCTCAGTCATGTACAAAATGATGTCACGTAGGTCGTCGATCGTGCATTCGGAACAGGTACCCATGGGGGGCATGTTACCGGCACCACGTACCGCATTGGTCACCAGTGTATTGAGCCCTTTGCGTTGCACGATCGGTGCCCAGTCGGCTGAAAAGGCTTGGGGGGCATTGGAGGCGCTGACGGCGTGACAGCCAGAGCAATAAATATCGTATAGTTCTTGTGTGTAGTCATCACTCAACGCATGAGTGCTAAGTGTGAGCATCAGGGCAGTAAATAGGTGTTTTCTTATCATTATCAGACTCCTCACGAGAGTCATAGAATAACTAAAACAAAACGATAGTACAACTTTCTCGCTAGGGGTGTTTGGTCTGAGGGGAGTCCTGCAATAAATAGCGCGATTCAACGTTGGGCATATCCCAAGCGGGTGACCACGCTTGGCGCTGTAAATACTCATCTACTCGGCTAAGAGCGATGCCCTGAGGGGTTAGGGAGGGAAGGGCGTGTTCGAGAAAATCGAGTGTTTCGGGATACGGGTGGCCGATTAACACGACATAACCATGCTGCTTGGCGTGACGAAGGGCTCGTTGAAATTGTGCCTCGATGGCGTCTGCTGAGCGTTCGTGATCAAGAAAAACATGCCGAACTAACGTCGGAATGCCATGTTGGCGAGCAAGGTCGGCGGCGACACTGTCGGCATGGGTTAGGCTGTCGACAAAAAACAATCCGTGTTGCTGTACGACCTCTAATACGGCATTCATGGCGTGTTCGTGGCGCGTGAAGTGGCTGCCCATGTGGTTATTAACGCCGGTCGCAAATGGCACGGCATGAAGGCTGTCTATTATCGACTGTTGCAACTCCAGCGCTGGCATGTGGGTGTGGAGCGCGCCGGGTCCCAGCGCGACGCCACTGCCATTTTCCATGGGCGCGTGCAGCATGACGCCATGACCTAACGCGTAGGCTTGTTCGGCCAAGGGTCGGGCATACGGCGTGTGGGGCAATACGGCGACAGTGAGTGGGCCTGGCAACGCCAGTGTGCGTTGGCCCAATTCTCGGTTGTTGCCTAAGTCATCAATGATGATCAGCAGTTCACTGGCGTGTGTGGTACTCATGCTCCAGCACAGTATGGAGGTCAGCAACCATTTCACGGCTGTGTCGACGTTGGGGTGCGTGTTTGCGGTGCCAGCAGTGCCCATCCTCTTAATAGCGTATGTGCTTCGTATAATTGGAAATCTTTTCTCATCAGCTCATCACTGGCGCGTTGTTCGCTGTCGTCGTTCGTATCGTCTTTCTCTCTGCCGTTACTGAGGTGACCAGGCAGGTCGGCTTCTTTGTAAAAACGTTGTTTTTTTGGCGTCACATCACTTTGTTCAATCCAAATGTCGGGCGTGATGCCTTGCGCTTGAATAGAGCGACCTTTGGGTGTGAAGTAGCGTGCCGTGGTGAGTTTGATGGCTTTGTCATGAGTGATTGGCAACACACTTTGCACGGAGCCTTTACCAAAGCTTTGGGTGCCGACAATGACCGCGCGTTGATGATCCTGTAGCGCGCCCGCGACAATTTCGGAAGCGGATGCTGAGCCGCCATTAATCAGCACTACCACAGGGTAATCGGCCGCAGGCGTTTGCTCGGTGGCTTCAAAGTACAGTTCGGCATCCTCGCTACGGCCTTCGGTATAGACAATCAGTCCTTCGCTGATGAAGGCATCGGTGACATCAACCGCGGCATCGAGTACGCCGCCAGGGTTGTTGCGTAAATCCAAAATCAGCCCTTTGAGGGGTGTTGTTTCTGCTTGCCACGAGGTGAGTATGTTCACCAAATCAGGCCCTGTTCGCTCCTGGAATTGGGTGATACGGACGTAGCCAATATCATTCCGCAATCGTTCACTGCGCACACTAGCCACTTTGATTTCCGCGCGGACAAGGGTAAACGATAAAATGTCTGCTTCACCACTGCGGCGTATTTCTACGTCGATGCTGGTACCTGGCTCGCCGCGCATGCGATTAATGGCATCGTTTAATGACATGCCTAAGACGGGTTCTTGGTCGAGGCTGATGATTAAATCACCAGACAGGATGCCGGCTTGCTGTGCGGGTGTGTCATCAATAGGGGAAACAACGCGAATCAAGCCATCTTCCATACCCACTTCAATGCCAAGGCCACCAAATTTTCCGGAGGTATTTTCTTGCAGGTCGCTGAAGTCTTCTGGTTCAAGATACGCAGAGTGTGGATCGAGTTCGGAAAGCATGCCTTTGATGGCGTATTCCAGTAACGTTTTATCATCCACAGGTTCAACGTAAAAACTGCGAATACGTTCAAATACTTCCGTAAAGGTGCGCAGTTCGTTGAGTGGCAAAACGGCTGGTGTCGATGACTGGCTGGTCTCGTCAGCACTAACGGGAATGGCGAGTAGGCCCGTAGCAAGCACGAATGAAGCAATCCAAGTCATGATATTCATACGGTGTACTCAACTCTGTAAAAACGATGGAGGTGTCGCAGTAATGCACAAAGGCGCTTAGCATCGCATACTTTTAACGCCGTTGCAGCCATGCTGCAGGATCTTGTGGTTTGCCTTTGTGGCGGATTTCAAAATACAGTTGTGCTTGCTCGGTACTGCTGCTTCGACCGCTACTGGCGAGAATGTCGCCTTGATTGACCCATGTTCCAACGTCGCGGAATAGGGTTTGATTGTGAGCGTATAAACTCAAATACCCTTCACCATGATCCAAAATAATGACTAAGCCAAAACCGCGTAACCAATCGGCAAACACCACTTGGCCGTGATGAATGGCTTGCACGGTTTGACCTTCGCTGGTACGCATTAACCAACCTTCCCAGCGTACACGAGTCTGCGGATCGCGTTGACCAAAGGCGCCCACAACGCGTGCGTTGTTTACCGGTTGCGGTAGTTTACCGCGGAGTTGACGAAAGGGGCGTTCGTCGTTACGCCGTGCGCTGTTGGCCAGCAACGTGGACACCTCATTTAGGAGTTGTTCGAGTCGTTGTTGGTCGGCTTCTTTTCGTCGCAGTGACTGCTGTTCGCTCTGCATTTGCTGCGCCAGTTGAGTCAACAGCCGCTGTTGTTGCTTTTGGCGTGTTTGGCGTTCACGACTTTGTTGTAACAGTCTGGCTTCGGTGGCTCGCAACTGTTGCTCTTGTGCGACAATGATCTCGCTCAGCCGATTCAGTCGATCGAGTTCAGCAAGGATAACGCGTATGCGTTCAACGCGGGCTTCATTGAAATACGCAAAATAGCGCATGGTACGTTGTGCCTGTTGAGGGTCGTCTTGATCCAATAGCAATTTAATGGGGCTTTGCTCCCCCATTTTATGGGCCGCTTGAATCTGTTCAATCAGGTATTGGCGATGTTGCTGTTGCAGTTGCTGGAGCTGTCCCTGCTCCAGTCGTAGCTTTTTTAGGCGCTGTTGTTCCTCGTTCAGTTGCGTGCGTGTGGTGTCGATTTGGCGATTGATGTCAGAGATAGCGATATCGGATTGCCGTAACGCTTGATCCAATTGGCTGTATTCGTCTTTAGCGCTAT
The DNA here is from genome assembly GCA_014859445.1 of Bacterioplanes sp. GTDB lineage: Bacteria > Pseudomonadota > Gammaproteobacteria > Pseudomonadales > Oceanobacteraceae > Kmv21. The sequence goes on from JACUUC010000005.1 coordinate 29,852, forward strand.
TCAGCCATTGTTGCAGTTGTTGAATTTCTTTTTGCAATTCCGCCAAGCGACGTTCATCGTCAGCCAATACACTACTAATGGATAACCAAACCAGCAACAGAACGAGAGTAACGCGCATATTAGCCCTTGCTGGATAACAGGCTTTGTCCTGTCATCTCGGTTGGTTGTGGCACATCCATCATCGACAACAAGGTTGGTGCAATATCACACAGGCGACCTTGGTTGAGTGTAATGGGTTGTGGACGCTGATGAACGTAAATCAAGTCAACTGGACCGGTAGTATGTTGCGTCATGGCGCGACCTTGGTCGTCGAGCATTTGTTCGGCATTGCCGTGATCGGCAGTAATTAAACACTCACCACCGACTTCTAATAGCGCATCGGTAACGCGCTGAAGGCATGTATCGATGCATTCAGCCGCTTTGATAGCGGCTTCGTAAACGCCGGTGTGGCCGACCATGTCGCCGTTAGCAAAGTTACAGACAATCAGGTCATATTGTTTGCTTTTGATCGCCTCGACCAGTTTGTCGGTGACTTCGGGAGCACTCATTTCGGGTTGCAAGTCGTAAGTGGCGACATCAGGAGAGCTGACTAAAATACGCGTTTCACCAGGGTATTCTTGTTCACGGCCACCCGAAAAAAAGAAGGTGACGTGAGCGTATTTTTCCGTTTCAGCAATGCGTAGTTGGGTCATGCCCAAATCACTGACGTATTCGCCTAAGCCTTGGCTGAGTGTTGCTGGTGGATAGGCGCAGCTGGCGTTAATGCTGGCCGCGTATTCGGTCAGCATGACGAAATCGGCCAGTTGTGGCCGCACAGGGCGCTCAAAGCCTTTGAATTCATCGCCTTCCACAAACGCACGGGTGAGTTCACGAGCGCGATCGGGCCGGAAGTTAAAGAAAATAACACTGTCACCATCGCGTACCTGAGCATCGTTGTTGCCAATGCGAGTCGCTTTGACGAACTCATCATTTTCGTCACGGGCATAGGCGGCTTGCAAACCCTCGATACCGCTGTCAGCAACAAAATCGCCATGACCTTCGGTCATTAAGCGATAACCGGCAGCAACACGCTCCCAGCGATTGTCGCGATCCATCGAATAGAAACGACCAATGAGGGTGGCTAAGCGGCCACTGCCCAATTGTTGATACGCCTCTTCGATTAAGCGAATGGACGGTTCGGCAGAGCGCGGTGGCATGTCGCGACCATCTAAAATACCGTGCACAAACGATTGTTCGACACCGCGTTCATGCGCCATCGCCATCAGAGCGAGTAAGTGTTGTTCGTGGCTGTGAACACCGCCAGGAGACAGTAAACCAACAAAATGCACGCGACCACCTTGGGCTTTGGCTCGATCCATGGCCTGAGTTAGGGCCGGATTTTGTTGCAGTTCGCCATCGTCAATGGCTTTGTTAATGCGGGTGTAATTTTGGTAAACGATACGCCCTGCACCCAAATTCATGTGGCCCACTTCGGAATTACCCATTTGGCCATCCGGTAAGCCCACGGCAGCGCCCGAGGTCTGGATTAAGGCATTTGGATATTGCTGTAACAAGCGATCCCATGTTGGCGTATTGGCATTGGCAATGGCGTTGTAATCGGTGGCGTCGCGATGACCCCAGCCATCTAAAATAATTAAAGCCGTCGGAACAGGGCGTGCATTCATGTGGCAAACTCACACTAGGTTAACGATTTTGTGATTGTACCCTATGCCATGCCATGGGACACGTTTCTGACAAGAAAAGTGTACGCGGGCGGTGGTTAGGCTGCTGTACAGCGGTTATACTGCCTGACTTTATTACCAATGATGACGGATATTATGACTCAACTTTTTGATTTCATTGGCAACAACGTGGTGTTGGTGTCGATCTGGATGGGTTTTGTATTTTTGCTGTTGTGGGACAACAAGCGTCGCAGTGGTGCGACGGTATCCACCAGTGATGCCATTCGCATGATCAACAAAGAAAACGCCGTGGTGTTGGATATTCGCGAGCAAAAAGACTTTTCCGCAGGGCACATTGCCAATGCCATGCACATTCCTTATGCCAGCCTAGCCACTCGCTTGAGTGAATTGAACACGCATAAAGAACAACCCATTATTTTGGTCTGTAAAAGTGGCCAAACAGTGGGTATGGCTGGGAAAATGCTGCGTGAAAAAGGATTCAATGCCATCCGTATGCAGGGTGGTATGATGGAGTGGACTGGGCAAAACTTACCGGTAGTCAGAAAATAATATTTTTTAAGGAACGAACATGGCCGACAATCAACAGCCTCAATTTGCATTACAGCGCATTTACTTGAAAGACGCGTCTTTTGAAGCACCTAATACGCCAAACGCGTTCACCAAAGCGTGGAAGCCCGAGATTCAATTGGATCTGAATAGCAGTGCGCGCAAACTCGATGAGCAGCACTACGAAGTATCGGTTAAAGTGACCATTACGGCGAAAAATGAAGAAGAAACCGCGTTTCTAGTAGAGATTGTTCAGTGTGGTTTGTTTGCCATGGTGAACATTCCTGAGAATCAATTACAGCCTATGCTGGGTGCCATGTGCCCAAATATTTTGTTTCCCTATTTGCGTGAAACGGTTGATTCATTCGTCACCAAAGGTGGCTTCCCTGCGTTGATGCTGGCTCCAATCAATTTTGATGCTTTGTATCAGCAGCGTGTGCAGCAGGCGCAGCAGCAAGCCGAAGCGGCCGCGGAACCCGCCGCAGACAATGCAGAAACAACGCATTAAGCATTAACGGCCTCTGCAGCATGCGCGCCATGACTGTAGGGGCTTGTTAGTTCATTGACCGCCAGCAAACCCTTGCTGCCGCCATGCTTCGTAAACCATCACCGCAACACAATTCGATAGGTTCATGCTACGGCTATCGGCCATCATCGGCAGGCGTAACCAATCTTGCTGCTCTATGCGTAAGCGGATGTCCTCGGGCAAGCCGCGTGTTTCCGGGCCAAACAGTAAATAATCGCCTTTTGTAAATGCAACGTCTGCATGACAGCGTTGGCCTTTGGTGGTCAGGGCAAACAGTCGTTGCGGTTGCTGATCGGCAATAAAGGCATCGTAATTCTCATGCACATGCAGGTTGGCCCATTCGTGATAATCCAACCCAGCACGACGTAGACTTTTTTCTTCTAAATCGAACCCAAGTGGTTTGATTAAGTGCAACTGACAGCCTGTGTTGGCACACAGTCGAATAATATTTCCGGTATTGGGTGGAATTTCAGGCTCGAATAACACGATATGGAACATAGTCTGGCTGCCGAATAATTGACGAAAAGGAATATTCACACTACATCTTAAAGCGTAGAGAAACCGTTAGCTTGCGTTGAAGCAAGGTAATCGGGTTATACTCTGGCGTAATATGTCGTAGTGATTTGTTACATTATACAAGAAAGTCATATCATTCAGCATTATAGGGAAGCCCATGCGTTGGCCTTGGCAGCGTAAAACAACATCAGCCGAACTCGTATTGGGTATCGAACTGCATCAACAGCAAACCTTTGCTGTGGTCAGAAACGCCCATGGTGTCATCGCCTGTTATCGTCCCGCGGTCGATGAACAAGGCACGGCGGGCCTAGAAGCTTGGTTACGCGCTCATCAATGGCAGCATCTTGATACCACCCTGTCATTGGACCCTCAAGATTACGAAACCCATCTGATTGAAGCACCGAACGTTGCTGACGATGAACTGAACGATGCCGTGCGTTTTCGCATGAAAGACGTGCTGTCTCAGCCTGTTGAGCAATGTGTGTTGCAAACGTTTCGCTTGGCCGATGATGCCTATCGTGGTCGCTCGTCGATGGCGATGGTGGTGGCGACACGACGAGATTGGGTGCAGCAATGGGTACATTGGTGTGAACAGCAGTGCCTGAATTTACAAGCCATCACGATTGCCGAGTTAAGTTTGTTACACATCGTCGGCCAGCTGGAGCCAGAAACGAGCGTGGGCGTGTTGCGTTTGAATGGCAGCGATAGCGTCCTGTATGTGTATCAAAACGGCAGTCTGTATTTGACTCGGAAGCTGGAAGTGGGTGCGGACGCACTGACGCCCATGGCCAATGACGGTGCTTTTGAATTGGTCAATGATCCTCAATTCGATCGCTTGACCTTAGAAATGCAGCGCTCTCTGGATTATTTCGAGAGTCAGTTGGGTGTGGGGGCGATTGGTCAAGTATGGGTGCTGCTGCCCGATCATCAGCCAGACGATTCACGTCTAGTGGAGTTGGAACAAGTGCTGAATTTGCCAGTACGGACGCTCTCGTTAGAAACCCAATTTAATCACAGTGAGGATGGTTTGCCACTGACGGCCTCCTTGGTAACGGCATTGGGGGCGAGCTTAAGCTATGAGCTGGACGATTAAACAACGCATCGACTTTTATTTGCCCGAATTTCGGCCACCGCTATTGCCACGCCGTATTCGTTTGTTGTTGTTGGGTTTGTTGTTACATGCCGCTATCTTATTGCTGGTCACCCTAGCGTTGGCGGTCATGATTCGATACCAACATCAACAAGGGTTGACACTACAAGCACAGCAGCAACCGCTGGAGCAAGCGATTGCCGAGCAGCGTGCGCTGCGCCCCCCGTTGGTGGAAGACGCTCAGTTATTACAGCAACGGCAGCAAGCACGAGAGCAATTGCAGTCGGCGCAATCGGTGCTGATGTATTTAAGCCGCCAGCAATTGCAAGACAGTCAACGTTTTACGCCCTTGGTGATGCAGCTGGCTGAACAGGACATTGCCGGTATTTGGTTGACGGAATTTTCGGTAACACAACAAGGCCGTGCCATTGCGTTGTACGGATACGTCGATCAACCAGCAAAGTTATCGCGTTATGTCAGCACCTTATTGGCTCGTCCGGCCTATCAAGGCAGAGCATTTCGGGTGGTGGATGTGAAACAAAGTGAACACGCGTGGATGGCATTTGAATTGAATAGCGAAGCCCGTGTGCAAGCAGCAGGATCTCAACCATGAAGTGGCTGAATCAATGGTGGCTACACCCCAGTCAACAGGCGTGGATTACGCGCTACTTGGCGTTACAGCGACGCGAAAAAATACTACTGCAAGTGACATTGCATGTGATCTTGTTGATGTTGGTTTTTTTTCTGGTGTTTGAAGGGCAGCTGCAACAGATGGAGCAAGAGAAGCAGCGTCAGCACGTACAGCAAGAGCAGTTGACGGTATTGCAGTACGAACTATCGGCTCTTCAAAGTCAGCAACTGCTCGACCCCAATGACGCACTGCGAACGGAATTGACGCGTTTGCAGGCACAGCAGCAAGATGTGGATGAGCGCATAGCACAATTTACCAATGCTTTGGTCAGTCCTGCACAAATGGCAACGATTTTAGAGCAACTGATGCAGCAAGATCGTCGTTTGAGCTTGGTTAGCTTACAAACCATGTCTCCGACCGTCATCGACTTAGGACAAGAGTTTGGTCATGTCACCTTGTTTCAACATGGTTTGCGTGTGGTGGTGAAAGCCAGCTATGTGGGCGTGGTGGATTATTTACAGCGTTTGGATGCGTTACCGTCGCGACTGTTTTGGCAAAATTTGCACTATCGAATCGATGAGTATCCACAGGGTGTGTTTACCTTTGAAGTGTTCACGGTCAGCATGCGTGAGGAGGTACTCGGTGGCTAAATATGTACTGTTGATATGCGCTTTACTGACCTCGACGGTGTATGCCAATGATCCCACGCGCCCACCTCATTGGTTGCAGGCACCGGCCCAATCTGCGCCGGCTTTTAATCCGGACAAGTATCAGTTGCAACAAATCATCCAACACCCGCAGCGCCAAGTGGCGGTGATTAATGGTCAATTATTGCGTGTTGGCGATGAGATTGACGGCGCGCGCTTGGTGCGTATTGATGCGACCTCGGTGCAATTGCGCGTTCGTCGTGCGGAATACCGTTTATCGCTGCTCAGTGAGGGGAGTTAATGTATTTATGAATAATCGCTCACGAGTTGCCAAATTGAGCAATCAAACCCTAATCGACAAGAAGGAATCAACTGTGCTGCCATCGGTATTCATCGCGTCCACGATCCGTCTGAGCCGTGTGCCTGCGCTATTCATATCGCTGCTGTTTTTGGCCAGTTGCAGTACCCTAGCGACCAATAAGACAACGGTTGATCAGGATGCAAACGCAGACAAAGAACGTGCCGTGTTATTTCATGTTGAGCCGGTAGTCCCGCAAACGGAGGTGCTTGCGCTAGAGCAGTTGCTACCCGCGTTGCAGGAGCAGGGGCGTGCCGCCCCCGATCGCTTTGATGTCATCGCCAATAACACGCCAGCTCGAGTGTTTTTCAATAGTCTGGTGGATGGCACCGAATACAATGTGATCGTCCATCCGGAGGTCGGTGGTACGATTTCACTGACGCTGCGTAATGTGACCTTGGCCGAAACTCTAAACGCCGTGCAAGACTTGTATGGTTTGGACGTGGTGCATAGTCAATACGGGATCCAAGTATTGCCTCGCCGCCAACAAACGAAACTCTACCCCATTAATTATTTGAATGTGACGCGCAGTGGTCGTTCGGGTATGAGTGTGAGCAGTGGTCAAATCAGCTCCAGTCGTTCGTCGACATCGGACGGTGGTGTTAATTCGACTCAAACCAACAATCAGGTGGTGAATGCCAGTCAAGTCGAGACGGAAAGTGGCAGCGATTTCTGGCAAAATTTACGTGTTACCTTGGAATTAATGATACGAAATGATCCAACGGCGCAAGTGGTGGTGGACGCCAAAGCCGGTATTGTGATCGTGCATGCATTAAGTCACGTTCAGCACGATGTGCAGCGATACCTAGAAAAAGCCGAGCTGATCGTGCAACGCCAAGTCATTATCGAAGCCAAAATCCTAGAGGTTACGTTAAACGCCGGATTCCAAACAGGTGTCAATTGGAGCGGCTTTCACGGTGTTAAGGAGGTTGGCGGGAGTCGCTATAATGTTAACTCGGGATTAACGTCTGAACCATTGGCCAATCCCGATTTCATTCAAGGTATTTTCTCTCTTGGTGTGACGGGATCGACCTTTCAGGGCATGATTGAACTGTTACAAACGCAAGGCGATGTCAGTGTGCTCTCAAGCCCACGTATTGCCACCATGAACAATCAAAAAGCCGTGATTAAAGTGGGTTTCGACGAGTATTTTGTCACCGACATCAGTAATTCGACCACAACCAGCACAACCGGCGTAAGCCAAACACCAGACATCGAACTGACCCCTTTCTTTTCGGGGGTAGCTTTGGACGTCACACCACAAATTGCCGACAACGGCGAAGTCATTTTGCACGTTCACCCCACCATTACCGAGGTGGTGGAGCGCACGAAATTGATCGAACTCAGTCAAGACACTTTTAAGCTACCGCTGGCGTTCAGCACGGTACGCGAAACGGATTCCATTATTCGTGCGCAATCTGGGCAGATTGTGGTGATTGGCGGCTTAATGCAAAGCAAAAAAGTGAACACCGTGGCAAAAATTCCTTTGCTAGGCGACATTCCTTTATTAGGGCTGTTGTTCCGTCAGCAACGTGAGCAAACCTTGCAAAGTGAGTTGGTGATTTTGCTGCAACCGCAGGTCGTGGGTAATGCCATCAGTGACGAAGAATTACAGCGGTTGAACGACCGATTTTCGCCGATTTTTACGCCCATGATGCCAGGACAATAACGCATGCAGGTGTTGTCGTTGCATCAGGCGTGTTTGGCGCATTATGGCTTGCGAGAAATGCCATTTAGCCTGACGCCCAATACCGATTTTTACATCGACTTGCCCAGTCAAAAGCAAGCCTTTGAATTGGTGTTGTACGCGCTTTCTGGTGGTGAGGGTTTTATTAAAATCACCGGTGAGGTAGGAACGGGAAAAACCTTGCTGTGTCGACGTTTGCTGAACCATTTGGCCGATCAATCGACGGTCACTTTGTACCTACCCAACCCAGCGTTGGATGCCGAGGGTGTATGGCGTGCCATCGCTGCGGAACTGGGGGACGAACAGCAGGATTCATTACCGAATTTGCAACATTGGATTCAACAACAATTATTGCATTTGGCGCAAAGCAGCCGCTCGGTGGTGCTGTTGGTCGATGAAGCGCAGTGCATGCCAGAGGCCACCTTAGAAGCCTTACGATTGATTTCCAATTTAGAAACCGAGCGTCGCAAATTATTGCAGATCGTGTTGTTTGGCCAGCCGGAGTTAGACCGGATGTTGGCTCAGCCCAGTTTGCGTCAGTTACGACAACGCATTACCTCCAGCGCCGTACTGAACCCGCTCGATTCGGTATTGTCACTCGAACAATATCTGCAGCAGCGTTTATTGCAAGCGGGTTATCAGGGGTTGCCCATTTTCTCTCGCTCGGCATGCAAAGCCATTTGGCGAGCAAGTCAGGGCATTCCGCGCTTGGTGAATGTGATGGCGAGTAAGTCCTTGTTGGTCGGGTATGGCGCGGGTGTTCAGCGTTTGCAGCCACGTCATGTACGTCGTGCGATCAATGACACCGAAGGTGTGCAGTCACCACGTTTTCGATGGTGGTATTGGGCGTTGCCAGCAACCCTAGCGTTGTTTGCCATGGTCGTTTGGCTGGAGTGGCGGGCATGAGTTTGATTCATCAAGTGCTGCGCGATATCGATCAACGTCAGGTCAACACGCAATCCATACCTGCCGCTTTGCAAGTGTCCGAATCCTCGTTGCGACGTCCTTTGATGGTGTTCATCGTTATTGGTGTGTTGATGCTTGCTTTGGGTTTGGGCTGGTATTGGCAATTCAGACAGCCAGCGTCGGATGCCGGAGCATCGAGCGTATCGAATGTGGCTACCTTAACCCAGCAGAACGACTTGCTTGAACGTGAACCGGTCGTGCTATCGAACGCTGACTCAGTGCTCGTCGAGGTCGCAACGCATGAATTGCAAGCCACAGTGCCTGTGGTCACGAATGCGGTTGCCAATGAGTCAAAGCCAGACCTTAGCGCAGAAAAAACACCAGAGCCAAGTGTGAAAAGCACAACCGAGGCCAATCAGGTCGTGGTGGTTCGGCATCAGCAGCCAGCGCGTGCGCTCTATTTGCAGGCATTGAATGATGCTCAGCAAGGACAGTGGTCGGAGGCGTTACGTCACATTGAGCAAGCTCTCACGCATGAGAGCGCCGAGGAATACCTCATCCTCAAGTTGCGTGTTCTGTTAGAGCAAAAAAATACCGACGGTTTTTTGACTTGGTATCAGCAGCATCAGCGGCTACACAACCCAGACTGGTGGGCCGTGGCGGCACCTGGATTGCACATGCAGGGGTATTACGATGAAGCCATCCTGCTGTATCAGCGTTTACAACGTGCGCAGCCGACCATTGTGAACTGGCCATTGGCGCAGGTATTGGCCTTAAAACAAGCGCAGCGTGGTGCCGAAGTCGAGTCTATTTTACGCACCTTACCTCAGCGCTATGCCTTAACCGACGCGCAACAGCGTTGGGTGCAGCAACAGTTACAGGAGCGGACACGATAATGGAATTGCAACCGTTACAACAACGCAAAAAAGTGCGTCTCGGCGACTTGCTGATCGAAAAGCAACTGCTGACCGAAGCGCAATTACAAACTGCGCTGGCGGAGCAGAAAAAAACCGGCAAAAAGCTGGGTCGTGCCATTACCGAGCTGGGTTTTGTCGATGAAGACCAATTGCTGCGTGTGCTGGCCGACTATTTCCAGTATCCCTTCATTGATTTGTTGCGCTTTAAGCTGAACAACGCCTTGATTCAATCGTTACCCGAAACGCAAGCACGCCGTTATCGCAGTGTGGTGTTGGCGGTTGAGCAAAATGGCTTGTTGGTGGGGATGGCCGACCCAACCGATTTGATGGCCATTGATGATTTGCAGCGCATCCTGAAAAAAGACATTTATCCAGCGTTTGTGCGCGAGCATGAATTGTTGTCGATTCTCGATTCGGTATACCGTCGCCAAGAACAAATGGCGTCCATTGCCGGTGAATTGGCCGGTGAGCTGAAAGACAGCGATTTTGACATCCGCGAAATGGCGCAATCGAGTGACAGCAACGAAGCGCCGGTTGTACGTTTGTTGCAAAACTTGTTTGAAGACGCCGTGCAAATCAAAGCCTCTGACATTCATATCGAACCCGAAGAAAATCAATTGCGCATTCGTTTGCGAGTGGATGGTGAGTTGCAAGAACAGGTCATGAATGAAAAGCGCGTGGCCTCTGCGTTGGTGTCGCGCTTAAAGATCATGTCGGGGTTGGATATTTCCGAAAAACGCATTCCGCAAGACGGCCGCTTTAACATTCGTGTGCAAAACAAAAGCATCGATGTGCGTTTGTCCACCATGCCGGTTCAATTTGGCGAGTCGGTGGTGATGCGCTTACTCGATCAAAGCGCCGGTATTTTGGAGTTGACCTCACTGGGTATGCCCGATGCCGTGCGCCAACGCTTTGAATACCTGATACATCGTCCGCACGGTTTGATTTTGGTTACCGGCCCAACGGGGAGCGGTAAAACCACCACCTTATACGCCGCACTGACCTTGCTCAATCAGCCACAAAAGAAAATCATCACGGCCGAAGACCCGATTGAGTATCGTTTGCCACGGGTGAACCAAGTGCAGGTGAACACCAAGGTCGGGCTGACGTTTGCCACCGTGTTGCGTGCGGCCTTGCGCCAAGACCCCGACATCGTGTTGGTGGGGGAGATGCGCGACAGTGAAACCGCCGAAATTGGTTTGCGTGCGTCCATGACGGGCCACATGGTGTTGTCGACACTGCACACCAACGACGCCATGTCGGCGGCGGCACGCTTGTTGGATATGGGGGTCGATCACTATTTGGTGTCGTCGTCGTTACGTGCGGTGTTGGCGCAGCGACTGGTAAAAAAATTGTGTCCACATTGCCAGCAACCACACTCGCTCAGTGAGCAAGATAAAACTTGGTTACACGCATTGGGTGGCGATGAGCATACACAGTTTCTCGTGGGGCGTGGCTGTCATCATTGCCATAACACTGGCTATTCGGGTCGGCTGGGTATTTATGAGTTATTGGAAATGTCACCGGAATTGATCGCGGCTTTGCGTCGTCAAGACACGCAATTATTTGCCGAATTGGCCGTCAAATCGCCGCATTTCCGCTCGTTGTCGCAATGTGCGCTGGATTACGCACGCCAAGGCATTACCTCGCTCGACGAGGTGTTCCGTATTTCTGCCAGCTTGGATGATTGAGTATGGAGTTTGATTATCGTGGACGCGACGCCAAAGGCAACAAAGTCACAGGCCACTTGACCGCTCCGAGCAGTCAAGCCGCGTTAGCGAGCTTGGAAGAAAAGCAGATCATTGTACTGGCCTTGGATGAGCGGCGCTTGGTAGAGAAAACCGCGTCGAGTTCGTCGTGGTCGTTCAAGCGACAGTGCATCACGATTGAAGAGCAAATTTTGTTTACGCGCCAGTTGTACGCGTTAACGAAAGCAGGGGTACCCATTATTCAGGCGCTCACGGGGTTGGCCGAGTCTGCGCAAAATCCGTTACTGACCGACGTATTACAGCGTATTGCGCAATCACTGATTGCCGGTTCGGATATGGTGTCGGCGTTTCGGCAATTTCCCGAGATTTTCTCGCCCATTTATTTGAGCATGATTCATATTGGTGAGAATACTGGGCAGATGGACAAATCGTTACTGAACCTGATTGCACACTTGGAATTGGAGCGTGAAACGCGCAAGCGGATGAGTTCGGCCTTACGATATCCCATCATGGTCATGCTGGCGATGGGCGTTGCTCTCAGTGTGATTACCTTGTTTGTGATACCGAGCTTTAGCAGTGTGTTCGCCAAACTGGGAGCGGATTTGCCATTGGCGACCCGCATCTTGATGGCGGTATCCAGTTTTGCGCAACAATACTGGTGGCTGATGGGTATCAGTGGTGTCGTGGCCTTTTTCGGTTTTCGGGCATGGACGAACACCCTAGAAGGCGGCTTGTGGTGGGATGCTAAAAAACTGCGCCTGCCATTGCTCGGTACGATTTTTGAACGCATCGCACTGGGGCGATTTTCTCGTTCGCTGGCGATGATGATGTCGGCCGGTGTGCCCATTTTGCAATCGTTGAAAATCGTGGCCGACAGTGTCGGCAATCGTCATGTGGCGCGCGCCATCTTGGCCATGCGCAGCGGTGTCGAGCGCGGTGATCGATTGACCAATACGGCCTCGGCCACGGGGTTGTTTACCCCGCTGGTGTTGCAAATGATGGCGGTCGGGGAAGAAACCGGGTCGGTCGACCGGTTATTGAACGAGGTAGCCGAATTTTACGAGCAAGAAATTGACTACGAGCTTAAACAGTTAGCCGATGCCATTGAACCTATTTTGTTGGTGTTTATGGGCTTATTGGTGTTGATGCTGGCATTGGGTGTGTTTTTGCCGATTTGGGAATTGGGCGCGGCGTCGGGACTGGGTTAATATGCAATTGGCGCATTTTGACGTAACGCAAGGCAGCGACGATAATTTCCGCTATGCTAGTAAAGTATGTGGTTAAGAATAGGGGCAATGTGCGTGCCTGACGTTGCCAAGATACGTTGCCAAGATACGTTGCTAATATACGTTGCACGCACACAGAGTGGTGATGGATACATGGCAAGGGCTCAAGCCAGCATGGCAGCACGATTACATGCTCGATTGATGGTGACGGTCGTGGCGGTGGTGTTGCTGGCGATGGTCATGACGCTATTGCTAACGCGTATTCAAGCGGTCATGGACAAAGCTCGCGTAGCGGAGTTACAAGCCAGTGGCGTGCACTTTCGTTCGGCGTTGTTGTTTGTCCGTGAGTGGTGGTTTGTGCAAGGGCAGCCCACCGCGCCTAAGGTGTTAACCGAGTTTGCCGGTCAGACACTGGCGTTGTCGGAGCAAGGCTGGCCAGTCGATGCTGGCGAGCAAGATCAATTTCAGTGGAACCCCGTAATGGATTCGGCTGAACGTTGTGCAAGGTTGTGGACTGCCTTGATGATTGATGGTCAAGACTGTCAATCGCGCTCAGCTCAGCTGAGTCAGCAAGGTCGCGAATCGTTATGGGGCTGCGCCTCGGACATTCGTTACCAAGCGCGAGTGCAGCAAGGACGCTGTCAGTTTGACCATCCTTCTGGGGTGGGCTTGATAGAGTATGATGCGACCAACGGTCGTGTAAATTGGATTATCCGATAAACAAGCAGGAGTCGGACTATGAAAAAACAAGCAGGTTTTACGCTGATCGAATTGATCATGGTGATTGTGATTTTAGGGGTGCTGTCGGCGTTTGCGTTGCCACGGTTTGCGGATTTTGGTTCGAGTGCGCGTGAAGCCAGTTTGAATGGTTTGGCGGGTGCGTTGCGTTCGTCGGCGAACATTGCTCGTGCGCAACAGCTGGCGAATGGTGCAGCATCAGATGCGGACGTTATTTTGGATGGGGTAACTATCAATATGGTGAATGGCTATCCGACCGCCAATGCGAATGGCATTATTAGAGCGGCACAAGTATCGGCTGGTACACAAGCTGAGTTTGACGCAGGTCAAGCCGATTATGTACTGGCAACTATTGCTACTGGTATTACCTTAACTTTGCGAGAAGATTGTTTTGTTACTTACAATGCAGCTACCGCTAGCGCACCATTTTCAGTTGTTATTACTCCTGACGAGTGCTAATGCCTAACCGCCGTCGTACCGAAGTCGGCTTCACCTTGGTGGAGCTGATTTTGGTGTTGGTGTTGTTATCGTTACTGGCGGCGTTTGCCGCCAGTCGCTTTTTGGCGCCGTCGGCGTACAGCGCCTTAGCGGCACGTGAGCAGTTGGTCGCCTTACTGCAATTGGCACAGCAGCGCGCGCTGGCTTTTGTCGATGACAGTCAGCCCGTGTCATTGCAATTAACCCAAAGCAGCGAGGCGTGGCAGGTGCGCATTCAGCAAGCGGCCAGCACCTTGTACGATGAGCGCGTGGCGCGGGACGGCGCCCAACTACAAATTAACGGTGTGACGCTAGCCAATGGCCAAGTGATCAGCCTGACGTTTGATGGTCAAGGTCGCTTACCCGAGTCGCAATCGTGGTTGGTGCAGGGTGCATCCACACAGGCCTTGTGTGTGGCCAGCAGCGGCTTTGCTTATGCCGCAGCATGTCAGCCATAGCGGCAAGTAGGGGGTGCTTATGACGCGCTTATCGACTCGTTCTCGTTATGCAAGCTCAACCGGTGCCACCTTGGTGGAGCTGGTGTTAACCATTGTCATCATGGCCATTGCTTTGTCGGCCAGTCTCAGTGCCTTTTCGTTACTCATTGGCCGCAGCGCCGATGGTTTTAGCCAAAACAAGAGTGCGCAATTGGCGCAACTGTATTTTGATGAAATTCTTGCGCGTGGCTTCGATCACGACACGGGTTTGGGCGGTATACCGGCTTACACTGGCCCTTGTCGCGTCGGCAATAATGGCGAAGCGCGGGCGGATTTTAACGACGTTGATGATTACGACATCATCGACCAAGAACAGCCCGCCTTAATTGATCAATCGTTAGCGGGGTTGTACGACGGCTACCGTGTGAGCGTCTCGGTGCAGTGCGTGAACGATGTGGGTGTGAATACCCACGGTGCGAAGTTGATTCAATTAACGGTGCAAGACCCGCGCAATCAAATCGCTCGTTTCGCTGTGTACAAGGGGAATTACTGATGCAGCGCCGTCGTGGATTCACCTTAATCGAATTGCTGATTGTTATCGTCGTTGGCTCGGTGCTGGCGGTGGTGTCAGTGCAGTTTATCAGCCGCAGTGTGCAGGGCAGCCAAGATACCGCCGAACGTCAGCAGCTCAGCGCCAGTGCACAGCTGTTGAATGAACGTGTCAGCCGTGCGTTACGGCAATCGATACCGGGCAGCGTACGAGTGACGAGCGATGGTCGTTGCATTGAGTATCTGCCGTTATTGGCGGCCACCCGTTATACTCAACTCGACGTGGCTCAGCCAATTGCTTCGTTGCAGGCCGTTCCTGTGTCGGCCACCGACAGCGTGACAGGCTATTGGGTGGTATACCCGTGGGCCAACTTGGCTTCGCTTTATACTCTCTCAAATTCGGGCGTGGTTAGCAGTCAGCCGGTGACCTTGGCGGCGGGTAGTACCGAGGTTACGGTAGCGTTGGCCGCAGTGCACACGTTTCCGGCACATTCGCCGACTCAGCGAGCGTTTATCAGTGGCAGCCCCGAGGCGATTTGCCAGCAAGGCTCATTTGTTTACCAGTATCGGGATTATGGCTTTGTTACCAATATCAATAACCTGCCTGCGGCATTACCTGCTACCGAGGCAGCGGGTCGCAGTGTGATTGGTTATCCATTGTCACTGAACAGTGTGCAATTCCGTGTCGAGCCACCCACCTTGCAGCGCAATGGTTTGGTCAGTATGAGCTGGCGCATGGGTACGAACACCGGATTATCACTGCCGTTTGCGCAAGAGGTGCAGATACGCAATGTTCCCTAATCGTCAATACGAGTTCATAAAGCCGGTTAACGGCGTCAGTTCCCCTCAGCTTATCAAGCAAGGGGGCTTTGGCTTACCGGCGGCTATTTTCGTGATTACCGTGTTGGCGTTGGTGATTACCACCATGGCACGGTTGCAACAGTCGTCGGCCGATGGTTCATCGTTGCAATTGTTATCGTTACGCGCGTTTTATGCCGCCGAATCGGGTATTGAATTGGCCCTAAACGTACTTATTCCCCCCGACGGTAGTGCCGGTCGTGCTTGCGCAACCAGCCCGTTTTATCAACAAACGTTTACCGTTGCGGGGTTGAATCAGTGCAGTGCCGAAGTCAGCTGTCGCGAGCTGCTGATTGACGGTGAATCTCAGTACGTTTTGCTGAGTCGAGGACAATGCGGTGATGGCACGTTGCAAGCACAGCGGCAAATTGAAGTAGGGGTGCGCTGATGCGAATATTGATGCTTTTCTTATTGGCTATATCGACATCGAATGCGATGTCGGCAACGTATGACTTAAGCGTGGGGCAACGCCCTCCTTGCAGTGGGAGTTGGTCTGTTACAGGGTCAACGTATGTGTGTAGTCAGCGTATATCTCTGAATAGTGGTGATCAGGTGATTGGGCATAATGGTTCAACATTAGTTGCCAATGCGGGTTTCAATTTACCCAATGTTGTCATTGGCAATTTGGGTCAGCGTATCAATTTAGAATCTACATTCGGCTCGATAGATGGCAGTGCTGGTACGACTGTTTACGGTAATATTACATCAGCATCAGGACAACTAACCCTGAATAGTACAACGGTGAATGGTGATGTGGTCACCAACAGTACGGTTGCTAGCTCGAGCGGCCTGATTGTTAACGGTAATGTATCTGCTAGAAATGGCGTAACGCTAAATGGTGCAGTAATTACGGGTTCGTTGTCGGCCACTAACGGCACGATTAATTTAACCGGTGGTCAAGTGGGTGGGCTGGTTGTTAGTTCTTGTTGTGATGTCACCACCAATGGAACGGACTTGTTAGGAGGTGCGCAGTCAACCAATTCTTCTCTAAGCATTAGTGGCGGTACAATCGCTGGTGATTTCAGCTCGCCGAATAATCCGGCTGTTTTTAATGGCGTGATAATGACCTCAGGTACGGTTAATGCAGGTTCTGTGGCCTTTACGGGGGGGACATTAGGGTCATCATCCAGTCCGATTTCAGTAACGTCACAGTTTAATGCGATTACGCTGAATAATACTGGTTTGGCGTATGGCGATTTTGTTGCACCGTCATACAGTGCGGTTGAACTCAATGGTAACAGTGTTGTTATTGGCAGTTGTTCTCCGAATGCTTGTGTCCCTCCACCCGTGTGCGATATTACGAGTTTTTCTGATAATTTTAATCGTAACAATTTGGGAAGTAACTGGGTTGCTGGTCGGTTCGCTGGGAATTTTACACCAACAACGAATAATGGTCGTTTGTTATTAACAGAAAATCAAAATCAGCAATCGACTGCGGTAACGTTGCAACGATGGTTTCCTGCGGCCAATAATCGTATTCAAATAGAATTTGATCATTTTGCATGGAGATCGTATCGATTATTTGGGGGTAATGAGGGTGGCGATGGTATGGCTGTGGTCTTTTCAGATGCCAGCATTACTCCGCAAGCAGGTAGCTTTGGTGGTTCACTCGGTTATGCGCAACGTGATAATGGCGATCCTGGTTTTGCTGGTGGTTGGTTAGGGATTGCATTAGATGAATTCGGTAATTTCAGCAACCCTACAGAGGGTCGTATCGGAGGACCGGGGCGCAGGTCTGACAGTGTCACTATTCGAGGCTCTGGTAATGGCAATGCAGGATATTTTTTTCTAGCAAATACTCGATTTTCTAATTCCCTAGATGTTGATCCCAGTTTTTTTAATCAGAATCCAAATCCAGGACCAGGTTTTCGATATCGTTTCACTATTGATGCAACAGTAGACAATCAGGTCATGGTGAGTGTTGCTCGACGTACGACTTCTAGTGGTGCATTTGTCAGTGTAATTGAACCGTTTAATGTAGTGAACTTATTAGGTCAGGCAGCTATCCCACAAAATTTAATGCTGTCGTTCACGGGGGCTACGGGAGATGCAGTGAATAACCATGCGATTGATAATTTGCAGGTGTGTGCGAATGAAATCAATGATATTGGCACCTTAGTTGATCACTTCCGGTTAAGCTTTTCATCGTCGGCTTTAACTTGCAGCGCGAAAGAAGTCACGGTGGTTGCTTGTGCAAATCCGAATTGCACACAACAAGTGACAGAGCCAGTGAGTGTCACCATGAGTATTAATGGACAGGCCGTGGGTAGTCCACAAGTCATTACCGGCGGTAGTGGTACGGTGCAGGTACGTAATACCTCTGAGGATACGGTGTCTGTGGGTATTGCTGGCTCGACTCCAGCTCAGCGACCTTTTTCGCAAAATTTGTGTTCCCGTGACGGCGGTGCACTCGGCACCAATTGCAACATCACCTTTGCCGATTCGGGTTTTGCGTTGTCGGTGCCAGACTTTCCTGCCAATCGGGGTGAAACCCTTGAGGTTCGTGCCATTAAAAAAGACGATGCGACGCAAGCGTGCGTGCCCGGTTTTAGCAATACCAATAAGACGCTTGAATTTTGGGGCACTTACGTGAACCCCGGTAGCAGTGGCCGTGTTGCCAACTGGCCGCTGTCGATTCAGGGCAACGATATCGGCATGAGTGAAGCCAGTGCCAGTGCGCAAACGGTGGCATTCGACGCAAATGGTGTTGCTAGTGTGCCCATTAACTACGCCGATGTGGGGCGTATGCAAGTGAATGCTCGCTTACAACCCAGTGGCGATGATGCGGGTTTGAGCATGACGGGCAATACGCAATTTGTTAGTTATCCAGCGGGCTTTTGCGTGCAGGCTAGTACTGCCTGTAGCGCACCTTACGATGCCTGCCCAGCGTTGGCCAAGGCGAGTGAGAATATTCCGTTGTCGGTGCAAGCAATGGCGTGGCAGGTGGATGGCGATACGGATTTTTGCAGCGGTAATTCACCTACGCCCAGTTTTGCCATGAATACCATGGCGTTGAGCAGTGAGCTCATTGCACCGGCGACGGGTGTTAATGCCACGGTGTCGCCCGCGAGTTTGACTTACAGTGCATCGACGTCTGCTAATACCGTACCCGTGTCGTTTTCGGAAGTCGGTGTGTTTGCGGTGCGTGTCACGCCGAGTGCGCCTTATTTGGGTATTACATTGGATTCCGCAGTGAGTCATGCCATGGGGCGTATTACGCCTGACCACTTTACGGCGAACCTAGCGAATAGCCCAGAGCTTGCGCCGTATTGCCAAACGTCGTCGGCCTTTGCCTACAGTGGCCAGTCGCTCAATTGGCTTGTTCCTCCTCGTGTTGATTTGATTGCGCGTAATGGAGTGGGGCAAGTCACGCAGAATTACACGCAAGGCAATTTCTTACGCTTGAACAGTGCCGGTGTGGGCGTGCAATGGCCCAGTCAGGATAACGTTGCACTGGCCACTGACAGTTCACCGTTGGCGTTGAATAGCACGGCAGGCGCTGCAGGGTTGAATGCCTTAGGAAATGGTCAGTTACGTTATGATTTCAGTGCATTGGATCAATTGACTTACGTAAAAACACCCACCAGTCGAGTTGACCCGTTTGCACCGGATGTGACATTCGGTTTGACGGTGAATGACAGTGATGGCGTTGGTTTATTGAGTTCTCCTTTTACCTTCTCGCCTGCGGCGAATTTTGCACTGCGTTATGGTCGGTTGTGGGTAGACAATGGCTTTGGCCCTGAAAATCAAGATTTACCCTTGTCGTTGCGCACCGAGTTTTATCAGAGCGGGCGCTTTATACGCAATACGGACGACAGTTGTTGGTCGTACGATGCCGTTGGCAATGTGTCGCTAACACCGACGACGTTGACGGAAGTGAATGGTACGACGGGGACACTGATCAATGGTGATGGCGTGGGCGCGATTGTGCTGCGTGCTCCGACGGCGGTGCCGGGTTTGCCGGATGTTGGGCAGGTCGAGGTAGAGTACGCTGTGCCTGTTTGGTTACGCGATGATTTTAATAACGATGGCACGTTAACCTCACCCCGTGCCCAGGCACAGTTTGGTGTGTATCGCGGTCATGATCGCATCATTTACTGGCGCGAACGCCAGTAAATGCATCAGAGGGCTAAGCCGCGTAATACCAAATCATCGTAATTAATCATGCCCAGCACTCGGCCATCGTGGTCAATGACCGGCGCAATGGTTAAACCAAACTGGTTGAACAATCGGGCGCAGTAACGAACTTGCATATCGGGCAGTACGCTTAAAACCGGTTTGGACATGATCTCATAGAGATTGACGCGGTCGGGTGCACGATGCGGTGCCAATACTTTTTTGGCGATGTCAGAGACCAGCACCAAACCGTATTCGTCATTTTCATCGCGTTTTTTGATGATGAGTGCATGGGCATCTTTTTCGCGCATACACACCAATGCATCGGCAACGGTCATTAAACCATCGACTTCACAGTGTCCTGCATGCATCACGTCTTTCACGCGAATAATCGGCTGAGTCATGGTGGGCTCCTTATGAGTGAGTGGCGAAATCGGCCGCCAGTTTTTCGATTTGATGCTTGACCCCAACGGCGTCTTCGACATCAATTTGTAAGGCAATTCCTGTTCCGGGTGAGTCGTCAAACTGGCCAACGTTGGCGATGGTTTCTAGAATGTGGCGACAGCGATTTTCTTCCACAAGCAGCAGTAATACATCGCGTTGAGCGTTAATTTCTAAGCCAAAGATCCCCGTGGTTTTTTTCAGTCCTTCGCCTCTGGCATTATTAATGATGGTGGCACCCGTTGCGCCAGCATCACGCGAGGCATCGAGAATGTCATCGGTTTTATCGTCATCGACAAAGGCGATAATCAGTTTAAAGCGCATGATAGTGTCCTCGAGGTTACCGGTGTTGAGTTTCGATTTTTTTATTGCGTTGTTCCAACCAAGCCGCGAGTTGGGCATAGCCCATGACGGTAATGATCGGGAATAAACAGGCTAAGGCAATCATGCCAAACCCGTCCAGTATAGGGCTGCGACCTGGAATGTTGGTGGCCAGCCCTAATCCCAGCGCGGCAATGATGGGCACGGTTATGGTTGATGTGGTCACGCCACCGGAATCAAAGGCCAAAGGAATGATGCTTTTTGGGGAGCGCAAGGTTTGTAAGATCACCAGCGCATAAGCAATGAGCACAAACCAATGTAATGGATAGCCCATGACAATCCGCCAAGTGCCTAAGGTAATGCCGATTGCCATTCCCAAAGCAACGGCTAAACGAAGCATAAGAGGGTTGATGGTGCCACCCGAAATTTCTTCGGCTTTGATGGCGACGGCAATCAATGATGGTTCGGCAATGGTGGTGGTTGCGCCAATGGTAAAGGCAAAGATATACACCCAATAATAATCAGACCAATGCCGTTCTGCCGCGGTTCCAAGGGCGGGTAAAAAGGCATCGGATGTCAGCTGTATTGCCATCAATTCGCCCATTGGGAACAAGGCTTTTTCCAAACCGAGTAAAAAAAAGGTGAGGCCAAGCAGCACCAGCAAAAAGCCGACCAATACACGACTCAGGTGTTTAATGGGTTTGCGGATAATGCCGTACTGAAAGCCAAAAATAATGGCGACAATGGGCAATATATCCAATGCGGTACTCCATAACATGATGAGGAATGAGGTCATGTTAGAGACTCCGAGTGATGCCAAAAATGAGAACAAATAAGATCGGCATAACCGATGCGAAGGCAATCAAGCCAAAACCATCCAACATGGGGTTTCGTCCCTTAATGGCGGTCGCCAAACCGACACCCAGTGCGGTCACTAACGGCACCGTAATGGTGGATGTGGTGACGCCACCAGAATCGTAGGCAATGCCAATAATGGTCGGCGGCGCGACCAGAGTGAGCAGAAGAACGAGCACATAGCCGCCAATAATCAACCAATGCAATGGCCAACCTTTGATGATGCGCATTACCCCCAATACCACTGCGGCCCCTACAGAGATGGCAACCACCATGCGTAACTCGAATGCGTAACTGGCTTGTTCTTGAACGGTTAGAGGAACAAGGCTAGCCGCACTGATCACTTCGGCGGCTTTCGCTGTGACCGCAATTAATGCGGGTTCGGCAACGGTTGAACCAAATCCTAGAGCAAAGGCAAACAAAACCAACCAAAATACGGAGCCTTTACGCGCAAAGGCTTGCGCTAAGTTTTCGCCAACGGGAAAGAGTCCGAGTTGCAATCCTTGTATGAATAACGTCAAGCCAACCACTACCATGATTAACCCCAATAACAGGTCGAACAAGGCGACGTGTTCGGGCAGGGGCTGTCGAATGACAATGATTTGAAAAAAAGCAATGACGAGTACGACGGGCGCAAGATCGCGCACACTATCACGCGATTGTCGCAACAGCGCCGAAAGTAACGACATCATGCATCCACTTCCTATCAGTAAAAATGAGTAACTACCAATAGGATAGCTGTATTTGGACGGTGCAAACCTGACCTAGCGCAATATGGCAACATGTGGATAGGCTATTTCAGCGGCGTCGACGCGTGATGGCTTTTTCTCCTTCAATGATTAAGAACACCACAAAGCCGATGGCTAACGGCATCAGCCAGTGACGTAGTTCCAAGGGTGCGGTGCCAAACCATAGGTTCATGGTGGGTAAGTAGACAAAGGCCAGTTGCAGTACGATGAGTACACCCACCGCAATCAGTGCGGCGGAATTGGTGAATAACCGGCTTAATCGCAAGCTGGATTCCGTTAGGAAGCGGGCATTGAATAGGTAAAAGGTTTGCGCAATAACCAACGTATTCACGGCCATGGTGCGTGCCGTTTCGAGAGCCATACCACGCATTAGCTCGATCTCAAACAAGATGATGGTTGCACAACCAATCAATACGGATACCAAGGCTAAGCGCAGCAGCATAGCGAGATCCATGATGGCAGCCCCAGGTTTGCGCGGTGGACGTTGCATCACCCCAGGTTCTGCAGGTTCAAAGGCGAGCGCCAATGCTAAGGTGACGGCCACCACCATATTAACCCACAGTATTTGTACGGGGGTAAGTGGCAGCGTAAGGCCAAAAATAATGGCGGCCAACATCACCAAACCTTGTGCCCCATTGGTGGGCAAAATAAAGAGAATGGCTTTTTTTAAGTTGTCGTAAATGGTTCGGCCTTCTTCGATGGCGCGTTCAATCGAGGAAAAATTGTCATCGGCTAAGACAATGTCAGCGGCT
This sequence comes from Bacterioplanes sp., assembly GCA_014859445.1. Taxonomy (GTDB): domain Bacteria; phylum Pseudomonadota; class Gammaproteobacteria; order Pseudomonadales; family Oceanobacteraceae; genus Kmv21. Next base: position 52,586 of record JACUUC010000005.1, read on the forward strand.
TCTTTGGTGGCTTCAGTGCCTTTGATGCCCATCGCCACACCGACATCAGCGCGCTTGAGGGCGGGTGCATCATTGACGCCATCACCTGTCATGGCCACTACGTCACCTCGTGCTTGTAACGCCGTGACTAGACGCAGCTTATGTTCAGGGCTGGTTCGGGCAAAAATATCGCAATCGTGGGCGATCACCTGCAATGCGTCATCCGATGCCGTTTCGATGTCATTTCCGGAAATGACTTTCAGGTTTTCCGCGCTACCTATGCCCATTTCTATACCAATAGCGCGTGCGGTTCCGGCGTGGTCACCGGTAATCATTTTGACGCGAATGCCCGCTTCATGGCAGGAGCGAATAGCGGCTATGGCTTCTGGTCGCGGTGGATCAATGATGCCAATTAAGCCTAAAAACACCATGCCGCTATCAAGATCATTCATAACGAGTTTGTCTTGTTCATCCGTCACGTTACGGCTGGCAGCTGCAAGTATGCGTAGTCCTTCGGCACCCAGTTCGTCTATGTGCGCTACCCAAAAATCGTGATCCAACTCGACCACATCGCCATTGGCGTTCAGTTCGTGCGTGCAGCGTTGCAACAATCGATCTGGCGCGCCTTTGAGCAAAATTCGGCGCTCTTGTTGGGGGTGTGAATTGAGCGTTGCCATGAATTTATTCGCCGATTCAAACGGAATGCTGTCATGACGTTCGTGTTGGCTGTGATCAAAATTGGCTTTCATGGCTAGGGTACGCAATGCGCCTTCAGTGGGTTCGCCGGTAACGCGCCATTCACCTTGATGTTCATGAATGTGGGTGTCATTAGCGACGGCAGCGACCTCGATAATGGCGTGCAAATGCTGGTGTTCGCGAAAATCGACACGCTGGCCTTGATGGGTAATATCGCCTTGCGGCTGATACCCAGTGCCTTCCACCACATAGTCTCCGGCACGGGTAATGATGTGTCGAACGGTCATTTCGTTTTTGGTGAGCGTGCCAGTTTTGTCGGAGCAGACGACGGTAACGGAACCCAGCGTTTCAACGGCGGTTAATTTTCGTGTAATGGCATTACGCCCCGCCATGCGCTGCACGCCAAGTGCTAAGGTAATGGTGAGGATGGCCGGTAAGCCTTCAGGGATGGCCGCGACAGCAAATCCGATGGCCGCTAGAAACAATTCAGCCATCGGGTAATCGTGTAAGACATAGCCGATGGCCAACATGAGCAATGCTAACCCCACAATGGCGACAGAGAGTATTTTACTGAATTCGGCCATTTGCCGCGTTAGTGGCGTTTGTAGAGTTTGTACCTCCGCGATCATGCGATTAATACGACCAAGTTCGGTGTGTGCTCCGGTTGCCACCACCACTCCGACACCTCGACCAGCGGCAACCATTGTTCCTGAAAATGCCATGCCGAAACGGTCGCCGATACCGGCATTGGTATCGACAGCGGCGGTTTGTTTGTCAGAGGGTACCGATTCGCCAGTGAGTGCGGATTCTTCGATACGAAGATTGGTGCAGTCAAACAATCGAATATCGGCAGGAACACGATCGCCCGAGCGCAAACGAATGATGTCGCCAGGTATCAATTCTTCCGCAGCAATATCCATCCAAGCACCATCCCGCTTAACTTGAGCCTTGGTAGACAGCATTTTACGAATGCCATCGAGTGCTTGTTCTGCTTTGCCTTCTTGAATAAACCCAATGATGGCGTTGATGACGACGACGCTCAGTATCACCCACGTATCAATCCAGTGCCCCAGTAGAGCAGTGATGCCCGCCGCAACCAACAGAATGTAAATGAGGATGTCGTTAAAGTGCTTAAAAAAGCGCTTAATCAGTCCTTCTTTTTCTGGCTCTGGGAGACGATTAGGGCCAACGGATGCAAGCCGTTGTTGTGCTTCATCGTGGCTTAACCCGTCTGTATTCGAACTCAGTTGTTGTAAGGCATCTTGGCTATCGAGGGCATGCGCGTGTTCGATGTAAACGAGATTGAGCTTTTCCATGTTCACTCCGTGTTGATTGTGGCACTAAGTTGACAAACGGTGTCTGTTTGTTGAATGACAGTGTAGCGAATTAAAAAGATCCAAATATTGAGCCAAGTATGATTAAAAGGACTAACGCGATAATGGGGAATGCGACTGCTACCATGAAAATATCTTTGTAGGCTTCTCGGTGGGTTAGCCCGCAAATCGACAGTAACGTTACCACCGCACCGTTATGCGGCAAGCTGTCTAGTCCGCCCGTGGCAACGGTTGTGACACGATGCAATAACTCGGGAGCAATATTCGATTGCTCGGCCATGGCTAAATATTCGCTGCCCAACGATTGCAGCGCTATGGTCATGCCGCCGGAAGCTGACCCAGTTACGCCAGCCAATACGTTAACCGAAATGGCGAGCGAAACCAGTGGATTACCGCCACTGAGTTGATCGATGCCTAATTTCACTAATTCAAAGGCCGGTAAGGCAGCAATGACAGCGCCAAACCCCACTAAGCTGGCGGTATTGAAAATAGGTAACACGGCATCACTGGCACCGCGATCGAGAGTGTGTTGTAAATGCCGCAAGCGCGAGAAATTCAGTACCATGACCAGCAATGACGCACTGGTTAATGACACAATGATTGCCCAAATCCCCCTGACCGACTGAATATCCGTTGTGCCATACAGTGCGTTGGCTAAGTAGTCGGTATTCATGGCCGGAAAAATCACACTGGCGAACAGGTAATTTAGAATAATCACCATAATGACCGGTGCGATAGCGATCGTGAAGCTGGGTAGGGACGCGGCCGAGGGCGTATCTTGTGCGGATGATGCGCTTAGCTGACTGGATTGATCTTGATGATCACCATAACCTTCTTGTGCGTGAGTCGCCAAGGTGGATTGTCGAGTTAGCCACAGCAAACCACAGACAAACATGACCGCAGCGGCAATGATGCCTAAAAATGGAGCGGCAAAGGGGGTTGTGCCAAAAAACGGCATCGGGATCGCGTTTTGTATCGCTGGCGTGCCGGGTAGTGCGGTCATGGTAAAGGTAAATGCACCGAGGGCAATGGTCGCGGGAAGCAAACGTTTAGGAATGTTGGCTTGGCGAAACAAGGCCGCCCCTATGGGGTAGATCGCAAAAGCAACGACAAACAACGACACGCCGCCGTAGGTCAATACCGCACAAGCCAGTACCACCGCCAGAATGGCACGCTCGGGTCCGAGTTGAGCGACAATGCGACGAGCAATGGTTTCGGCAGAGCCGCTGTCATCCATCAGTTTGCCAAACAAGGCTCCCAATAAAAACAACGGAAAAAACTGAATAATAAATTGCCCAGTCGCACTCATGAACAATTGGGTATAGGTCGCCATGAGCGGCGTACCAACAGCAAATAGGGTGGCTAATAACGCCATGGCCGGGGCTAAAATAAGTACGCTGACACCTCGATACGCCAACACGATCAACAGTGTTAATGCGATAAAAACGCCCACTAAGCCGAACATGACTGACTCCTTATGTTGTGTATCCGTGGTGTGCCATGCGTACGAAAAGATTCAATACTTTGTAAAGCCATTACAGCTTGAATATAACATTGTCATGATGTGGTATGACATGGGTATTGACGCACAATGAGAAGAAAATGCGGGTTATTGATTATCTTCAGTGTTTTGCTATCCATATTCTGAATGCGGTTACGGTTAACCGCTAGGCTTGATGGCAATAACGGTAATAACAGTGCTCCAGAAAAGAAAAAACCCTAACAGAATCAATCTGTTAGGGTTTTTGTTTGGTGGAGATGGCGGGATTTGAACCCGCGTCCGCCAATCCTCCACTAGAGGATCTACATGCTTAGCCTTCTTTATTGATTTAGTCGAGTACGGCCCAAGAGGCAGGGCGTAGCCAACGAGCTCGATTGAGTTTTAACCGTTCGGCTCCGAGCGAAGCGTCCAGGCGATCCTGTAGGGCGATGCCCTCGTCCGCTAGTTACAGGCACCTAGCTTCGGAGGTTAGCAGGGATTAAGCTGCTAGTGCGTAGTTTTCGTCGTTTGCGACTATAACTTTGTATAACGTTTATTAACGAGATCGCTATACGCTCTCGGCATGCACCCATAGCTTTGTAATCAACGTCGAATCCTAATCATCCCCGAATTCTTGGTTTAGCACAGTCTATGTTGCTTGTTACTATGATGGGGTTGAATAGTGGAAGTTCAACCCGAGTAACCTAAACATTCTAACATCATCCTACGACACTGGGTACTGCTTTACGCCCTAGCGTGTCGAATGTTTCATGATGCGTTCTTTTTGTTTGGCCCAATCACGATCTTTTGAGGCATCGCGCTTGTCGTGATTTTGTTTCCCCTTGGCCGAGGCTATTTCTGCCTTAACGTGAGGGCCTTTCCAATACAATGCCGTACAGACGCAGGTATAACCTTTGGCATTGATTTTTTGCATCAAACGCTCGATTTCACGCTTGTGCAGCAGCAATTTTCGTGGGCGGCGTGGCTCGGTAACCAAGTGTGTCGACGCTTGATGCAGCGGGGTAATTAACGCCCCCGTAAGCCACGCTTCACCTTTGTCGATGACGACGTAGCTGTCGACCAATTGGCATTTGCCTTGGCGGAGTGATTTTACTTCCCAGCCGGTGAGGCATAACCCCGCCTCGATTTTATCCTCTAGGAAGAAATCGTGACGGGCTTTTTTATTGAGTGCGATAGTGCTACTACCGGCTTTCGGTTTCTTTTTAGTGCTCATAGTGGAGCATTATATCTGAGCCGGTCAGGAATGGGCAGTAGATGTATGTGATCTAACTTGAGCCTAGCGAACAAATCTTCGACAATAGCGCCAGATTTTTACAGGCAAATGACTCATGACAGATTCTCATCGAGGGATTCATGGCCAGTGGCTTAGTCGCTGGACGTTTATTTTGGCCGCTACCGGTTCGGCGGTTGGTTTAGGAAATATTTGGAAATTTCCGTACATCACCGGCGAAAATGGTGGTGGTGCGTTTGTTGTGTTGTATTTGCTCTGTATTTTAGTAGCCGGCATTCCGGTGATGATGGCCGAGGTGTTGATTGGCCGCAAAGGGCGCATGAGTCCTATTCATACCATGCAGCATTTGGCGAAAGAGGCATCGGCGCCGCGTATTTTTCGCGGCGTGGGCTGGTTGGGTGCTGTGGCTGGTTTTTTCATTTTGTCTTTTTACAGTGTCATTGCGGGATGGACACTGGCGTATGTCGCAAAATTGGCTTCGGGGGAGTTTTTAACTCCCGTCTTGGATATGAGTCAGATCCCTCCTGTTGAGCTGTCCATGGCGGATCAGGTTACGCAGTCATTCTCTCAGTTATTGGCTAGCCCATTGATGTTGCTGCTGTTGCATACGTGTTTCATGGTGCTAACGGGTGTTGTGATTGCTCGCGGTGTACAGCAGGGTTTGGAAAAATCGTTACGATTGTTAATGCCACTATTATTCATAATGTTGCTAGCACTGTTCATATACAGTTTAACAACGTCGGGTTTTGCGGAAGGCTGGCGCTTTTTGTTTTCGTTTGATATCAGCAAATTGAGTGGAAACAGTGTGGTTGTCGCATTGGGTCATGCATTCTTTACGCTGAGTTTGGGTATGGGGGCGATTATGGCGTACGGTGCCTACATGCCAGATAGGGCGCCGCTAGGTAAAACGGTCATGACCGTTGCGGTATTGGATACCTTGGTGGCGCTGGTGGCTGGTTTGATTATTTTCTCTGTGGTGTTTAGTAATGGCTTGCAACCCGATGCTGGGCCAGGTTTGTTGTTCAAAACGCTGCCGATTGCGTTTGCCGGTTTGCCCGGTGGCACCTTGATTGGTACGGCGTTCTTTATTTTGGTGGCGATTGCCGCTTGGAGTTCTGCTATTTCGATTGCCGAGCCTGCAGTTGCATGGGCCGTCGAGAAAGGATACGGGCGTATTTCAGCCACATTGGCCGTGTGTGGCTTTGCATGGCTACTGGGATTGGGCACGGTGTTGTCGTTCAACGAATGGGGCGATTACCAAATATTGGTGTCAGTCACAGGTACCTTGGTAGAAACGGAGGTTGTGCAGCCTCTGGCATTTTACTGGTGGGCCGATGTGGCGCAGTTGCGTGAGCAGTGGATTTCGACGGATGTCATGACCGTCGCTTTTTCCGGTGCCACGTTCTTTAATGTGATGGAGTACCTGTCTGCCAATATCATGATGCCGTTGGGTGGGGTCTTTATTGCGCTGTTTGTTGGTTGGTTTATGACGCGTGATGCGGTTGCACAAGAAGCACGCTTACGATCTCCAATGCTATTTTCTGTGTGGTACTTTGTGCTGCGCTTTATTTCACCGGTCGCGGTTTTCTATATATTCATTATTGGTCTTCGTTAAAAGGTATCGTTATGACACACATCAGTCGCTCGGCCTTGGTTATGTACTCGGCTGAGCAGATGTTTCAACTGGTCAATGATGTACGTCGCTATCCGGAGTTTTTGCCTGGTTGTGCCGCAACGGAGGTAATTGCAGAAAGCGATGCGTTTATTGAGGCACAGCTGACGATTGTGAAGGCGGGAATTGAACAAAGTTTCAGTACGCATAACGATTTGATGCGGCCTGAGCGTATGGAAATGCGCTTATTGGATGGACCATTTACCCATTTTCGTGGCGTATGGCTGTTTTCTCGTTTATCGGATGATGCCTGTAAGGTGTCATTTGAATTGGAGTTTGAAATGAAAAATCGTCTTACGGGAGCCGCCATGGGGGTTGTGTTTAAACAGGTTGCAGGCATGATGGTGGATGCCTTTGTTAAAAGAGCAAAACAGGTCTATGGCTAATATGATTGATGTTGAAGTGGCGTATGCCTTGCCGCATAAGCAAAAGATCGTGAGTGTGACGGTCGATGAAGGCGCAAGTCTACTCGATGCGGTTAAGCAGTCTGGCATTCAAACCGAGTTTCCAGAATTAAATCTTGAAGATGCCAAATACGGAATTTTTGGCAAGGCTGTTCGTAATCCAGAGCAAGAGATTGTTAAAGACGGTATTCGCATTGAAATCTACCGCCCTTTATTAATCGACCCAAAGCAAGCGCGTTTGAATCGCGCCGCGAAAGCGCAAAAAGACGGTTGAATGGCTTGGCGCTAAAACTCGGTATCTTTCACCGTGTTGACCGATTGTTCAGGTTGAGGGAGCGATCGTAAGTCGTCTCGTAATTTAGTGCCTTCTTGCGGTAATTCGCCAGTACGGCGCTGATACAACCCTTGATCATCAAAATAGAGACTGATGGTGTAGCGTTGCTCTACCTTGTCTCTGCGCTCCATGGTATACAAGTAATCCCAACGTTGAGTTTGATAGGGGTTTTGTAGAACGGGGTTTCCCATCACAAAAATCACCTGTCGTTGCGTCATGCCAGGGGTAAGTTTATCCAGCATATCTTGGGTAACAATGTTGCCTTGTTGCACATTGAGTTTGTAAACCCCAGGGAAGGCACATCCAGAAAGGCCAGAAAGGGTTGCAAATCCGAGTGAAACGGTCAGAATTAAAGCTCGCATGCGGTGTTGTCTCGTCAGTTGCGTTGTAACTCAGTGTGGCGATAATACCCGATTAACCAAGCTACTGTGAAATATTCGAGGAAAGCAATGTCCGATCAAAACATCGAGTTGCGTAAAGTAGGTCTCAAGGTCACGCTTCCGCGCGTGAAAATTTTGAGTATTTTAGAAGACAATGCCGACGCTCATTTGAGTGCTGAGGATGTGTATCGTTCCTTGATCGATAGCGGTGAAGACGTGGGTTTAGCCACTGTGTATCGTGTGTTGACGCAATTTGAAAGCGCGGGTTTGGTCGAGCGTCATAATTTTGATGGTGGCCACTCGGTGTTTGAATTGGCACGCGGTGAACACCATGATCACATGGTGAATATGGAAGACGGTACGGTGATTGAATTCACCAATGCACAAATTGAGCGCTTGCAGCATGAGATTGCCGAAGAGCACGGTTTTGAATTGGTTGATCACAGCTTGGTATTGTACGTTCGTAAGAAAAAATAACCCCCATGCCGATGTCGTTAGCGCTATTGCGCTAACGACAGCATTTCTTGTGCATGGGCCAGCGTTTGCTGAGTAATGTCCACTCCCCCTAGCATTCTCGCCAATTCTTTCGTTCGCTGATTGTTATTCAATTCGCGAATGCGTGTGTGTGTGGCCTGTTCACCACTGATTTTACTGACTTGATAATGCTGATGTGCTTGTGCCGCGACTTGTGGCTGATGAGTCACACACATCACTTGATGACTTTCACCTAAGCGGCGCATTAAACGACCTACGCGTTCCGCCGTACCACCGCCAATGCCAACGTCCACTTCGTCAAAAATTAGGCTGGGTGTTTGGCAGGTGGCGGCGGTGACTACTTGAATGGCCAAGCTAATCCGTGACAACTCACCACCAGATGCGACTTTAGCCAATGGACCAAACGGCATTCCGGGATTCGTTTGTACGTGAAATTCGATTTGGTCTATCCCTGTTCGGCTAGCGCGAGAGATGTCTAATGATTTGATGTGCGTTTGAAATTTAGCGCGCCCGAGTGATAACGAGTCAAAATGACTCATGATGGCTTGGTCAAGTTGTTGTGCATAATGATGTCGTTGCGTCGAAAGCTCCTTGGCAAGTTCAACATATTGTTGCTGGAGTTGTTCGACGTGCAGGGCCAGATCGTGTAAATCGTCGGTGGATAAGCTCAGTTCGGCCAATGCGTGCTCTTGGGCTTGCCAGTGCTGATAGAGTGCACTAGGTTGCATATGGTGTTTGCGAGCCATGGTGAAAATTTGGCTTAATCGTGTCTCAACTTGTTGCAATCGATGCGGATTGATGTCGACTTGTTCTAGATAGCGGCGCAGTGATGCGCCGGCTTCCTCGAGCTGAATATGCGCTTGTTGTAGTAATTCTTTTGCCTCTTGCAGTGTTGGGTGAGGGTCGTCGACTTGTTCAACCCGAGTCAGCGCCTGCCAAGTCAGCTGTGCAGCGGCATGGCCATCCGCGTCATCGCCTAAACACGCTGATAAGGCTTGTTGTCCACTGAGCAAAACCGACTCAGCGCTGGCGAGTCGTTTTTGTTCGAGTTCCAGTTGCTCGATTTCGTCTTCGCCCAAGTTAAGCTCGCGCAATTCTTCGACCTGGTAGGTCAGTAGCTGTTTTTGTGCTTGAATTTCAGCACTTTCTGTTTGTAAGTGCGATAAGCGTTGTGATCGTACTTGCCACTCGTCATAGGTTTGTTTTACTTGATGTTGCAATCCTTGTAAGTTGCCATAGGCATCGAGCACGGTTCTTGCGCTGTCTTTGTCCAGTAAGTGCTGATGGGCATGTTGCGAGTGTACTTCGATCAGGTGTTTGGCAATGTCTTTCAAATCACTGGCGGCAACAGGACGGCCATTGATGTAAGCGCGAGATCGGCCTTCTTTCGAGACAACACGGCGTAAGATGAGTGTGTCATCATCCGGTATGTCACGCTCATTTAACCAGCGGCGTGCACCTTCATTGCAATGGAAGCAAGCGCTGATATCGGCCTGCTCAGCACCTTGGCGAACGTAGCCTGCCTCTGCGCGTTGACCCAATGTTAACCCTAGGGCATCCAATAATATGGATTTGCCTGCCCCAGTTTCCCCCGTTATAACGACCATGCCGTCGGTGAACGATAATTCCAGTTGTTCCACTAAAGCAAACTGATGAATGGCAAGATGAGTGAGCATATTAAGCTCCAATTATCTGAATGGATATACAGTGTTTTTATATACAGTGGTTGATTCTGTCAAGTGTTCTATCGGATTTTCTCCGTAATCGCCCTTGAAACTGTTTTTTTAGTTCCCATATAGCTTGCAGCTTAATCAGAATTTACGAGGAGCAACATTATGTCAGATGAGCAAAAGATTCATGAGGAATCTCTAGAAGCGACGTCTTCATTCATGGAAGAAGATGCCGTAACCGGTGACGCTACAGACGGCCATGATGATGCCTTGCAGCAAGCGCACGCTGAAGTGGCTGAGGTCAAAGAGCAGATGTTACGCTTGCAGGCTGAAATGCAGAATGTTCGTCGTCGTGCCGAACTGGATGTCGAAAAAGCTCATAAGTTTGGTTTGGAGAAATTCGCCAATGAAATGTTGTCTGTGGCGGATAATTTAGAACGCGCCATTGCCGCCGCAGGTGATGATGACATCATCAAGCCATTGCTGGATGGTGTGCAAATGACCTTGGATGGTTTTTTGGCTGGCCTTGCCAAATTTCAGATTGAGGCGGTGAACCCAGAAGGCGAATCCTTCAATCCTGAATTGCACCAAGCCATGTCGATGGTTGAGCATCCTAATGCGGCGCCGAATACGGTGATCGCGGTGATGCAAAAAGGCTACACGATCAGTGGTCGCTTGTTGCGTCCTGCGATGGTGATGGTCAGTAAAGGTGCGGCTCAGATAGACGAAAAAGCGTAAAAAAGACGTTTAAGCCCCCTTGAAAAGTAAGGTTGCGCACTCATATAGATAACCAGTGTTAAGACAACCTTAGTGTTAGAAACAACGAATTACATTGACTGATACACAGTCACGAGGAGAACGAAAATGGGTAAGATTATTGGTATCGATTTGGGCACCACCAACTCATGTGTTGCGGTAATGGATGGTGATAAAGCACGAGTGATCGAAAACGCGGAAGGTGATCGCACCACGCCATCGATCATTGCCTACGCCAATGATGAAATTTTGGTGGGTCAACCAGCCAAACGTCAAGCCGTGACCAATCCACATAACACGCTGTTTGCGGTTAAGCGTTTGATTGGTCGTCGTTTTAAAGATGATGTGGTCCAGAAAGACATTTCGATGGTGCCGTACAAAATCGTTGAAGCGGATAATGGCGATGCGTGGATTGATGTGAAAGGCGAGCGTTACGCTCCACCACAGATTTCGGCTGAAATCTTGAAAAAGATGAAGAAAACCGCCGAAGATTACTTGGGTGAAAGTGTGACCGAAGCGGTTATTACCGTACCGGCCTACTTTAACGATGCACAGCGTCAGGCAACAAAAGACGCGGGTAAAATCGCGGGTCTGGATGTAAAACGCATCATTAACGAGCCAACAGCGGCGGCGTTGGCGTATGGCATGGATAAAGAAGGTGGTGATCGCACCATCGCCGTATACGATTTAGGTGGTGGTACGTTCGATATTTCCATTATTGAAATTGCCGATGTTGATGGTGAAAAGCAATTTGAAGTTTTGGCGACCAATGGCGATACCTTCTTAGGTGGTGAAGATTTTGATTCACGTTTGATCGAGTATTTGGCAGCCGAATTTAAGAAAGACAGCGGCATTGATTTGCACAACGATCCATTGGCGTTACAGCGCTTAAAAGAAGCGGCAGAAAAAGCCAAGGTTGAGTTGTCGTCGGCGCAACAAACCGACGTGAACTTACCGTACATCACGGCCGACGCGTCTGGTCCTAAGCACTTGAACGTGAAAGTGACTCGCTCTAAGTTGGAAAGCTTGGTTGAAGAGTTGGTTGAGCGTTCATTGGAGCCTTGCCGTATTTCGTTGAAAGACGCCGGTTTAAGCGCCAGTGAAATTGACGAAGTGATTTTGGTGGGTGGTCAAACACGTATGCCGATGGTGCAGCAAAAAGTAGCCGCATTCTTTGGTAAAGAGCCACGTAAAGACGTGAACCCAGATGAAGCCGTTGCCGTAGGTGCTTCGATTCAGGGCGCGGTACTGTCTGGTGATGTGAAAGATGTACTGTTGTTGGACGTAACGCCATTAAGCTTGGGTATTGAAACCATGGGTGGCGTGGCCACTGCGTTGATTGAGAAAAACACGACCATTCCAACGAAGAAGTCGCAAGTGTTCTCAACGGCGGATGACAACCAGACCGCGGTAACTATTCATGTGGTTCAAGGTGAGCGTAAGCAAGCGTCACAGAATAAGTCGTTGGGTCGTTTTGATTTGGCCGACATTCCACCGGCACCTCGTGGGATGCCACAAATTGAAGTGACGTTTGACATCGACGCCAACGGCATCTTGAATGTGAGTGCGAAAGATAAGGCAACAGGCAAAGAACAGTCCATTGTGATCAAAGCGTCCTCCGGTTTGAGTGACGAAGAAATCGAGAAAATGGTGCGCGATGCCGAAGCCAATGCGGAAGCGGATAAGAAGTTTGAAGCCTTGATTCAAGTGCGCAACACCGCTGATGGTTTAATTCACGCAACGAAGAAGACGTTGGAAGAGGCGGGTGATAAAGCGACTGCGGATGAGAAATCAGCCATTGAAGCGGCCATTGCCGATCTTGAATCGGTGATCAAGGGTGATGACAAAGAGGCGATTGAAGCAAAAACCAATGCACTCAGTGAAGCCTCTGCTTCTTTGGCGCAAAAGCTGTATGCTGAGCAAGCACAAGCGCAGCCAGCCGATGCCGGTCAGGAAGGTCATTCAGCAGATGATGATGTGGTAGACGCTGAGTTTGAAGAAGTAAAAGACAAGTAATCCGTCGTGATTGCTTAATCAAAACGCGGCAGTCTTCTCGGGAGTACTGTCGCGTTTTTGTATGAATAGGCTGTACGTGGTGCAGTAAATTGCAGCGGTTTTATGCCGTTAGCCATGCCTTCTGTTGCATAAAAAGGCAAAAAAACAGGTGAGTTATGTCAAAACGTGATTATTACGAGATTTTAGGCGTTAGCCGAGATGTTGACGCCAAAGAGCTGAAGCGAGCTTATCGTAAATTGGCGATGAAGTATCATCCTGATCGTAATCCAGACGATAAAGACGCAGACGCAAAATTTAAAGAAGCCACCGAGGCATACGAAGTGCTGGGTGATGCGCAAAAACGTGCTGCTTATGACCAGTATGGTCATGCGGCGGTTGATGGGCAGGGTGGTGGTGCCGGTTACGGTGCTGGTAATTTCAGTGATATTTTTGGTGATGTCTTCGGCGACATTTTTGGGGCAGGCGGTCGTGGTGGTCGAGGGCGGGCAGGCCCGCAGCGTGGATCGGATTTGCGCTATACGCTGGAGTTGACGTTAGAAGAAGCCGTTCGTGGCGTTGAAAAACAGATACGCATCCCGACATTGGCAGCGTGTAATGTGTGTGATGGCACAGGCGCGAAACCAGGGACATCGGTCAAAACGTGCGGTACCTGTCATGGTCAAGGCCAGGTGCGTATGCAGCAGGGTTTTTTCTCGGTGCAGCAAACGTGCCCGACGTGTCGCGGCCAAGGCACCATTATTGAAGATCCGTGCACCAGTTGTCATGGTCGTGGCGTGAAAGAAGACACCAAGACGTTATCGGTTAAAATTCCAGCCGGTGTGGATACGGGGGATCGTATTCGTTTGTCGGGTGAGGGTGAAGCCGGTGCTATGGGTGGACCGGCCGGTGACCTTTATGTGCAAGTCAGTGTGAGGGAGCATAATCTCTTCCAGCGCGAAGGTCGTAACCTGTACTGTGAAGTGCCGATCAGTATTGTCGATGCGGCTTTGGGTGGTGAGTTGGAAGTCCCCACGCTCGATGGACGTGTGAAGTTGAAGATACCGGCCGAAACGCAAAGTGGTAAATTATTCCGTTTGCGGGGTAAGGGTGTTGCTCCAGTTCGTGGCGGTGGCCCCGGTGACTTATTATGCCGCGTACAGGTGGAGACGCCCGTTAATTTGACCGCAGAGCAGCGTGAGTTGTTGGTCAAATTTCAAGAGTCTCTGACGGGAGAAAAGCATTCACCACAAAAAAAGAGTTGGTTTGAAGGCGTTAAGAAGTTTTTTGAAGAAATCTAAACGCTACGCGCCGATCACTTGACTGGCGTAATGTTGCTCGTATCTTGATACGCTGCGCGATACTCTTAGTTTATTCAGAACGATTTGGAAACAGTCATGACACGTATTGCTATTACCGGTGCCGCCGGTCGTATGGGCCGCGTTTTAATTGAAGCGGTTGAAGCCAATCAGGAGACACAGCTGGGTGCGGCATTGGTGCTGGCTGATGACCCAATGGTTGGTGTGGATGCCGGTGCTTTAGCCGGATTAGGGCGTGTCTTGCATATTCCCGTAACGACGGATATTGAGGCGGTACTCGATCAGTTCGATGTGCTGATTGATTTCACGTCGCCAGAAGCCACCATGGCGCATATTGATGTGTGTGCAAACGCAGGAAAGGGCATCGTGATTGGGACGACAGGGTTGTCGGAAGCGCAAAAGCAAGCCATGGTAGCGATCTCATCCAAGGCGAACATCGTGTTTGCTCCCAATTATTCGGTTGGTGTGAATTTGTGTTTGAACTTACTGCGCATGGCGGCCTCGGTGATGGGTGAAGACAGTGATATCGAAGTCATTGAAATGCATCATCGTCATAAAGTGGATGCGCCCTCAGGTACGGCATTGCGTATGGGTGAGGTGGTTGCGGAAACCATGGGTTGGGATTTGTCCGAAGTAGCTTGTTATGGTCGTGAAGGATTTACCGGTGCTCGTCCACATCGCCAAATTGGTTTTGAAACCATTCGTGGCGGGGATGTGGTGGGTGATCATACCGTGATGTTTGCCACTGAAGGCGAGCGAGTGGAAATTACGCACAAGGCGCAAAGTCGAATGACCTTTGCCAAAGGTGCTGTACGTGCCGCGTTGTGGTTACAGAATCAGCCGAATGGCTTGTACGACATGCAAGATGTGCTTGGTTTTTAACAATCTTGTGCCATAAAAAAACCGACGCAATGCGTCGGTTTTTTTATGCGCTGCGCACGGTTAGGCTGTTTCGCTGGCAACAGCGAGCATGTGATCAAAACCGCGTTCGATCATACGCTCCATGCCGCGCGGTTTGCCATTTGGATCAAACACCATGGATACCAGCATTTGTGCGTTGCCCAGCGCCCATCGAGCACGCTCTTTGGGGGCTAAGCCGGGCTCTAACTGCCCGCTTTTAATGCCGCGATCCACTTGTTCGCTGATCATGTCGAGTAACTTGTTCTGAAATTCAAGATAGTGAGGCCAGGTTTCATCACGAACCGATGCGCTCCATTCTAGCCACACCTTGATGTAAGCGGGATTTGACTCGCAATTCGCCAAAAATGCATGAATGTGATTTCGAATGGCTTCGACAGGATCGTCACATTCTTGGTAAATGCTTTCGGCTAATGCCAGTAAATAGCTTTCCACTTCGTTCAGCACTGCTTCTACCAGTGCTTCGCGCGTATTAAAATAGTTAAACACGGTTGCGACAGACACACCGCCATCCTCAGCAATTTCTGTATGTCCACCACGGCCAATACCCCGTCGCGCAAACACTTCGACAGCGGTTTTCAATAACAGTTGTTTACGCTCTTCGGGTTGTAAACGTCGACGACCGTCAATGGCTGATGGCATAAAAGTACCTCTTACTCGGTGAATCACATTATCTCTTTATCAATAACGTGATGTATGTGTGTTACATAAACAAAAATGAGAAGCTTTATTGACTGGGAATTCAGTAGTTAACTTTCTCATTAGTTGTATGAAATGCTGAATTGATCAGGATTCAAAGCACTATCGAGTAGCAAAATGTATGTAACATTGTGTAACTTTGTGTAGTCTAGCGGAAATCTCGCTGTCTGTCATAGTTGTCCTGTCGGATAACAACTTTGGACAGCGTCACGCCTTTTTAGTATCATTTAGTGTTAGTTTTAGTACGTGCCGCGGTGAACAAAAAAATACAACCGAAAAAGCGGGATGGAGTTGCAATAATGCATTGTGCCATTCCGCTTTTTTGCAACTGATTGATGGGCTTTGGCCTGCCTGCGGTACGTCTCTTGGCCAGTTTGAACTATCTATTCGGGGAATTTGCTTTGTCTACGCCAGCCATACTCGCTCTTGAAGACGGCAGCATCTTCAAAGGTACCAGCATTGGTGCCGAAGGTCTGTCAGTAGGGGAGGTTGTATTTAACACCTCCATGACCGGTTATCAGGAAATCTTAACCGACCCTTCCTATGCCAATCAAATTGTGACATTAACGTATCCACACATTGGCAACTACGGTACGAACAGCGAGGATGCAGAGTCGAGCGGTATTTTTGCAAAGGGTCTGGTGATTCGCGATCTGCCTTTAGTGGCGTCCAATTTCCGCAGTGAACAAGCATTGGATGCGTATTTGCGTGAGCATGGTGTGGTGGGTATTGCGGATATCGACACACGCCGTTTAACGCGTATCTTGCGCGAAAAGGGCTCACTGAACGGTTGTCTGCTGGCCGGTGCAGATGCGTTATCTGAGGCGAGTATTGAACAAGCCTTGGCGGTTGCAAAGGCATTTCCCGGATTGGCGGGTATGGATCTGGCGAAAGAAGTCACTACAGCAGCCCCCTACCAGTGGACAGAATCGACCTGGAAGTTGGGGCAAACCGCCTACGCAACATTGGCTCCCGAGCAAGCGAAATACAAAGTCGTGGCGTACGATTTTGGTGTGAAACGCAATATTCTGCGTATGCTGGTTGAGCGTGGTTGTGAGCTAACGGTTGTTCCTGCTCAAACGCCTGCCGCTGACGTGTTGGCGATGAAGCCAGATGGTATTTTCCTGTCCAATGGCCCTGGCGATCCAGCGCCTTGTGATTATGCCATTCGTGCCATCCAAGACATTCTAGAAACCAATATTCCCGTATTTGGTATTTGCTTGGGCCATCAGTTACTGGCGTTGGCTTCTGGTGCACGTACCATCAAAATGGGTCACGGTCATCATGGTGGTAATCACCCAGTGCAAGACTTAGCAACCGGTGTGGTGATGATTACCTCTCAAAATCATGGTTTTGCGGTGGATGAAGCAAGTTTGCCAGCCAATTTGAAAGCGACACATAAGTCGTTGTTTGATGGCACTCTGCAGGGGATTCATCGTACCGATAAACCCGCATTTAGTTTTCAGGGACACCCTGAAGCCAGCCCAGGTCCGCGCGATGTTGCGCCATTGTTTGACCACTTTATTGAACTCATTGATGCTGCCAAGCAATAACAGACAGAGCTGACACGACTATGCCAAAACGTACCGACATACAAAGCATTTTAATCATTGGCGCTGGACCGATTGTGATTGGTCAGGCCTGTGAATTTGACTACTCGGGTGCGCAAGCGTGTAAAGCGCTGCGCGAAGAAGGGTATCGAGTCATTCTGGTTAACTCGAATCCTGCTACCATCATGACCGACCCATCCATGGCGGATGCAACGTACATAGAACCGATTACCGTCGAGGCGGTGACCAAAATTATTGAAAAAGAACGCCCGGATGCGCTGTTGCCAACCATGGGCGGTCAAACGGCACTGAACTGTGCTTTGGGCCTTGAAGCGGCGGGCGTGTTGGAGAAATTCGGCGTTGAAATGATCGGTGCCAATGCCGATACCATCGATAAAGCCGAGGATCGTAACCGTTTTGACCAAGCCATGAAGAAAATCGGTTTGGAATGCCCTCGTGCAGGCATTGCGCACAGCTTGGAAGAAGCACGTGAAGTGCAAAAAGAACTCGGTTTCCCTTGTATTATTCGTCCGTCCTTCACCATGGGCGGTACTGGCGGTGGTATTGCATACAACAAGGAAGAGTTTGAAGAAATTTGTACTCGCGGTTTGGATTTGTCGCCCACCAACGAATTGCTGATTGATGAATCGCTGATTGGTTGGAAAGAATACGAAATGGAAGTGGTGCGTGATAAAAACGACAACTGCATCATTATTTGTTCTATTGAAAACTTTGATGCTATGGGCGTTCATACCGGTGACTCGATTACCGTGGCGCCAGCTCAAACACTGACGGACAAAGAATACCAAATCATGCGTGATGCTTCTTTGGCGGTGTTGCGTGAAATCGGTGTTGAGACCGGTGGTTCTAACGTTCAGTTTGGTGTGGATCCCAAAACGGGTCGCATGGTGGTGATTGAAATGAACCCCCGTGTGTCTCGTTCATCGGCATTGGCCTCTAAAGCGACTGGCTTCCCGATTGCGAAAGTAGCGGCGAAATTGGCCGTTGGCTACACCTTGGATGAATTGAGTAATGACATCACGGGTGGCCGAACGCCTGCGTCGTTCGAACCGTCCATTGATTACGTGGTGACCAAAATTCCACGCTTTACCTTTGAAAAATTCCCTCAGGCTGATGGTCGTTTGACGACGCAAATGAAGTCGGTGGGTGAGGTGATGGCGATTGGTCGTACCCAGCAAGAATCGTTGCAAAAAGCACTGCGCGGATTGGAGGTTGGCGCGACGGGTTTTGATCCGAAAGTCGATGTCAATGCGGACGGTGCGCGCGACAAGATCGTGGCGGAATTGTGTACGCCGGGAGCAGACCGGATTTGGTACGTTGGCGATGCCTTCCGTGCAGGCATGAACGTCGATGAGATTTACAAATACTCGGGCATCGATCCGTGGTTCTTGGTGCAGATTGAAGATCTGATCAAGGAAGAGCAATCCGTTGCTCAAAGCACATTAAATGCCATGGATGCGGATCGTGTTTACCGCTTAAAACGCAAAGGATTCTCCGATGCGCGATTGTCGACATTGATGGGCGTTAGCGAGAAATCATTCCGCAAGCATCGTCAAAAAATGGGCATTCGTCCGGTCTATAAGCGCGTGGATACCTGTGCGGCAGAGTTTGCTACCGATACAGCGTATATGTATTCCACCTATGAAGAAGAGTGTGAAGCGAATCCAACGGATCGTGAAAAAATCATTGTTCTGGGTGGTGGTCCGAACCGCATTGGTCAAGGCATCGAATTCGATTACTGCTGTGTTCATGCCGCATTCGCCGCAAAAGAAATGGGCTATGAAGCCATTATGGTGAACTGCAATCCAGAAACCGTTTCTACCGATTACGACACTTCGGATCGCTTGTATTTCGAACCGGTAACGTTGGAAGATGTCCTTGAAATCGTGGATAAAGAAAAGCCAAAAGGCGTTATCGTTCAGTATGGCGGTCAAACACCGCTGAAATTGGCTGACGAGCTGGAAGCGGCTGGCGTGCCGATTATCGGTACCTCGCCCGAGGCGATTGACCGTGCTGAAGATCGTGAGCGTTTCCAGCAAATGATCCAACGCTTAGGCTTGAAGCAGCCTGTGAATGCGACCGTTACTTCGGCTGAGGATGCCGTGTTACGCGCCGCTGAGATTGGTTACCCGTTGGTTGTTCGTCCATCGTATGTATTGGGTGGTCGAGCTATGGAAATCGTTAATAACGAAGCGTCATTACGTCGTTACATGACCGAAGCCGTGAAAGTGTCAAATGACTCTCCGGTGTTGTTGGATTTCTTCCTAGATCGTGCGATTGAAGTGGATATCGATGCGGTTTGTGACGGTCAGCAAGTGGTGATTGGCGGTATTATGCAGCACATTGAGCAGGCAGGCATTCACTCTGGCGACTCTGCGTGTTCATTACCAGCGTATAATTTGCCACAAGATGTTCAAGATGAGATGCGTGAGCAAGTTGCCAAAATGGCGCTTGAGCTGGGTGTGATTGGTTTAATGAACACTCAGTTGGCATATCAAGATGGCGAAATCTATGTGATTGAAGTTAACCCGCGTGCATCGCGCACGGTGCCTTTTGTTTCTAAGTGCATTGGCGTGTCTTTGGCGTCATTAGCGGCTAAAGTGATGATGGGTAAAACGCTGGCCGAGTTGAACTTCACCAAGGAAATTATTCCGCCGTACTTCTCCGTCAAAGAAGCGGTATTCCCCTTTAATAAGTTCCAAGGGGTTGATCCAATTTTAGGGCCAGAAATGAAGTCAACGGGTGAGGTGATGGGAGCTGGCAAAACCTTTGGTGAGGCATTCTTCAAAGCTCAGCTTGGTGCTGGTGCTCGCTTGCCCGAATCGGGTTTGGCGTTTGTGTCCGTTCGTGAAGCCGATAAGCAAGGTGTGGTTGAGGTTGTACGACATTTGCTTGAGCTTGGCTTTACGGTAGTGTCCACGGAAGGGACGCGCCATGTGCTGGCTCAGGCAGGCTTAGCGGTTGAGCGCGTGAATAAGGTCACTGAAGGTCGCCCACACATTGTGGATATGATCAAAAATGATCAAATTTCGTTGATCGTTAATACCACGGATGGCCCACAAGCCATTGCGGACTCTGCGGATATTCGTCGTAGTGCACTTCAACATAAAGTGTATTACACCACGACGTTGGCCGGTGCGGTTGCTGTGGTAGAGGCACTTCGCTCAGAAGGCTTAAAAGACGTTCATCGTTTACAAGAATTGCACGCGACGATCGTTTAAGCGACGTTGCGTAATTGGAGAGTGATATGCAGAAATACCCAATGACGGTCGAAGGCGAAGCAGCTCTACGTGCTGAGTTACAACGTTTAAAAACCGTTGATCGACCAAAGGTAATCGCTGATATTGCCGATGCACGTGAGCATGGCGATTTGAAAGAGAATGCCGAATACCATGCCGCGCGCGAGCAGCAGGGGTTTATTGAAGGTCGTATTCAGGATTTGGAAGGCAAGCTATCCAATGCGCAAGTGATTGATATCAAAACCATTCCGCATACTGGCAAAGTGATATTCGGTACCACCATTCGCATTATCAATGTGGATACGGACGAAACGGTTCAGTATCGTATTGTGGGTGATGATGAAGCGAATATTAAAGAAGGACGTATTTCGGTATCGTCGCCCATTGCTCGCGCATTGATTGGAAAAGAAGAGGGCGACATTGTCGCCATCAAAATTCCAGCCGGTGTGGTGGAGTACGAAATCGACCGTGTTCAGCACATTTGAATCAAGTGGGCTTAACAGCATAAAAAAAGGCGCTTAATGCGCCTTTTTTTATGCTGACGACGTTGTCATCGATCAGAAATCGTCAGTGCTGGTGAATAAACCAACACGCAAATCTTTGGCGCTGTAGATTTCTTTACCATCAACCGAGACCGTACCATCCGCAATACCAAGGACGAGTTTTTGCTCCATGACACGGCGAATGTGTAAGTGGTAGGTTACTTTTTTCGCGGTCGGTAACACTTGCCCACGAAATTTCACTTCGCCGCAGCCGAGCGCTCTTCCACGACCGGGGTTGCCACGCCAGCCTAAATAAAACCCAACGAGTTGCCACATGGCGTCTAAGCCTAAGCAGCCTGGCATAACCGGGTCACCTTCAAAGTGGCAGGCAAAAAACCATAGCGATGGATCAATATCGAGTTCCGCAATGATCTCCCCTTTGTTGTATTCGCCGCCTTCCGAGCTGATGTGAGTGACACGGTCCATCATCAACATATTAGGAAGTGGTAGGCGGGCATTGCCATCACCAAATAACTGGCCATGACCGCAGGCCAGTAAATCGTCTTTGGTAAAAGATGACGGTTGGGTCATAAAGCGTCCTCGTTAACTTGTTCGTAAAGAACGCTACAGTGACACAAAAGACGTCGATTACCTAATGAAGGTTTTGTGAGTAAAAGGAAATAATGGCTTAGGTCAAGTGAGGTAAGGGTACTCTAGGCAAGAGTACCCAAGGCGCTTAGCGTTTTTCGATCAGTAAGCTACCGATGGAGTAACCTGCACCAAAGGAGCAAATCAATCCTTTGTCACCAGATACCAAATCACTCTTGTAGCGATGGAAAGCAATAACGGATCCGGATGAGGCGGTATTGGCAAATTCATCCAACACGATTGGCGCCTCGTCGGCTTCGGGCAAGCGTCCAAGCAGTTTTTTGGCAGCAAATAAATTCATATTGATATTGGCCTGATGCAGCCACATGCGCTTGAGGTCTTCGGCGTGTAAATGGTTGTCGGCTAACTGTTGTTCGATGAACTGAGTCACTAACGGCAATAGCTCTTTGAAGACTTTTTTCCCTTGCTGTTTAAAGAACGGTCGGTCTTCAGGGAGATCATCGAAGCAGTGATCCGTGTAGTTACCATCGCAGCGAATATTGTCAGAGTACTGTGTCATCTGCTTGGTATGCAAAATAGTAAATGCAGATTCGCTCTGGCAGCTGGCTGCGTTTTCAATGATTGCGGCGGTTGCCACATCGCCAAAGATGAAATGGCTATCACGAGATTTTAAGTTGACTTGCGGGGTCGCAAATTCAGGATTGACGACCAACACACATTGAGCAAGTCCCGCTTTTACTGCCGCATACGCTGAAATTAAGCCAAACGTCGCCGATGAACAGGCAATCCCCATGTCATAAGCGCAACCCTTGATCCCCAATTTGTCTTGGATTTCTACCGCGATTGATGGATAAGCACGTTGGTGATTGGTGGTGGCGACAATCAGCATATCGATGTCGGCTGGTTGTTTGTTGGCTTGTGCCATGGCCTCTTTCGCCGCTTCCAGTCCCATAGTAACCACTTCAGGCTCGTTGCCTTCTTGGCATGGCTGAAAACGCGGCATCATGCGCGCAGGATCAAGCATGCCGTCTTTGTGCATGGCATAACGTGATTTAATGCCCGAAGCTTTTTCAATAAACTCGCTGCTGGACAGGGGCAATGCTTCGCATTCGCCGCGAGAGATGGCGTCCGCATGCTGCTCGTTATAAGCGGTAACGTATTGATTGTAAGCGGTTACTAGCTCGTCGTTGGTGACCTGGAAAGGGGGTACATACAATCCAGACCCGGAAAGCACTATCTCAGACATAAATGAAGTCGCCTTGTTATTGGATTCGAGTTGGCATGATGACGCTGCCTGCCAACAAACGTATCGGACATTATTACCCCAAACTGGTCATGTTCCAACACTCAAAAGCTATTACGTTGCCGAACAAGTGTGTTGAGCAACGCAATACGGTGCGCCTGTGTGTGTGATTAAGACAAATGGCGCAGATTGCTTAGGCTTGGTTTGGCGTTCGGATTGCGACGTAAAATCAAGGCTACATTGCCGATTTGTTGAACCAGCTCGGCGCCAGTTGATTGCAGCAAAGAGGTTAAAACTTGTTTCTTGAGATCACGGTCGCCGACGGATATCTTGATTTTGATGAGTTCGTGATCATCGAGAGCGCGGTTTAACTCGTCTTTGACGCGATCAGTTAGGCCATTGCTGGCAATCATGACGATAGGGTTTAATGTGTGGCCAATACTGCGAAAGGCTTTTTTTTGGTCGTTTGATATTGCCATACGTTTCGGAAGCTCTGTGGATCAGTGTTAGAATGGTATTCCCTATTGGGAATTTCAGTAAGTATACCTGAGTCAGGAGTAAAAGCCCCTTATGGCGCGTTCAAAATCCAGTGCCGAATGGCTAAAAGAGCACGTTGATGATATTTATGTAAAGCGCGCCCAGCAAGACGGATATCGAACTCGAGCCAGTTATAAGCTGCTGGAGTTGGATGAGAAAGACAAATTATTGCATGCGGGTATGACGGTCATTGATTTGGGATCGGCCCCAGGTGGTTGGTCGCAAGTGGTGGCGCAAAAGCTGAATGGCAATGGCACCGTGATTGCCTCAGACATACTGCCGATGGATGCCATTGCGGATGTCACCTTTATTCAGGGCGATTTTACCGAGCAGGCGGTCTTTGATGAGTTGCTTCAGGCCATCAATAACCAGCCGGTTGACCTTGTAATTTCGGATATGGCCCCCAACATGAGTGGAATGGCGTCTATCGATCAGCCAGGTGCCATGTATTTGGTGGAGCTGGCCTTAGATATGGCGACACACGTATTGAAACCAAAAGGCCATTTTGTGGCCAAAGTGTTTCAAGGTGAAGGATTTGATGAATACATACTGAAGTTACGAGCCGTATTCGATAAAGTGCTGGTGCGAAAACCGAAAGCATCGCGCGCTCGTTCTCGTGAAGTGTATATTGTTGCGAAAGGTTTTCGCGGTTAGCGAATCCTTGCTAAGCTAGAAAATTAAAGAAAGGGTTCACGTTTTTGAACCCCATGTCTATCGAGGTGGTGCCGAGTATGGCAAAGAATTTCGTTTTGTGGGCGGTGATTGCAGCCGTACTGATGATGGTGTTCAACAACGCTCAGACGGTGAATCGTGGTACCGAGTATACGTACTCGCAATTCATGACGGCTGTACAAAGCGGACAAGTAAAACAGGTTGAAATTGCGCACCCAAATATCAAAGGCGTTACCGTGGGTGATCAGCCATTTACGACGGTTATCCCTGGGCATGATGCCAAACTCATGGATACGTTACTAAACCACCGCGTAGACGTCATTGGTAAGGCACCTGAAAAACAAAGCTTCTTCGCTCAGCTGTTGTTGGCGGCTTTGCCCATCTTGATCATCATCGCCGTCTTCATGTTTTTTATGCGGCAAATGCAGGGTGGTGCTGGCGGTCGTGGCGGCCCAATGGCCTTTGGCAAGAGCAAGGCCAAGTTGTTGAGTGAAGATCAAATCAAGACAACGTTTGACGATGTTGCAGGTTGTGATGAAGCCAAAGAAGACGTGAAGGAGTTGGTCGAGTTTTTACGTGACCCGAGCAAGTATCAGCGTTTGGGTGGCAAAATTCCTCGTGGTGTACTGATGGTGGGGCAGCCGGGTACCGGTAAAACCTTATTGGCGAAAGCCATTGCGGGTGAAGCGCGCGTTCCTTTCTTTTCAATCTCGGGCTCCGATTTTGTCGAAATGTTTGTTGGTGTCGGTGCCTCTCGTGTCCGTGACATGTTTGAACAGGCAAAGAAACAAGCGCCGTGCATTATTTTTATTGACGAAATCGATGCCGTAGGTCGTTCTCGCGGTGTTGGTATTGGCGGTGGTAACGACGAGCGTGAACAAACCCTCAACCAATTATTGGTTGAGATGGACGGCTTTGAAGTGAACGATGGCGTGATTGTGATTGCCGCCACCAACCGCCCAGATGTTCTCGATCCGGCACTGCTTCGCCCCGGTCGTTTTGACCGCCAAGTCGTCGTTGGTTTACCTGACATTCGTGGTCGTGAACAAATTCTACACGTGCATATGCGCAAAGTGCCTGTCGCTGATGATGTCAATGCGTCTTTGTTGGCGCGTGGTACGCCTGGATTTTCTGGTGCCGATTTGGCGAACTTGGTTAATGAAGCCTCTTTGTTTGCCGCGCGTGGGAATCGCAATTTAGTGACCATGGAAGAGTTTGAGAAAGCGAAAGACAAAATTCTGATGGGTGCTGAACGCAAAACCATGGTGATGTCGGAAAAAGAGAAAACGAACACGGCCTACCATGAAGCCGGTCATGCCATTGTTGGTCGTTTGGTGCCGGAGCACGATCCCGTTTATAAGGTATCCATTATTCCCCGTGGTCGTGCGCTGGGTGTGACCATGTTCTTGCCAGAAGAAGATCGTTATTCGATTAGTAAGCGTGGCATCGAAAGCAGTATCTGCTCCTTGTATGGCGGTCGTATCGCCGAAGAGATGACCTTGGGTAAAGACGGTGTGACCACTGGTGCATCGAATGATATTGAGCGTGCCACGAAGTTTGCTCGTAATTATGTGACGAAGTGGGGCTTGTCGGAAAAGCTGGGTGCGCAAATGTATTCAGAGGAAGAGCAGCAAGGCTATCTGGGCTCTTCTGGTGGTGGTCAGGCATCGCATTTGTCCGATGAAACCGCGCGCATTATCGATGCCGAAGTGAAAGATTTGTTGGATCGTTGTTATCAGCGTGCCGCCGATATTCTAGAAGAAAATCGCGATAAGCTGGAGATGATGAAAGACGCGCTGATGGAGTATGAGACCATTGATTCGGATCAGATCGACGACATTATGGCTGGACGTAAGCCGCGTGAGCCGAAATCTTGGTCAGACGATTCTGGTAACAATCCTGGTAGTACGATTGATGTGGTTGAGGAAAGTCGCGATTTAACCGATGCCGATGATACCGATGACGTGAACTCGGCCGATGGTGCCGCAGGCGAACGTCCTTAGTCATACCGTGATACCATGACGAGTATAAGGCGACTTTCGGGTCGCCTTTTCATTTATGGTTTACCCTTGGTCAGCATCAAACAAAGAGGAAATAACCGTGAAAATAGCATGCGGTGATCGCACTCTGGATCTAACGCAGCCACGTGTAATGGGTATTTTGAACACCACCCCCGATTCGTTTTCGGATGGTGGGCGGTTTGCCCAGCTCGATCGAGGTGTGCAACATGCGCTGCGCATGATTGAAGAAGGTGCCGATATCATCGATATCGGTGGCGAATCAACTCGGCCGGGAGCGTTGCCTGTGAGTGAGCAGGAAGAAATGGATCGGGTACTACCGGTGCTGGAAAAAATTCGTAGCGAAGCGGATGTGCTCTTGTCGGTGGACACCAGTTCGGCTCAGTTGATGACTGAGGCCGCGCGTTGTGGCGCGAACTTACTCAATGATGTGCGTGCCTTACAGCGTCCTGGTGCATTGGCCGCGGCGGCCGCGACAGGCTTGCCTGTGTGCTTAATGCACATGCAAGGTCAGCCTGCGACCATGCAGCAAGAGGCGCACTATGATGACGTGGTTGCGACGGTGAAGACATTTTTGTTGTCGCGCATTGAAGCCTGCGAGCAAGCGGGGATGTCTAAAGAGCGTTTGTTGATTGACCCCGGTTTTGGTTTTGGTAAAACAGTCGAACACAATTATCAGTTGCTGAATCGTTTATCCGAATTGCAGTCTCTTAATCTACCGATTCTAGCGGGATTGTCGCGTAAAGCGATGATTGGCTTGGCTACTCAGCAGGAGAAGGCCGATCGCCGTGTTATTGGTAGTGTTGCTGGCGCTTTGCTGTGTGTATTGCATGGGGCAGGTATTGTGCGCGTACATGATGTCGCTGAAACGGTTGAAGCGCTTGCGGTAATGAAAGCGATGCGGTCGTCGTAATGCAATCCGTGGACAAAATAAAACGCAAATCAAGGCAAATGATGAACTGTCTCTTGTGTCGCTCGCGCTTCTTGGATACCATCTGCGCTCTTTGAATTTAGGAGACAGCATGCGTCGTCTATTGATCGCGGGTAACTGGAAGATGAATGCATCGATGACAACATCGAGTGCATTATTATCCGAACTGGTGAACGCCGATATCAGTACTTGCGATGTTGCTGTGTTTCCACCTTTTCCGTACTTAGCGCTTGCTGCTGAGTCATTGCGTGCATCGAGTGTGCGCTTTGGTGCCCAAGATTGCTCTGATGAACTGAGTGGTGCTTATACGGGCGAGGTCTCTGCTGCGATGCTGCGCGATGTGGGCGCGTCGATGGTGCTTGTTGGTCACTCTGAGCGCCGTCAGCGTCATCATGAAACGGATGCATTGGTTCTTAAAAAGGCACAGCAGATTTTAGCAGAAGACATGACCGCGGTTGTCTGTGTTGGTGAAACATTGGCACAACGACAAGCGGGTTTGGCTGAGAAAACCGTGACGGAACAGTTGTCATTGTTGTTGTCGCAGCTCAGCTTGGTGCAGTGGCAGCGTGTTGTTATCGCGTATGAGCCAGTTTGGGCGATAGGTACGGGTGAGACAGCGTCTCCTGAGCAGGCGCAGTCTATGCATGCTCACATTCGCCAGTTGCTCGGTCAAGTATCGGTAGCGTTGGCCGAACAAACACGTATTTTGTATGGTGGCAGTGTGAAATCTGCCAGTGCGGCTGAGTTGTTTGCTCAGCCTGATATCGATGGCGCTCTGGTGGGCGGTGCTTCACTAGATGCTGCTGAATTTTTAGCAATCTGTCAGTCATAGGTTGGATATGGAACAATTAACACTCGTCGTTCATTTGCTGCTGGCCATCGCCATCATTGGTTTTGTCCTGATTCAGCAAGGTAAGGGAGCCGATGCGGGTGCCTCTTTTGGAGGTGGTAGCTCACAAACCGTATTTGGTGGACAAGGTGCTGGCAATTTCTTGAGTCGTGCGACGGCGATTTTGGCAACCATTTTCTTTATTACCAGTTTGACTTTAGCGATGTTTGCTAAAGAAAAAGTGACTGGTGCATCCGATTTGGGTATTCCGAGTGCGGAAGTGATAGAAAGACTTGAGCGTGACACCCCAGTTGTGGAACAATACGCGCCGTTGAATGATGTGCCTGAGTTAGACGCCTCTACTGGTGACGAGCCCATCGTTCAATAAGTTCGTTTGATGTATAGCGGATGTGGTGGAATTGGTAGACACGCCATCTTGAGGGGGTGGTGAGCATAGCTTGTGCGAGTTCGAGTCTCGCCATCCGCACCAATTTTAAGAGAAAGCGAACATGGTTCGCTTTTTTTATTTAAAGCTTCTATAATGCGGCAGCTTTAAATAGATAATTCTTAAAAAAGCCCCTCACGCTAGGGGCTTTTTAGTAGTTTCTTTCCTGTTGGCAACGTTTCTTCGGTTGTTGGCACTGCGAAACTTGCCCCGGCAAGTTTTAGTCTGCAGAAGTGGTAAAAGTAGACTGGGCATAGATGCCCAGTTTTTGTTTGTATTGAGGGTGAAGTTTTTGGCAAAAGATACTCAGTTAACCGAATTGCTAGCGCCAGTGGTGGAAGCCATGGGTTTTACATTTTGGGGTCTGGAGTACAGCGCACAAGGTAAACACAGTTTGCTGCGTGTATACATTGATCATGCAGACGGCATCACCGTTGATCATTGTGCTGCGGTAAGTCATCAGATCAGCAGTGTACTCGATGTAGAAGATCCTATTTCGCAAGAATATACCCTGGAGGTTTCCTCTCCGGGTATGGACCGTCCCTTGTTTACACTGGGACAGTTTCAACAATACGCCAATCACATCATTGATGTGAGATTGCGTATGCCCTTCGACGGGCGTCGTAAATTCAAGGGCCAATTGATAGGCGTGGAGCAAGAGGAAGTGGTGTTGTTTGTCGACGGCCATGAATACTTATTGCCGATCGAATTGATTGAAAAAGCCCATGTTGTTCCACAATTCAAGGATTAAGTTGCAGAGCGAGGCTAGAAGATGAGCAAAGAAATTCTCCTGGTCGCGGAAGCGGTATCAAACGAGAAAGGCGTTTCAAAAGAAATCATTTTTGAAGCCATCGAAGCAGCGTTAGCCGCTGCAGCGAAGAAGCGTTATGAAGATGAAGACGCTACGATTCGAGTTGATATCGACCGCAAGACCGGTAATTACGAAACTTTCCGCAGCTGGTTGGTGGTAAGCAATGAGGTTGTTCCTGGATTGGGTGATGAATTGACGCTGCAAGAAGCGCATGACATCGACGATCAATTGCAGCCTGGTGATATTTACGAAGTTAAAATTGATAACCCCGATTTTGGTCGCATTGCGGCGCAAGCCGCCAAGCAAATCATCGTACAAAAAGTACGTGATGCTGAGCGAGCGCAGGTTGTTGAACAGTATCAAGACCGATTGGGTGAGCTGGTCAATGGCACCGTAAAAAAAGTGACACGAGACAATGTCATTGTGGATCTGGGCAATAATGCAGAAGGATTGTTGCCTAAAGAACATTTGATTGGTCGCGAAATCATGCGTATGGGCGATCGCGTTCGGGCTGTTTTGCATGAGGTTCGTCCGGAAAATCGTGGCCCACAATTGATTCTTAGCCGCACAGCCGCGTCGATGATGATTGAGTTGTTCCGTATTGAAGTACCAGAAATTGCCGAAGACGTGATTGAGATTAAAGGTGCTGCTCGTGATCCTGGTTCGCGTGCCAAGATTGCAGTAAAAACCAATGACAAACGTATCGACCCAGTGGGTGCGTGTGTGGGGATGCGTGGTGCTCGTGTACAAGCGGTAACCAATGAACTTGGTGGCAATGAGCGCATTGATATCGTGTTGTGGGATGACAATCCGGCACAGTTGGTGATCAATGCAATGGCACCTGCGGAAGTGGCGTCGATTGTCATGGATGAAGACACACACAGTATGGATGTTGCTGTTGCCTCTGATAACCTTGCGCAAGCGATTGGCCGTGGTGGTCAAAACGTGCGTTTGGCCTCGGAATTGACAGGCTGGGAAATTAATGTGATGTCAGAAGATGAAGCCAATGAAAAGCTCTCTCAAGAGTCTTCAGGTTACATTGATCTGTTCATTCGCGCGTTGGATCTGGATGAAGATTTTGCCGTCATGTTGGTGGAAGAAGGCTTTACCAGTTTAGAAGAAATCGCGTACGTTCCAATGGAAGAAATGCTGAGCATTGATGGCTTAGACGAAGACACCATCAACGAACTGCGTGATCGCGCAAAAGATGTTTTATTGACTCAAGCCATTGCCTCGGAAGAGCAGCTTGAAGCAGCGCATCCAGCCGATGACTTGTTAAATATGGAGGGCATGGATAAACACCTTGCTCTGGTATTAGCAAGCAAAGGCATCTGCACAATGGAAGATCTGGCCGAGCAGGCCGTGGATGAGCTGCTCGATATTGAAAATATGACCGAAGACAAAGCGGCAGAGTTAATTATGACTGCACGCAAGCCCTGGTTTGAGGGTAATGAGTAATATTCGGTCGGTATAGGAGAAACGTATGGCTGATGTAACCGTTAAAGAACTCGCCGACGTGGTCAACACCAGCGTTGACCGATTGTTATCGCAAATGAAAGAAGCTGGTCTGCCGCAAACAGCGGCAAGCCAAGCGGTCAATGATGAACAGAAGCAAGTGTTGCTGACTTTCTTGAAAAAAAGTCACGGTGAGTCGACAGATGAGCCGAAGAAGATCACATTGAAACGCAAAGCAACGACCACACTCAAAGCGGGTCAGGGTGGTAAGCGTGCCGTGACCATCGAAGTGCGTCAAAAACGTACTTACGTGAAGCGTGATGATGTGGATGCGGCGGCCGAAAAAGCCAAAGAAGAAGCACGTTTAGCGGCTGAAGCGGCAGAAAAAGCGGCCGCCGAGAAAGCGGCTGCTGAGAAAGCCGCTGCCGAAAAAGCCGCAACGGAGCAGGCACCACAAGCATCCGCGGAAACCGTGGTTGCCTCAAAACCGGCTGCGAAGAAAGAAAGTAAACCGGCCGCTAAATCTGTGCCAGTTGAAGAAGACGTTGCGCAAAAACGTGCCGAAGCTGAAGCGGCTGCTCAGCGTACAGAAGATTCACGCAAAAAGCCGAAAACCGTTGATAAAAAGCGAACGGAACAGCGTGATGAAACCCGATTCAATGATCGTGGCAGTGACGATAATCGTGGTGGTCGCAACCGTCGTCCAAAGGTGAAGCTGAAAGGGGGGCGTCGTCCTCAGCAATCCGACAATGAGCACGCCTTTACTCGTCCAACAGCGCCTGTCGTTAAGGAAGTTGAGTTGCCAGAAGCCATTACCGTAGGTGAACTCGCCTCGAAAATGGCCGTTAAAGCCGGTGAAGTCATCAAAACCTTAATGAAGATGGGTGTGATGGCGACCATTAACCAGATCCTTGATCAAGACACGGCAACATTGGTCGTGGAAGAGATGGGTCATAAGGTCACTAAGTTAATCGCAGACAACGCCCTCGAAGTGGCTGTTGCAGAATCGGTTAGTTACAGTGGTGACGAGTCACCAAGAGCGCCGGTTGTTACGGTAATGGGTCACGTTGACCACGGTAAAACCTCGTTGTTGGATTACATTCGTCGTACCCGTGTTGCCTCGGGTGAAGCCGGTGGTATTACGCAGCACATTGGTGCGTATCACGTTGAAACCGATCATGGCATGGTCTCCTTCTTGGATACGCCTGGACACGCCGCGTTTACGTCGATGCGTGCTCGCGGTGCGCAGTCAACAGACGTGGTTATTCTCGTCGTTGCTGCCGATGACGGTGTGATGCCACAAACCATCGAAGCGATTCAGCATGCGAAAGCCGCTGGCGTGCCGATTGTGGTCGCGATGACCAAAATTGACAAAGAAACCGTCGATATTGATCGCATCAAAAATGAATTGTCTGCACGTGATGTGATGCCAGAAGATTGGGGCGGTGATGTTCCTTTCATTGGTGTCTCTGCGAAAAGCGGTGAAGGTATTGATGCTCTGCTAGAAGCGGTATTGCTGCAAGCTGAAATTCTCGAGTTGAAAGCACATTTCACAGGCCCTGGTATGGGTGTGGTTGTTGAGTCTCGACTGGATAAAGGTCGTGGTCCTGTTGCCACCTTGCTGGTTCAAAACGGTATGCTGAAAAAAGGCGATATCGTGTTGGCCGGTACTTGTTACGGTCGTGCCCGTGCCCTGTTGGATGAAAATGGTCAGCAAGTAGGTGACGCAGGCCCGTCCATTCCAGTGGAAATTTTGGGACTGAACGGCACTCCTGAAGCGGGCGACCAATTCATGGTCGTTGAGAGCGAGAAGAAGGCCCGTGAAGTGGCTGAATTCCGCGAAGCGCGCAGCAAAGAAATTGTGCAGCAGCGTCAGCAAGCCGCTAAATTGGATGCGTTGTTCAGTGGTATGGGTGAAGGCACCGTTGCATCACTTAACGTGGTATTGAAAACAGACGTACGCGGTTCGTTAGAAGCCATCGTTGCCTCGCTGCAAAAACTGGCTACCGACGAAGTGAAGGTGAATGTGGTGTCATCCGGTGTGGGTGGTATTACGGAAACCGACGTGACCTTGGCCGTTGCTTCCAGTGCCGTACTGTTTGGTTTTAACGTTCGTGCCGATAATGCGGCCAAGCGTGTGATCGAAAACGGTGGTGTGGATTTACGCTATTACAGCGTTATTTACGACTTGTTGGATGACGTCAAACAAGCTATGGCTGGTTTGTTGGCACCCGAACTGCGTGAAGAAATCGTGGGTATTGCGCAAGTACGTGATGTGTTCAACTCACCGAAGTTTGGTCAAATTGCCGGTTGTATGGTTACCGATGGTACGGTGTATCGTAATAAGCGTATTCGCGTGTTGCGTGACAACGTGGTCATTTACGAAGGCGAGCTTGAGTCACTGCGTCGCTATAAAGACGATGTGCAAGAAGTTCGTAACGGCATGGAATGCGGTATTGGCGTGAAAAACTATCAAGATGTTCGCCCTGGCGATCAAATTGAAGTGTTTGAAGTGCGTGAGATTGCACGTACGCTGTAATGCCAAACGCCATCAAGGTCAGTTTATGGCCCTGATTGCATGACTGCCTAAGGCCCAGCATTTGCTGGGCTTTCTGCCTTAGATTGGGGGCAAACCCCAAGGAAGAGATAATGCCAAAAGATTACAGTCGCACCTCGCGCATTGCTGAGCATATTCAGCGTGAGTTAGCGCAAATGATTCAGTTCGAGATGAAAGATCCGCGTTTGGGCATGGTGACGATCAACCATGTGAAGGTGGCGAAAGACTTAGGGTATGCCGATATCTACTTCACCGTCATGGGCGCTCGTGGCGAAACCGACGCTGAAATCAGTCAACAAACCACCAGTATCTTAAACGATGCCGCGGGTTATTTACGCAGTGAACTGGCGAAGATTATGCGGACACGTATTACGCCAATGCTGCGTTTCCATTACGATGAAACCATGGATCGCGGGATTCATTTGACGAATTTGATCAAACAAGCGCGTCAATCTGACGATGTTCGTCATCAGCAAGATCGCGGTAACGAAGAAGAACAAAACTGATGGCGCGTCAAAAAAAAGGCCGTGCCGTACACGGCGTTTTGTTACTGGATAAGCCGTTAGGTGTTAGCTCAAATCAGGTTCTACAACGTGTGAAGTGGCTGTTTCAAGCTCAGAAAGCGGGTCATACCGGTGCTCTTGATCCTCAGGCCAGTGGCTTATTGCCTCTGTGTTTCGGCGAAGCGACCAAGTTTTCACAACTGTTGTTGGACTCGGAAAAAGCCTACGAAACCACGGCGCAATTGGGTGAAGTTCGCTCAACGGGTGATAGCGAGGGTGACGTGTTGAGTCGTAGTCCCGTATCAGCGCTGAGTGTTGATGATGTTGAGCAGGTACTGGCGGATTTTCGCGGCCCAGTGGTGCAAGTACCGCCGATGTTTTCGGCGTTAAAGTTAGACGGCAAGCCATTGTATGAGTTGGCTCGTCAAGGCATGAGCCAACAGGACGCTCAAGCCATTGCCGATAAAAAACGTCGCACCATCACCATTCACGAGTTGACCTTGCGTGAGCAACGCGACACGCAACTGGATTTATTTGTGCGTTGCTCGAAAGGCACCTACATACGCACGCTGGTTGAAGACATTGGTGCGGCCATCGGTTGTGGTGCTTATGTCAGTCGTTTGCATCGCACGGCAACGGGACCGTATCAACAAGAACAGATGATTACACTCGCTGAGTTGGAGCGCATTGCGGAGCAAGAAGGGGTGGCTGGTTTGGATGCCTTGTTGTTGCCCATCGACAGTGCGTTACCAACGGACTGGCCTGTGATCACGTTGGACGATGCGCAAACGCAGAAAATCCGTCAAGGTCAGGCCTTGAGTACTGGCTTAAACGACGTACCTTCAGTACAATTACGTTCTGTTATTGACGGACAAAACGTACTTATTGGTATTGCACGAATCAAAGGCGGCGGCATTCGTCCTCAGAGATTGTTGCAGTTCTAACGTTGGTTCGACGTAACCGCGGCCGTTGGCTGCGACATCACACTGTTAATGTGCACGGTGTTGATGGTTTTTTTTGCACATTCTTGGAGAAATATCATGGCATTAACTGCTGCTCAAAAAGCTGAAATCGTTAAAGAATACCAAGTCGCAGAAGGCGATACCGGTTCACCAGAAGTTCAAGTTGCCTTGCTGACGCACAACATTGTTGGTCTGCAAAGCCACTTCAAAGAACACGGTAAAGATCACCATTCTCGTCGTGGTTTGATTCGCATGGTTAACCAACGTCGTAAGTTGTTGGACTACCTGAAAGGTAAAGATGCAACTCGTTACCTTGAGCTGATCAAGCGTTTAGGCTTACGTCGTTAAGACCTAATGATTCGCAGCAAAGGCCCTTAGGGGCTTTTGTTGCATCTGGTGTTTGAGTACGTGCCATGCAAACAATGAAACTCCCTGCGTAAGCTGTGGTGCCAACCCCGTTAATGATAACGGTGGTGCTTCTACCCATACGGCCTTAATTGCGTTTAACACACGTGATGTTTGAGGTGATATGGGTAGAAGCACCGGCAGACTCGTAGGATGATCTAACCAAAAGGAATACGTAAGAATGAGTACTAAACCGGTTGCTAAAACCAAAACGTTTCAACTCGGTAACGATACCGTTGTTTTAGAAACAGGCCGTATTGCCCGTCAAGCCGATGGTGCGGTGTTAGCCACAATTGGCAAAACACAAGTGTTGGCGACAGTCGTTGCAGCAAAATCGACCAAGCCAGGTCAGGATTTCTTCCCATTATCTGTGCACTATCAAGAAAAAATGTACGCAGCGGGTCGTATCCCAGGTGGTTACTTAAAGCGTGAAGGCCGTCCTTCCGAGAAAGAAACCCTAACATCACGTTTGATCGACCGTCCTATTCGTCCGTTATTCCCAGATGGCTTCATGAATGAAGTGCAGGTGCTGTTAACGGTCGTCGGTGCTGAGAAAGACGTCGATCCAGACATCTGTGCGATGATTGCTACCTCGGCTGCTTTAGCCGTGTCTGGCATTCCCTTCAATGGACCAATCGGCGCTGCTCGTGTTGGCTTTACCGATGACAATGGTTATGTGTTGAATCCAACGTACAGCCAGTTAGAAACTTCCTTGTTGAACATGGTGGTGGCCGGTACAAAAGACGCTGTATTGATGGTTGAGTCGGAAGCCGATGAATTAACCGAAGACGAAATGTTGGGTGCGGTATTGTTTGCCCATAAAGCCTTCCAACCAGCCATTGCCGCCATCGCTGAGTGGGCGCAAGAGTTGTCGATTACGCAATGGGATTGGCAAGCAACGCCGCGTAACGAAGCGCTGTATGACGCGGTGAAAGCACAAGCGGCTGCGGGCATTGCCGAAGCGTATACGATTTCTGACAAAATGGCACGATACGCCCGTCTGGATGAAGTCAAAAAAGCCGCGGTTGATGCCTTGGCAGCCAAAGACGGCGAAGAAGGTTTCAGCGCCGACGAGATCGCCGACATGGTCGGTGAGTTGAAATACGAAGTGGTTCGTCAGCGTACCTTAGACGGTCACCCACGTATTGACGGTCGTGACAACCACACGGTTCGTCCGTTGACCATTGAAACCGGTGTATTGCCTACGTCACATGGTTCTGCGATTTTCACTCGTGGTGAAACTCAGGCCATCGTTGCAACAACGTTAGGCTCTAGCCGTGATGCACAAATGATGGATTCCTTGTTTGGCACGGTGACCGATCCATTCTTGTTCCACTACAACTTCCCTCCGTACTCCGTGGGCGAAGCGGGCCGTATTGGTGCGATTGGTCGTCGTGAAATTGGTCATGGCCGTTTGGCGCGTCGTGGTATTCAAGCCATGATGCCAACCCAAGAAGAATTCCCGTACACCATTCGCGTGGTGTCTGAAATTACTGAATCGAATGGTTCATCGTCAATGGCGTCTGTGTGTGGTGCATCGTTGTCGCTGATGGATGCGGGTGTGCCGATTAAAGCGCCAGTGGCCGGTATCGCCATGGGCTTGATCAAGAAAGATGACAAGTTTGCCGTTTTGACGGACATCTTGGGTGATGAAGATCACTTGGGTGACATGGACTTTAAAGTAGCCGGTACGGATGAAGGTATCACCGCACTGCAAATGGACATCAAGATCGAAGGCATTACTGAACAGATCATGGAGATTGCCTTAGAACAAGCTAAGGTTGCTCGTTTGGACATTCTGGCACAGATGAATCAAATCATCGCTGAGCCACGCAAAGAACTGTCTGATAACGCCCCGACCATGACCACCATGCGCATCGCTTCTGATAAGATTCGTGATGTGATCGGTAAAGGCGGTGCGACCATTCGTGATATCACCGAAAAAACCGGTGCCGCGATTGATATTAACGACAGTGGTGAAATCAAGATTTTTGCAGCCGACAAAGCATCGTCTGACTTGGCTAAGCAAATGATTGAAGGCATTACTGCGGAAATTGAAGTGGGTATCACCTACGCCGGTACCGTCAGCAAGATCGTCGATTTTGGTGCGTTCATTAACGTATTACCAGGTAAAGACGGTTTACTGCACATTTCACAAATCAGTGAAGATCGTGTAGAGAATGTGGCCGACTTCTTGAGCGAAGGTCAAAAAGTGAACGTACACGTGATGGATGTTGATCCAAAAGGTCGTGTTAAGCTGACCATGAAAGGCATTGAACAGCCTGTGTAAGCAGAACGTTCAGTCTGAAAAAAACCGCTACGGTGCAGATCGTAGCGGTTTTTTTATGACCTATGCTGAGGTTGCTTAAAGCAACTCAATGGTCTCTAAGTATTCTGGTACTGATGCTGGCCATTGCAATTCGTCTTTCACGTGCATGCGCATCGCATCGGCCGCACTTGCTTCGCCGTGTGTAATAAACACATGCTTAGGTGTGGCTGGCATTTGCCGTAACCAGTGTAAAATCTCCTCATAATCGCCGTGGCTGGATAAGGAGTCCAAATTGTGAATTTCGGCTTCCACCGGAATGTACTGGCCATGAATTTTAATCTTATCGGCACCATGTACCATGGCGTCACCGCGTGTTCCTGCGGCCTGATAGCCAAGGAACAAAATACTGTGGCGTGGATTACTCGCTAGCGATTTTAAGTGATGCAATACCCGACCACCACTGGCCATACCGCTGGCGGAAATAATGATCGACGGGTGTTTGCGTGCATTCAGTTCGATGGATTCTTCCACCGTTTTCACATAGGTCGTGATTTGATCAATGCGATCACAATCGTCACGACTGAGCTTGTGTTGTTCATGTAAGTCAAAAAAGATGTTGGTCGCTCGAATGGCCATGGGGCTGTTGAGGTAGACCGGTATATTCGGAATGCGATTTTGGGCACGTAGACGCTCAATGATGAGCAAAATCAGTTGTGCTCGGCCCACTGCAAACGAAGGCAGTAACACAATGCCGCCACGACTGGCGGTACGGTTAATAATACCGGCGATAACGGCTTCGTAATCCAGCGGCTCGTGTCGACGATTGCCGTAAGTTGACTCCAGCACTAAGTAATCGGTTGCGGGTAACGGCTGCGGTGGGTACATGATTGGATCGTTTTGGCGCCCCACATCACCACTAAACGTTATGCTCTTACCTTGGTATTCTAAACGAATGGCACAAGCACCTAAGATATGGCCAACTGGAATAAATTGGGCGGTTAGTCCGCCCTCCAGTTCGATGACATGTTCGTAATCAACACCCTTAAATTGCTTCAGCACCTTGCGCGCATCGTCTTCGGTATACAGGGGTTCAGCGGGGCTGTGCTTAGAAAACTTTTTCTTATTGGCATAGCGAGCATCTTCTTCTTGCAAGTACCCTGCATCGGGTAGCAGGACATGACACAGCGCTTTGGTTGCACGCGATGAGTAGATCGCCCCATGATAACCTCGTTTCATCAACGCCGGTAAGTAGCCGGAATGATCAATATGGGCATGAGTGAGCAATACCGCCGACAACTCCGAGGCAGAAAATGGCAACTCGACCCAGTTGCGTGTTCGGACATTTTTGATCCCTTGAAACAAACCACAATCGATCAATAGCTTATGTTTGCCGTATTCGACGACGTATTTAGAGCCTGTGACCGTACCGGTGGCACCGACAAATTGCACACGAAAAGAGGTAGACATAAAAACTCCTTTAAGACCGATTTAGCCTAAATAAGTTGAGCTGAATCGGCATTGATCTACAACAAGGTCAACAACAATGAATGCCTCTACACTGATGGAAAAATTACCAGCACGCAATGGCTAAAGGTACTTCATGTCAGATAACGAGTCTTTTTTAACATTGATGCATCTAGGTATTGATACCCATCAGCAATTGGTGGTGTACATGCGTCATGACTGCCATGTGGCCATTGCTGAGGGCTTTAATGCACATGGTCGGGTGGAGGTGCGTACCGCACATGCGTCGATTATCGCTACATTAGTGCTGGTCAGTCATGATTTTTTATCGCATGCGCATGCGGGGTTATCCGATGCCGCGTGGCAGCAGCTGGGGCGGCCAGACAACGGCGAGCGAGCTTGGTTTCGTCATGCGCATGCGGTGGATTCTATGTCGTATGTGCGAGGCAAATTATACGGCGAGCCTTTTACGAACGATTCGGCGAAAGAGATTATTAATGACATCAAACTGGGTCGATACAGCGACATACAGCTCACGGCCTTTGTCACGGCGTGCGCTGGTAATCGTTTGGATTTGGCTGAAACCATCGCCATTACTCGGGCGATGGTGGAGAGCGGTCAGCGCTTTTCATGGCCTAATCGCATTGTTGTGGATAAGCATTGTGTGGGTGGACTGCCCGGTAATCGAACAACCCCGATCGTGGTTGCCATTATTACCGCACTGGGGTTGTGTATGCCAAAAACCTCCAGTCGAGCGATTACGTCACCCGCAGGAACCGCTGATACGATGGAGGTTATGACACCGGTTCAATTGGACTATGAGCACATGAGGTCGGTTGTCGAAGAGCAAGGAGGGTGTCTCGCGTGGGGTGGTTCGGTCAGCTTGAGTCCGACGGATGATATGGTGATTCGAATAGAACGAGCGTTAGATTTGGACAGCGAAGGACAATTGGTCGCTTCGGTGATTTCAAAAAAGGTGGCGGCCGGAGCGCAGCATGTCTTGATAGATATTCCCGTTGGTCCGACGGCCAAAGTGCGTTCATTGCCTTTGGCGCGACGTTTACAAGAATTATTAGAAGAAACAGGACGGGCATTGGGCTTGAATGTGCGTACGATGATTACCGATGGCAATCAGCCCATTGGCCGAGGTATTGGCCCCGCATTAGAAGCGCGAGATGTGTTGCAAGTGTTGCGTAATGATCCAAAGGCACCGCAAGACCTACGCGAAAAATCGCTGCAACTGGCCGGAACGATGATCGAATTGGCAGGAAAAGCCGAACTAGGTTGTGGTGCGGCATTGGCTGATGATGTCTTGCGGTCTGGGCATGCATGGCAGCAGTTTGAAGCAATTTGTCTGGCTCAGGGTGGGTTTCAAGAGCCTACTCTAGCGACTCATCGTCACACCGTAACGGCGGAGCGGCATGGTGTGATTGCGTATTTTAACAATCGGTTTATCTCACGCTTAGCCTCGTTGGCGGGTGCGCCTAATGCGCCATGTGCGGGCATTGATTTGCATGTGCAGTTAGGCGATACCGTTTTGCAAGGGCAAGCGCTATTTACGCTTTATGCCGAAGCCGCAGGTGAATTGGCGTACGCGCTCGACTTTTTGGATGGTCATACCGACATTATCCGTATCGAACAGGAGTGTGTGTAATGTATTTGTTGTGTTTGGATGATCATCACGCACTGACTCAGACGATGGCTGAGCTGTTGCACGCGCAGGTGTTGCCATTAACGCAGCGTTTGTTTCCTGATGGTGAGTTTTATTTCAACATCGATGCCGATGTGAATCGACAAGATGTGGTGATTGTGTGTCATTTGCACCGACCGAACGATAAGGCATTAGCGATCTGGATGTTGGCGAGACATTTACATGATATGGGTGCCAGTAGCGTTGGTTTGGTGGCTCCCTATTTGGCTTACATGCGTCAGGATATTCGCTTTCAACCGGGTGAATGCCTAACGTCGCGTTATTTCGCTGAGTTATTAAACCAGTCTGTGGATTATTTGGTCACCATGGATCCGCACTTGCATCGTTATCATGCCCTAAAAGAGATTTACCGTATTCCGACATCTACATTGCATGCCAGTGAGTTGATTGGTCGGCATCTGAAACATATCGAACGACCGTTAGTTGTTGGGCCTGATGAAGAGAGTGAGCAATGGGCAAAGGTCGTTGCCGACGAGGCCGGCTGTGCGTATTTGGTATTAAGCAAGGAGCGCCATGGCGATCGTGATGTGTTGATTGATATGCCCGATATTGAGCATTTTCGACAACACACACCGGTGTTGGTCGATGACATTATTTCGACGGGGCGCACATTATTGCGCACGGCGGAGCACATCCAACGACAAGGCCTGATGCCGCCCATCTGCATCGGCGTACACGCGGTGTTTGCCGCCGGCGCAGAACAAGAAATGCGTACTGGGCCAATCGCCGACATCATCACCTGCAACACCATTCCCCATGCCAGTAACGGTATTGATGTCAGCGCCATGCTGGCACAAGGGGTTATGGAATTGATTGAGACAACCCGAGGAACATGCGCATGACCTTGAATTTTTATCGTCAAACCCACCTAGCTCAAGACAGTACGGAACTGGAGCAAGAAGCCACACGCTTGCGCGAACTCGACAGCGGTTTAGCGTCTTGGGCTGAAGGCTGTGGGATGGTCGTGCACCAACCGGCCACCCAAATTCAGGTGCATTTGATGGCCGAGTCTTTGTTACAAAAAGGCCTAGTTAGCAGTACCCAAGATGTTTACCAAACGATGATCGCGCTTGACCAAATCACCAACCAAGCCATGTGGCTGGTCGCGCACATGACTTACGCTAAGCGTGTGTACTTGGATGGTCGAGACTTGGACGCGGCTGATTTTAAACGTGATCCACAAGGTCATACCGGTGGTTCGTTAAATATGGTGCCAGCGTATGCTGGCATGATGGCGGCCAACCATCTTACGGGTCAGCATCGTGATTGGATTATGGGGCAAGGGCACTGTGTTGCGGCCATTGATGCGTTGCAACTATTAACCGCTACCGCTCTGCCTGAGCGGCAACAGCGCTATCCGTTAACGGATGAAGGTCTATCGAACTTCGTTGCCGATTTTTACAATTATCGGGTGCAGCCGAATGGTCGCCCATTGTCACCTTTGGGCTCGCACGTCAACGTCAATACCGCAGGTGCGCGCATGGAGGGTGGCTACTTGGGGTTTGCTGGCTTGCAATACGTCCATCAACCGTTACCCGGTGAGCGCTTAGTCGCTTTCTTGAGTGATGGTGCCTTTGAAGAGCAGCGCGGTACGGATTGGGCAGCTCGTTGGTGGCGCGCCGAAGACAGTGGTTTGGTAACGCCGATCATGATTGCCAATGGTCGGCGGATTGATCAACGCACCACCATCGCTCAGCAGGGTGGCAGTCGTTGGTTTGTCAGTCATTTGCGCAATCAAGGATTTGCACCATTTGTGATTGATGGACGTGATCCGGCTGCGTTTGCCTGCGCTATTTATTATATGGAAATAGAATTGCAGCAAGCGGCTCTGCGCATTAAGGAAGGTGAAGCTCGCTATCCTGTCGCGTTACCTTATTGCATCGCCGAAACCATCAAGGGTTATGGTTTTCCGGGCGCGGGAACGAACGCCGCGCACGGTCTTCCGCTGGGCAGTAATCCACGTTCGGATAACGAGGCGCGTCGTTTTTTCCATCGTGGTGCGAATGCCTTGTTTCAACCGGAATCTCGCTGGAAGGCCGCCGCCAAACGCTTGCAACAACCAACCAATCCACGGCCACCAGCCATGGTGACGGCGAATTGCCATGAACCCAATTGGGTTGCTGCAGCCATGTCACCGATGGCGGCCATCGACGGTTATTTTGTTGACTTAATCGACGTCAATCCGCATTTGCGTGTGCGGGTTGGCAACCCCGATGAGTTACGCTCGAACCGCATGAATCAAACGCTCGATGAACTCAAACATCGCGTGACGGATCCAGAAATCAGCGTTGCCGAAGCCGTGGATGGCGCGGTGATCACGGCACTGAACGAAGAAGCGGTAGTGAGTGCCTGTTTGGCGAATCATCGTGGCATCAATTTGGTGGTGTCGTACGAGGCCTTTGCCACCAAAATGCTCGGTGCATTGCGTCAAAGCATCATTTTTTCTCGCCATCAAAAAGAAGCGAACGACCCTGCACATTGGTTGGGCATTCCCATTATCTCCACCTCGCATACGTGGGAAAATGGTAAGAATGAACAAAGCCACCAAGATCCGAGCTTGGCAGAGAGCCTGCTTGGGGAAATGTCAGACATGTCGCGCGTGGTGTTTCCGGCGGATGCCAACAGTGCCATGGCGTGTCTCAAAGCGTGCTATGGCGACCTTGGCACCATTTGGAATTTGGTGGTGCCCAAGTCCACCATGCCAACCGTTTTCACGGGTAAGCAAGCGGCCACGTTAATGAATGATGGTGCTTTGTGTCTTCGCGGTCATTGTGCGGCTCCTTTGCAGTTGGTGGCGTGTGGGGCTTTTCAATTACAGCAAGCGTTACGCGCATCGGAACGTTTGAAGGAACGCGATGTGGCACATTCGTTGGTGTATTTGTTGGAGCCCGGCCGTTTTCGCCAGGCACGAGATGAATATGAAGCCGCATCCATGGCAGATGATTCCGTGATTGAGAGTGTTTTTCCTACGCGCATTCAGGCACGTGTGCTGTTAACTCATACTCGTCCTGAAGTGATTCTCGGCCATGCTCGACGACTGGACTTGGGGGTTCAAAAAACGCGTGCCTTAGGTTATGTCAACCAAGGCGGTACGTTGGATGCCGAAGGATTGCAGTTTGCAAATCACTGTACCTGGGCCGACGCGTTAGCGGCGTTAGCGGAGTTAGCGGGATTGCCCGCGGATCAATGGTTAAGCGAGGCAGAATATTTGGCCATTCAAGGGCAAGGTGATCCCTACGCTGTGATTGAATACCCTTATCCAGATCGTGATCTTAGCGCATAAAGTCCGATGTGAGTTGGCATGGTAGGAGTCGAGTTTATGGCGGCTGTACGATCAACGTCGGACTGAATGACCAAGGATCGGGTAGATCATTAGGAACGGGCGGCAATGGGTTGGCTTGTAACACGCTGCGCACAATCCACTCGGCCAGCTCTGGATTGCCGTGCTGTTCCAGTATCACTAAATCGGTGGCAATGTGGCGATAGCGAACCGTGAAGCGAATGCGCACTTCGCCTTGCCAAGTCGCGGGTGCAATCAAGTGTTGGCGTAAATGTGCCAATACTTGTTGTTGGTAGTGTTGTTCTATTGGATCGCGACTGAGTGTGTCGGAGGCTTGCCAGTCGCTCACGGGCTGCGCTTGTCGCTTGCTGGAAACAGAGTCTGTTGATCGCGAAACAGTGGCTGTGAGCGTAGGTTGGTTGACGCTCGTTGGTGAGTGGGTAGGCGATGTGTCATGTTCGCTCACAGGGTGTTTATCGGTACTAGGGGTTTCGGCATCGTTTTTCCCTGTATCCA
Organism: Bacterioplanes sp.; assembly: GCA_014859445.1. Classification (GTDB taxonomy): domain Bacteria; phylum Pseudomonadota; class Gammaproteobacteria; order Pseudomonadales; family Oceanobacteraceae; genus Kmv21. Next base: position 96,475 of record JACUUC010000005.1, read on the forward strand.
CCAAGATTGAGGATACGGTTGCTGGCGGCGGTGGTGTTATCTCCTCGGTAATCGGTGCAGCCAGGGTGGGTTCGGTGAAGCGTTGCTGCGGCCGTGGGTGTTGAATGGTGGCGTTAATGACTGGCCATGATTTGGGTGAGTCCACCGACCAATCGACAGCGTAAAGCCAGAACGCCAATAGTAGATGCACGCCTGTGGCGAAAACAAATGCCAAGGCCAAACGCCAAGTAGGCGATCGTGGGCGAACGCCAAAAGGGGAAATGTGCCAATTACGTGCAGATTGAGTCATGTCCACACTATAGCCTTCGCTGCGCAAAGCGATCAATGCAGAAATAACAGAGCGAGAAGGTAGGATTAGGGAAAACAGCCATGTATGATAGACCGATGAATGAATCTTGCTTGGTTCGATGACGAACTGGGCGTATTACACCACTCATTAAATGGAGAGATTTCATGAGCGTTTTAGTTGGTAAGCAAGCCCCCGATTTTACGGTACCCGCGGTATTAGGTAACGGCACCATCGTTGATGCCTACAACTTTGCCGAAGAAACCAAAGGCAAGTACGCCTTAGTGTTCTTTTACCCATTGGATTTCACCTTCGTTTGTCCATCTGAGCTGATTGCTCTGGATAAGCGTATGGACAAGTTCAAAGAACTGGGTGTCGAAGTGATCTCTGTTTCGATCGACTCACACTTCACACACAATGCATGGCGCAACACGCCTGTCGCCAAAGGCGGTATTGGTGAAGTGCGCTACACCATGGCAGCCGATTTAGACCACGGCATCTGTAAAGCCTATGACGTGGAAACGGCCGGTGGTGTTGCTTTACGCGGCGCATTCTTGATCGACAAAGACGGTGTGGTTCGTGCTGCCAACATCAACGACTTGCCACTGGGTCGTAACATCGACGAATTGGTTCGTTTGGTCGAAGCGTTGCAATTCCACGAAGAGCACGGCGAAGTCTGCCCAGCGGGTTGGAACAAAGGCGACAAAGGTATGAATGCATCACCAGAAGGCGTTGCTGAGTACTTGGCTGCTGAGTCTGACAAACTGTAAGTACGATGTACTAGAAAGCCAAAAGCCCTGCTCGCAAGAGCAGGGCTTTTTTTTCAGCGTTAGTGTCTTAAACCGATGATGGTGTGACAGAGTCGCGCCGTAAAATACGTGCTTGTAAGCCCGCTTCGCTCAGAATGTAGGCTGCCGCATCGCTGCGCGCGTCACCGATTAACACGTAAATAAACGCATCGGACAGTTCGCCTAAGCGATGCCGTAAACTGGCGAGCGGCATATTTTGTGCTCGATGGATGGGATCAAGGGCTGCCTCACGAGGCTGGCGAACATCTAGGAGGACAATGCCGGTATCGGCTTCGGTAATGAGTAAGGCCAGCTCACTTTCGGTGATGTATTGCAGCACGGGTTGCTTGAGCAAGGTATCAAAGTCGTCTTTGGTCAGTACCATCAATTCGCCATCGCTGCTCATGGTGACATGGGCGTTACGTGGCATGTCGCTGATTAATGAGTCTTCGCCAAACAAGTCGCCTTCGGTCAATGCCGCTAGGGTTTCTTCTTTGTTGCCTTTGTTGTGGCTGACAATGGCTTTACCGCGTTTGATGACATAGCACTCGCTGCCCTGTTCGCCTTGCTGAATAATGCGCTCTCCCAGTGTCACGCTGCGCGGCTGAAAACGCGTCAATAGCGTTTGTATATGGGCCGGTGGTATTTGATTGAATACGCCAGACGTGAGTAAACCTTCGAGCCAATCACTGGCGGCGTGCTCCTGTTGATACGCTTGGTGTAATTCAGACCAGGTCGTGATGAGCTCTAGGTACTGCCGCTTGATACTGGCAATCATGCACTCGGTTTGGCTAATGGCGGAGCAGCGATGAATGCGATGACTGCTGTCCAGGGCAAGAAAATTCTCATCGTCATCGGCACTGACGTTGACAATATTGAATTGATCATCGGCCAAATCCAATTGTCCAGATAATAGAAAATGACAATGATCATCGTCTTCGCCGCGTTTAAAGAGCAATTTTTTGGCCGCTAATGGACGCACATGAAAATGAGGAATAAGTCCCTCAATGATGTCGATAGACAGTTCATCGAACGGCACAAAGTGCTGAAGTTGTTCGGCGTGCAGCGGCGTAGACATAAAACTCTCATGCGTAATAGGGGATGTTGAGGACTGATTGCATTCAACAGTTTTAAGCATAGCAACTCGATGATCATTCGTCATGCCGTTGGCGCAAGCAGAGTCAGTGACTCATGCAAGGAGCGTCTCTGTAGCGGAATACCCTAAACGGACAATGTGTCGCTGTTAAGTGTCAGAGCTGTGTGTTTTGCTGTGTGCTTGGCTTTGCGAAACTCCCGCAGTCAGGGCAAAGCGCATGGCATCTTCAAACGACCAATCGAGCGATTCTAATTGTGACTGCGCCACAATCAAGGTGTAACCACCGACCATGTAGCTCATGGGCAAATAAACGGCAACGCGCGGATCATTGTTAGCCCCGGTTTTTTGTAATACGTCGGGCAATTTCTGGCTGGTAATAAACCCAACGGCTTGTGTACCGCCCGGTAATGTCACCAGCACAACGGGTTGGTTTTGTTGCTTGTCGCGATCAAACATTTCGGCAAAGTCTTTGATGGCACCATACAGGGTTCGCACGATGGGAAAACGCAATAGGGTGTTTTCAATCCGCTCATACAACCAGCTGATGGGATTGAATTGAAACAACAGACCGACCATCAAGACCGATAGCAGCATCAGTATGAGTCCCAATCCTGGAATGGGACTGTTGTGAAGGCCAAGCCAAGCAAGGGCGTTTAAGCCGATTTGATTCAACCACAACAAGGTTGACCATAATAACCAAGCGGTAATGAGCAGTGGCAGTACCACCATGGCGCCTTTTAGAAAGGATTTCATTAGCCAGCGTTGCATAAGTGGGCTCCGTTAGGGTTTCGGTGGTGTTGAAGAAAGCTGTTCTTGTAGCAACTGCTTTAATTGTTGTATTTCGTTGTGCACATCTTCCAGTGTGTGTTTGCCATCTTGCTCGTCTTGTTGCGCTCGTTCTTTGGCGTGTTCATCTTCCAATACATTCACCACAATGCCAATCACCATGTTTAAAAAAGCGAAGGTGGTTAAGAAAATAAAGGTCAGGTAGAAAATCCACGAAAATGGATACACTTCCATGGTTTCGTACATGACATCCGTCCAGTCTTCAAAGGTCATGACGCGAAAGAGAGTGAGCATGGAAATAGCAATGTCATCCCAGAGTACGGGGTTAATGGTGGCGAAGAAGGTGGTGCCAATGGCCGCGTAAATATAAAAGATGATGAACAACAATAAACACACATAACCCAGTTGTGGTAACGCTCGTAGGAGCGAATTGAGCAACATGCGCAGCTCGGGAATGATCGAGACCATACGCAGGACGCGAAAGATACGAATTAATCGACCGATGAGCGCCATTTCTGAATCATCAACGGGAATTAAACTGACGACGACAATGATGGTGTCGAACACATTCCAGCTATTGTGGAAGAAACGCGCTTTATTGGGTTCAGCAATAAAGCGAATGGTAATTTCAAAGAGGAAAATCATCGTGATGGTGAAATCAAGCACCACAATGATGTTTAAGATGGATTGAGGAATGTCGTAGGTTTTGGCACCAATGACAATGGCGGATAAAATAATGATCGTTACCACAAACCATTCAAACAGCTTGTTATCGCGCAGCGCTTGAGAGCGTTGTTGCACTTGCTGAAATCGTGTCATTTCCATGATGTGAGCTCATTAGTGAAAAAGATGCCGATTCTACTGACAAACGATCGAGATGTTGAGTTCGAACGAACTTTCTCCGTTGATCTTCACACATTACTTTAAGGTTCATCTTCAATAGCAAGCTGTGTCGGTGATTTCATTTTATGGCATGAGTGCGCCGGATTTTCCGTTTGTCTATTCGTTCGCATTGGCGTGTAAACCCGCTTGCAAAAGGGCTTTTCGCTTTCTATAGTGTCGTTCGGTGGAATAAAGTGGGTAAAAGTGGCGATTTAGACCGCAGGGCGTCACGCCCACCACGAAATCACAGGATGCGCGCATGTTTCGGGGACTGCACAACATCAATTTGGACAGCAAAGGACGCCTAGCGATACCGACGAAATATCGGGAATCCTTGGTGGCGCTTTGTGGTGCCCAATTGATAGCCACCATCGATACGGAAGAGCGTTGCTTGTTGGTCTATCCACGCCCTGTGTGGGAACCCATCCAGGAGCAGATCGAAAGTCTGCCCAGTTTCAATCCAGCAGCGCGTCGTATTCAGCGTTTATTAATTGGTTATGCCACCGACATCGAACTGGATGGCAGTGGTCGCGTGTTGTTACCACAGCCTTTACGTGATCATGCCGAGCTGGAAAAAGAATGTGTATTAGTTGGCCAAGGCAAAAAATTTGAGCTTTGGAGTAAATGTTTATGGGAAAGCCGCCGTGATGAGTATTTAGGTGGCGACCAAGGCGGGCAAGTATTGCCCGATCAAATGCAGAGCTTATCACTATGACGACCACAGAATTTCTGCATGAAACCGTACTGTTGCACGAAACCGTTGACGGCTGCGTCCACAATCCAGATGGAATTTACATTGATGGCACCTTTGGGCGTGGTGGTCACAGTCGCCTATTGCTCAGCAAGCTGAGTGCGGCTGGACGCTTGATCGGTGTCGATAAAGACCCATTGGCCATTGCCACGGGGCAGGCGTTGGCGCAAGAGGATCCGCGCTTTCAAATTGTGCAGGGTAGTTTTGCGCAGTTGAAGTCGCATTTGACGGATCTTGGCATTGAACACGTCGATGGCATTCTCTTGGATTTGGGTGTGTCGTCACCGCAGCTGGATGACGCAGAGCGCGGTTTTAGTTTTTTGCGAGATGGGCCTTTGGATATGCGCATGGATCCTGATCGAGGTATTAGTGCGGCCGAGTGGGTAGCAACGACGCCGGAAGCTGAGATCGCATGGGTGTTTAAGGAATATGGCGAAGAACGTTTTGCCAAGCGTATGGCGCGTCGTTTAGTGCAAGCTCGAGAGCAGCAAGCCATCACGCGTACGGTTCAGTTAGCCGAAATTTTGAAAGAGGCAAACCCCGCTTGGGAACGCCATAAGCATCCGGCAACGCGAACTTTTCAGGCGATTCGCATTGCCGTGAATAACGAGTTGGGTGATTTGGAAGCGCTGCTGCATGACAGTGTGGACTTGTTGTCCGCTTATGGCCGATTAGCGGTGATTAGCTTTCATTCGTTGGAAGACCGTTTGGTAAAGCGTTTTATTCGTGCACAAGAAAAGGGCCGTGAATTACCGCCCGGTTTGCCCGTTACGGAAGATCAGTTGGGAAAAACCATGCGTCGTATCGGTAAGGCGATTAAGCCCAGTGCGGATGAAGTGCGCAGTAATGCTCGATCGCGTAGCGCGGTGTTACGTGTTGCGGAGCGTTTGCCAGAATGACACGCACGGTGCCTTGGTTGGCGTTGCTGCTGTGGTTGCTGGTGGTTGTGTCGGCGTTGGTGCAAATCATCGTGGTGCATCAACATCGCTTGGTGTTACAGGATTGGCAGCAACAGGATGCATTGCGTCATTCCTTGCTGTTGGAGCGCACGCAGTTGACGTTGGAAATCAGTACATTGACCTCGCAGGGTCGTGTTGATCAATTGGCACGTTCACAACGCGCTATGATCGATCCAAATGACATACAGGTATTGTATTAATGAACGCATCATCCATCACCGAGCAATCAGAGCATCGCGTTGCGCGTTGGCGATTTGCCTTAGTGCTGGTGGCGTTTGCGCTATTGATTTTAGCCGTTGTTGTGCAGTTGGTGCGTTTGCATACCTTGGATCAGCCCTTTTTGTTTGAGCAGGGTGAAAAACGCACCGTGCGTCATGAGGTTCAGCCGGGTGTTCGGGGGTTGATTACCGATCGTCATGGACGACCATTGGCCGTCAGTACACCGGTGGTGAACCTATGGGTTAATCCGCGTCAGGTGAATGTGGATGAATTGTTACCGATTGCGCAAGACTTGTCTTTGAATTGGTCGTCGTTGCGATCCTCCGTCCTGCGCAATCAGCAGCAGCGGCGTGCGTTTATGTATTTGCAGCGCCAAGTTGAGCCAAGTATTGCCAAGCAGGTGTTGGCTCGTGGCGTTACCGGTGTCTACGGTGATGAGGATTTTCGACGGTTTTATCCGGCTGGAGAAATTACCGCGCAAACCATTGGTGTCGTGAATATTGATGGCGTTGGTCAAGAGGGTGTGGAGTTGGCGTACAACCAGCATTTAACGGGGCAGCAAGGAAGTCGTCGGGTCGTTAAAGATTTGTATGGCAATGTGGTGCGCCAGTTGGATGTTACCCAGATCGCCCAAGCGGGTGGTGATTTAATATTAACGTTGGATTTGCGTTTGCAGTATTTAGTGTACCGAGAATTAAAAGCCGCGGTTCAACAGCATAAAGCCAAAGCCGGTTCTGCTGTGCTCTTGGATGCTCGCAACGGCGATATTTTGGCCTTAGTGAGCCAGCCTTCTTACAACCCAAATAACCGCGCTCAGTTGCAACCACAAGCTATGCGCAATCGTGCCATCGCCGACTTGATTGAACCTGGTTCTACGATTAAGCCTTTCACGGTCGCTGCGGCGCTTGATGAAGGCATCGTGCAAGTCTCTAGTACCGTCGATACGCGTCCCGGTCATATTCGTGTACGCAATAAAACCATTCGCGATATTGGTAATTATGGCGTGTTGGACATGACGGGGGTGGTACAAAAATCCAGTAATGTGGGTGTGATTAAGTTGGCTCATCAGCTTGGTGCCGATGGTATGTGGGCTTTTCTCGCGAAAGCCGGCGTGGGCGAAACCAATGTGTTGGGTTTCCCTGGCGAGGCAATCGGACGTTTACCTTATCCCGCGCAGATGGATGATTTGCGCTTGGCCACGGTGTCCTATGGTTATGGCTTGTCGATGACACCGTTGCAGTTGGCACAAGCGTATACCAGTTTTAGTCAAAAAGGCTGTCGTATGCCGGTACGCTTGGTGTTGCAGGATTACCCTAATGCGCGTTGCACTCCGGTGATGTCGGCCGACACGGCGCAGCAATTATTGGCCATGTTGGAAACGGTATTGAGCAATCAGGGAACTGGGCGTCGTGCCCGAGTTGAGGGGTATCGTGCCGGTGGCAAAACCGGTACGTCTCATAAAGTGGGTGCGCAAGGCTATGACAAGTCGGCTTATGTGGCGATGTTTGCTGGATTGGCCCCCATTGATGATCCCGAGTTGATTTTGGTGGTGATCGTCGATGAACCTCAAGGTCAAGAATATTATGGGGGGGAAGTGGCGGCCCCGATCTTTTCACGCATTATGCAGCAGGCGTTGCGCATGCGTCAGATTATGCCTGAGGGAAATGCACATAAGTCGCCGTTCTCTGTGCCAGCCGTTGATCGGGAGGCCGCATGAAGCTGAGTCAAATTACTCTGTCTGATTGTTATATTCCACCAGAGTGGGATCGAGAGATTCGGCATGTGCGCGTTGACAGTCGGTTAATTCAACAGGGCGATGCTTTGTTGGTGCGTAGCATCGATGCGATCGAAAGTGAGCGCTTTATTGCAGATGCTATCGCCCGTGGTGCGGTTGCGGTGGTTGCTCAGGGCGCGCTGGGTTTTGCATGTGGGGATGGTGGTGTCCCTATTTTTTCAAGCCCAGCCGTTGCTGATCATTGGCAATCTTGGTTGCATCGTCGTTATGCCCGTGTTGCGCAATTGTCGTTGATTGGCGTGACGGGTACGAACGGTAAAAGTTCGGTGACGCAGTACATCGCTCAGTTGTTGATGGCCATGGGGCATCCTTGTGGGTTGCTGGGGACATTGGGCAATGGTCTTTGGCCGCAGTTGCAAGCGACAGCCAATACGACCTCGGATTTGGCCATTACTTTGCAGCAGTTGGATGGCATGGTCGGACAGGCGAATTGGGCCGCATTGGAAGTCTCTTCTCATGGCTTGCAGCAGCAGCGGATTGCGGGTTTGGCGTTTAAAGGGGCGGTGTTTACCAACTTGAGTCATGATCATTTGGATTATCACCAATCCATGGAAAATTACTTTGCCGCCAAGCGTCGTTTGTTTGAGGAATATGCCATTGAGCATGCGTTGATCAATGTCGATGATGAATACGGTCGTGCCTTGGCGCAGAGCCTGCCAAGCGAGATGTCGGTGTTGACGTACGGTTGTGAGGCCATGGCGGACGTTCAGATCCGTGATATTTGTTGGTTAGGTGATCGCCTGCAAGCTCGTATTCGTAGCCCTTGGGGCGATGACTTGATTCAGGTGCCATTACTCGGTGATTTTAATATGAGCAATGCGGTGGCGGCGATGGTTGCATTGGCTCAGCAGGGTATGGATTGGTCGGCCTTATGCATCGCAGCGCAGCAGTTGCAGCCGGTACTGGGGCGGATGGCGTTTTATCGTCATGCGGATGGCCGAACGGCCGTGATTGATTTTGCCCACACTCCCGATGCCTTGGCGAATGCGCTGGCGGCGTTGCCCACGTTGTCACCCTATGTGGTGTTTGGCTGTGGCGGTGATCGCGATCGCCGTAAACGGCCATTGATGGCGGCTGCGTTAGATGGCATTGAGCAGGTGTGGCTGACCGATGATAATCCACGTTTTGAAGATCCAGAGAGCATTTGGCAAGACGTTTTACAACACGCGCCAGCAGCCCGATTTCATCGTCAGCACAACCGCAGCCTAGCGATTGAGGAAGCCTGTGCGGCGATGCCGGCCAATGGCGTTGTTTTGATCGCAGGTAAAGGGCATGAGGCGTATCAAGATGTTGCTGGTCAGCGTCATGCGTATTCTGATGAATCGGTCTTGTTGGCATTAGGTTTTGTTCGAGGAGCGCAGACCCATGTTGCATAAAATGGTGTGCTCACAATTGCAATCGTTGCTGAATGCCGATGTGTATGGTGACGAGCAAAGCGTGTCGTCGATTACTATTGATAGTCGACGTGTGCAGGTGGGTGATGCGTATGTTGCGTTGCACGGTACGCGCTTTGATGGTCATGAGTTTGTTGCTTCCGCGCATCAGGCAGGAGCGAGCATTGCACTCATTGCTCGCTCATCGTTACCTGCCGTAATCGCTCAATGGCCAGCGGGACGTCCTGCGAATCTGACCTTGCTGTGTGTGGATGATACGCTGTTGGCGTTGGGGCGCATTGCGGCATGGCAGCGTCAGCAATTCAGCGGGCCTGTGTTGGCGGTCACTGGAAGTGCGGGTAAAACCAGCGTTAAGCAGTTGCTGACACAAGTGTTAAGTACGGTCTATCACACGTGCATGACGCAGGGGAATTTAAACAATCACATTGGTGTCCCTTTAACCCTATTATCACTGCGCACGGAACATCAAGCGGCGGTGATTGAATTGGGCGCGAGTGGTTTGGGTGAAATTGCGTATACAGCCAATTTTGTGCAACCCGATGTGGGTATCATTACCAATGCTAGCCATGCGCATTTAGAAGGGTTCGGTAGTTTGGCCGGAATTGTACAAACCAAGGGTGAGTTGATCGACTTTGTCTCTCCTGCGGGGACCGTGGTTTTAAACGCGGATGATGCACACATCGCTGAATGGCAGCAGCGTGCGGGAAATAAGCGTGTGCTGTTGTTTGGGTTTTCTGAGCGGGCGGATGTGCGCGCCACGCAATTGCATTGCGATTTGAATGTCAGCCGTTTTCAACTGCATACCCCGCAAGGTCAGGCGTCGGTGGTGTTGCCGTTGTTGGGGGAGCATAACGTTCGTAATGCCTTGGCCGTTACGGCTGCGGCCTTGTCGGTTGGTATTTCACTGCCACAGATTGTCACAGGCTTGCAGCAGGCCGAAGCCTATCAAGGTCGCTTGCAGTGGTGTTTGGGCGTGGCAGGTCAGCGTATTTTGAACGATAGCTACAATGCCAATCCGGCCTCGGTGATGGCGGCCATCGATGTGTTAAAGCATGCCCCCAGTCGCTGGTTGGTGTTGGGGGATATGGCGGAATTGGGTGACGACAGCATTCGTGCCCATATCCAAGTGGGTGAATACGCCAAACAGCAGGGCATTCAGCATTTGTTAGCCTGCGGCATGTCCAGTCAGCACACCGTGAATGCGTTCGGTGACGGTGGGCATTGGTTCGCACAGCAGCACGAGATGATTGAATACTTACAACAACAGACTCAAGCCGAAGACGTCATTTTGGTGAAAGGGTCACGCAGTGCGCGCATGGACAATGTGGTTCGCGCCCTGCAAGGACATGGGGAATAACATGCTTCTTTGGTTAGGTAACTGGTTAGCTCAATACCACAGTGGTTTTGCGGTGGTGAATTATCTGACATTGCGTGCCATCTTGGCCGTGATTACAGCCTTGTTACTGTCTTTACTGTTTGGGCCGTGGTTGATTGCCAAGTTGCGGCAATATCAAATAGGTCAAGCCATTCGTGACGTTGGCCCGAAATCCCATTTGAGTAAAGCGGGCACTCCGACCATGGGCGGCGTATTGATTTTACTGGCCATTGCCATCAGTACGTTGTTATGGGGGAATTTGGAAAATCGATACGTCTGGGTTGTGCTGTTGGTTACCTTGCTGTTCGGTGCCATTGGTTGGGTGGATGATTATCGTAAGGTTGTGGAGAAAAATTCACGCGGATTGCCAGGGCGTTGGAAGTACTTCTGGCAATCGGTGTTTGCCCTTGTTGCTGCCAGTTATCTGTTTTACAGCGCCCAGTTGCCAACAGAAACTCAATTGGTGGTGCCATTCTTTAAAGACGTGATGCCTCAACTGGGTTTGTTGTTTGTGGTCTTGGCTTACTTTGTCATTGTCGGTGCCAGTAATGCCGTCAATTTAACCGATGGTTTGGATGGTTTGGCCATTATGCCGACGGTCATGGTCGGAGCGGCTTTGGGTGTTTGTGCCTATTTGGCCGGTAACGTCAACTTCGCCAACTATTTGCACATTCCTTATATCCCGGGTGCCGGTGAATTGGTGGTCTTTTGTGCGGCATTGGTCGGGGCTGGTATTGGCTTTTTATGGTTTAACACCTATCCGGCTCAGGTTTTCATGGGTGATGTCGGTTCATTGGCATTAGGCGCTGCGTTGGGTGTGGTGGCGGTGATCACGCGACAAGAAATCGTGCTGTTTATCATGGGTGGCATTTTTGTGGCAGAAACCGTATCGGTTATTTTGCAAGTCGGTTCGTTTAAGTTGACGGGTAAGCGTATTTTCCGCATGGCACCGTTACATCATCACTATGAATTGAAAGGTTGGCCAGAACCACGCGTCATTGTGCGTTTTTGGATCATCACCATTATTTTGGTCTTGGTCGGTTTGGCGACCTTGAAAATTCGTTAATACGGCAGGTGTTATGACACAAATACAGTACGCCAATAATAAACGCTTGATTATCGGGTTGGGAATGACCGGGTTATCGGCTGCGCGATACTGTATCCAACAAGGTTGGCCGGTGGACTTGTGTGATACCCGTGCACAACTGCCTCAAGCGGATGAGATTCGCCGCGAGTTTCCTCACAGTCGTTTAACGCTAGGACCGTTGCTGGCTGACGATTTGAGACACTATCAACAGTTGATCGTCAGTCCTGGCGTGGCGTTGTCGGAGCCAGCCATTGTGCAGGCTATGGCGCACGGTGTTGACGTGGTGGGTGATGTTCAATTATTCGCGGATGTGGTGACGGCACCGATCGTTGCGATTACGGGATCCAATGGCAAAAGTACGGTCACCACTCTTACCGCTGAGATATTGAAAAGTGCCGGTCTGAGAGTCGGTATGGGTGGCAATATCGGTATTCCTGTGTTGGATTTGTTGGCACAGGGAGAGATGGATGTGTACGTCTTGGAATTGTCCAGTTTTCAATTGGAAACCACGCCTCGCTTGTCGGCTCATAGCGCCACCATATTAAACATCAGCGCTGATCACTTGGATCGTTATGCGGATATGACGGACTATGTCCATGCCAAGCAAAGGATTTTTCAGGATTGTCAGCGTGTGGTGCTGAATCGAGATGATCCCGTTAGCTGGCCTTTGGATCTCTCTATGTCCACTGTGGGTTTTACCACAGAGTCATCTCAGCAAGACTTTGCACTTGTCCAAACGGACGGTGTAGATGCCGTGACCCGCGATGGGCATATCGTGTTGCGCAGCGACGAACTGCGTATGAAAGGGCGGCATAATCTGGCAAATGTGATGGCTGCATTGGCGTTGGCTCAGCCATGGTTAACGGATTGGAAGGCGGCGGTGCACACCGTTAAAGTATTTGCGGGGTTGCCGCATCGTTGCCAATGGGTGGCTAGCGTTCAGGGGGTTGATTGTTATAACGATTCGAAAGGCACGAACGTGGGTTCGACCATGGCCGCTATTGCGGGTTTACACCCCAGTACTCGAGGCCGTATGTGGTTATTCCTCGGTGGCGTGGCAAAAGGACAAGATTTTTCGCAGCTGGGGGAGTTATGCGAACAATTGGGTATCCGTGTCTGTGTCTATGGGCAAGATCGTGCTGCGCTGACGGAGCAGCTGAGTCGTTCTGTGATTATGGCGGTGGTGAATACCCTGAGCGAGGCATTTGCTGTCGCAACCAACGCCGCTCGTGATGGCGATGTCTTGTTGTTCTCTCCGGCGTGTGCCAGTTTTGATCAATTCGATCATTACGAAGCGCGAGGTGAATATTTTGTGTCATTGGTGACGGCTTGGCAGTCGGGGTGTCGCCCATGATGCCAATGCTGGACTGGCGGTGGCCGCTACAACAACCGTTGTTTTTTCCCGTAATAGCCATGCTATTGCTGGGTTGGTTGATGGTGTCATCGGCATCCATTGGGGTGGCGCAACTGCATACGGGTAACCCAGCGTATTACAGCATACGTCACGGTATTTACGTGCTGTTGAGTTTGATGGTTTTTATGGCGTTCACACAGATTCCGATGGCGTTGTGGCAGCGTTTTGATCGCTTGCTGTTGGGGCTTGGTTTCTTAGTGCTTATTCTGGTTTTGGTGCCGGGGATTGGTCATGAAGTCAATGGCAGTCGTCGCTGGTTGAATTTTGGTTTGTTTAATGTGCAAGCATCCGAAATTGCTAAGTTAACAGCGGTTTTTTTCTTAGCGGGTTATCTGGTGCGTCGACAGCATCAAGTTCGTCAGAGTTGGAAGGGTTTTTTACTGCCGTTTTTGTTTTTGGGATTGATGGTGTTTTTGTTGTTAGCTGAACCCGATTTTGGTGCTGTGGTGGTGTTGATGGGCGCCTCCTTGGTCATGATGTTTTTAGGCGGTGTCAAAGCTGGGCAGTTTTTTCTTGCTTCGTTCGGTGCTTTATTAGCCGGTTTTTTTGCCATTCAAGCAGAAAACTATCGCGTAGAACGTTTGTTGGCATTTCGTGATCCTTGGGCGCCCGAGCATGTGTTTTCGTCGGGATACCAGCTCACGCAGTCGTTGATTGCGTTTGGTCGAGGTGATTGGTTTGGCGTGGGTTTGGGTGCCAGCGTGCAAAAACTGTTTTATTTACCTGAAGCCCATACCGATTTCGTTTTCGCGATCTGGGCGGAAGAAATGGGGTTGCTGGGCGCATTGTTGGCGCTGGCGTTGTTGGTGTTTGTTGTCGCTAAAATTGCCCAGGTCAGTTGGCGTGCGCAGCGTGTAGGTCAGCTCTATGGGGCGTATGTGGCCATTGGCATTGCGAGTTTACTCACCTTACAGATTGTCATTAACCTCGGTGTGAATGTGGGTCTATTACCAACCAAGGGTTTGACACTGCCTTTTTATAGTTATGGCGGCAGTAGTTTGCTGATTTGCAGCGCCATGATGGCCATTGTGATGCGTATTCATTACGAAGCACAGTCACTTGCCGTGAAGGAGCAAACGAATGAATAAAACGTTGTTGGTGATGGCTGGTGGTACCGGTGGTCATGTATTTCCTGCTTTGGCCGTTGCTAAAGAAATGGCAACACGAGGCTATCAAATTCATTGGTTGGGTACGGCAGCGGGAATTGAAACGCAATTGGTTAATGATTACCCATTGCATACCATTGATATTGCAGGCTTGCGTGGCAAGCGTCGTCTCGATTTGTTGACGGCACCTTATCGAATTGGTCGAGCGACGTTGCAGGCTAGGCACGTTATTCGTGAGATTCAGCCCGATTTGGTGTTTGGTTTGGGCGGCTACGCCACGGGGCCAGGGGGGGTTGCGGCGCGAATGGCCGGAGTCCCTCTTGTGATCCACGAGCAAAATGCGTATGCGGGTTTGACCAACCGTTGGCTGAGTCGTATTGCCACATTGAGTTTGCAGGCTTTTCCAAATGCGTTACCTCATGCCCTGACCACGGGCAATCCGGTACGTGCTGAGATTGTGCGACACGCTGAGGATCCTCTGGCGCCGACGGTGGATGGCGAACGTCGTTTACGCGTGCTGGTGGTGGGCGGAAGCTTGGGCGCTGTGGCCTTAAACGAGCATGTTTTAGCCGCGATGCAGCAAATGTTGCCAGAGCAGCGTCCTGAACTCTGGCATCAAGTGGGTGCTCGTAATATCGACGGTATGCAAGCTGCGTATGCCAATGCACAGGTTGATGCCCGAGTTTGTGCGTTTATTGATGATATGAATGAAGCCTACCGCTGGGCGGATTTAGTGGTGTGTCGTGCAGGAGCGTTAACGGTCGCGGAGATTGCGGCGGCAGCAAAAGCAGCGATTTTCATACCTTATCCGCACGCGGTGGATGACCATCAAACGGCGAATGCACGTTATTTGGTGGATGCCAATGCGGCAACGTTAATTCCACAGGCACAACTGCAAGCCGATGTGTTGGTGCAGTACTGGCGCCAATTTGATCAAGATCGTGCCTCTCTGTTACGGATGGCTAACGCGGCCCAGATGCAGGCAAAAGTATCGGCAACGACGGATGTTGCGAATTATTTGGAGAGTTGTTTACGTGAGTCAAAATAATAGCAATGGGCTACCTTATCTCATTCCTGAAATGCGACGTGTGCGCCGTATTCACTTCGTTGGGATTGGCGGGGTTGGCATGTGCGGTATCGCCGAAGTGCTGTTGAATCAGGGCTACGAAATCAGTGGTTCAGACTTGCGTGTGAGCGTGGCAACGGATCGTTTGCAGCAATTGGGAGCCCAGATATGCATTGGTCATACGGCCGATAATCTTCACAATGTGGATGTGCTGGTGGTGTCTACCGCGATTGATGCCAGTAATCCGGAAATTCATCACGCCATCGAGCATCGCATTCCGATTGTACGACGCGCAGAGATGTTGGCCGAACTGATGCGGTTTCGTCATGGTATCGCCGTCGCAGGAACACACGGTAAAACCACTACCACCAGTTTGGTGACGTCCATTTTGGCTGAAGCGGAATTGGATCCCACGTTTGTGATTGGTGGCAAGTTAAATAGTGCTGGCGCAAATGCGCGGCTTGGGGCCAGTCGCTACTTGGTGGCCGAAGCCGACGAAAGTGATGCC
Organism: Bacterioplanes sp.; assembly: GCA_014859445.1. GTDB lineage: Bacteria > Pseudomonadota > Gammaproteobacteria > Pseudomonadales > Oceanobacteraceae > Kmv21. The sequence continues at coordinate 111,987 of JACUUC010000005.1, forward strand.
AGTTTTCTGCACTTGCAGCCGATGGTGTCGATCATCACCAACATTGATGCGGATCACATGTCCACTTACGGTGGTGATTTTGAAAAGTTAAAACACACGTTCATTGAGTTTGTGCATAACTTGCCATTTTATGGGTTAGCGGTGTTGTGTGTGGATGACGAACACGTCCGCGCCATTGTGCCGTCTTTGTCGCGCCAATACGTGACTTATGGGTTTAACGATGACGCCGATTATCAAGCTCAACACGTTGAGCAACAGGGCTTATTCACGCAATTTACGGTTCGTCGTCCACACGATAAACCCTCGTTAACCATTCGTATGCGCATGCCGGGTCGGCATAATGTACTCAATGCCCTTGCGGCCATTGCGGTTGCTGACGATGAAGGCGTGAGCGATGTTGCTATCCAGCGTGCGTTAGAGAAGTTTGCCGGAGTGGGTCGTCGCTTTCAGGTTTGTGGTGAATTTCCTGTGGCCGATGGCGATGTGATGTTGGTGGATGATTATGGTCATCACCCACGTGAGTTAGAAGTTACCTTGGAGGCCATCCGTCAGGGTTTCCCTGAGCGTCGTTTAGTGATGGTGTTTCAGCCTCATCGTTACACGCGGACTCGTGATTTGTATGAAGATTTTGTTCGGGTGCTGGCCTCGGCCGATGCCTTGATTTTGATGGATGTGTATCCGGCTGGTGAAAAGCCCATTGCTGGGGCGGATGGGCGTTCATTGTGTGGCAGTATTCGTCAGCGAGGCGGTGTAGACCCGATCTTTTTAGCAAGAGATGAATCGTTGAAGCAGCCCTTATTATCGTTGCTGCGTCCAGGTGATTTGCTTTTAACGCAAGGTGCGGGAGATATTGGCGCGCTGGCCGTGCAATTGACGGAGCAGCTTCCGGTTTGGTTGGCGGAGGGACGCGCATGAGTGCATTGGGCAAGGTAGCGGTATTGATGGGGGGCACATCGGCTGAGCGAGCGGTGTCATTGCGCAGCGGAGCTGCGGTTTTAGCGGCGTTGCTGGCGGAAGGTGTTGACGCCTTTGCCATTGATATTCAAGGTCACGCTATCCATCAATTATTGGATGTGGAGTTTGACGTGGCATTCATTGCGCTCCATGGGCGTGGCGGTGAAGATGGCACCATTCAAGGTGTGCTGGAATGGCTGGATAAGCCCTACACAGGTAGTGGTGTTATGGCGTCGGCAATTGCCATGGATAAATGGCGTACGAAACTTATTTGGCAGGCCTCTGGGTTGCCTACACCGCCTGCGTATTTGTTACACGCTGCCACGGAATGGGAGCAAACCATTCGAGATCTCGGTTTTAACGCCATCGTTAAACCCGCCCGGGAAGGGTCCAGTATTGGCATGCGTCGAGTTGGTGATGCGGCTGAATTGCACAGTAGTTTTGAGCATGCGGTGCAATACGATGCGCTCGTGTTGGCTGAGCGCTGGGTGCAAGGACGAGAGTTCACGGTTGCCATTTTAGATGGACAAGCACTGCCTGCCATTCAGTTAAAAACCACGCACGCGTTTTACGATTACGATGCCAAATATCAGGCAAATGATACGCAATACTTATTGCCCTGTGGGCTGGGCTTAGAGGAAGAACGACAGCTGCAGAAAATGGCGTTAATGGCGTTTCAGGTGCTGGGCTGTCAAGGCTGGGGGCGCATTGACGTGATGCAAGATGAGCAGGGAGCGTTTTGGTTGCTAGAGGCGAACACCAGTCCTGGTATGACAGATCATAGTTTAGTGCCGATGGCGGCAGCGGCGGCAGGGTTGAGTTTTGGCCAATTAGTCACGCGTTTATTGCATACGGCTAAGGAGCGCGTGGGTGGTTAAGGCGGCCAGTAAAAAAGCGCCGACACGGGGAGCGACGCCGCTGCCGCAAAAGTCATCACGTCAGTGGCAATTACGGTTGCCGAAAATGGCTTGGCAGTGGTTGGTATACCCGATCGTTGTCTTGCTGTTATTGGTGGCAGGGCAGGCGAGTTACAAGCGCTGGCCAATCCAAGAAGTAGAGATTCAGGGGCGTTTGCTGATTTGGCAGCCAGAGCAAATTGCCGAACCGCTCATTTGGGTGAAAGAAGAGCATTTTTTCACGGTAGATTTAGCGCGTATTCAGCAGCAAGTCAGTGACATGCCACTGATTGCGCATGTTCAGGTGCGCAAGCGTTGGCCGGGGCGTATTGAGTTGCGGGTGTTTGAAGATGTGCCGATGGCGCGGTGGGGGGATAATGCATTAGTCACTGTGAGTGAAAACATCAGTGCAATACCCGTCGGTTATGATGCCAGTTCGCTGGCGGTTATTGATGCCAATGAAGATCACCTTGAGCTGGCACTGCGCAGCTTTCGGCATATTCAGCAGACGTTAGTTCATCCTGATGTGACGGTGCAGGTAGTCAGTTTGCAGGTAGGGGATACGGGTTCTATACGAGTGCATTTGGACAACGATTGGCAGGTTGAATTTGGTCGCCAGTACTTTGAAGAGCGTGTGCGGCGATTGGATTTTTTGTTACAGCGATTGCCACAGGACGATGTGGCAACCATTGATTTACGTTATGGCAAGGGTGCGGCGGTTGCGTGGCACCCCTCTAGGGAGAACGGATAATGAATCCAGTATCACACGGTAATATGATTGTTGGCCTCGATATTGGTACTTCCAAAATTGTTGCTATTGTCGGTGAAGTGGCGGCGAACGGTAATATTGAAATTGTTGGTCTCGGCAGTAGCCCAAGTCGTGGTATGAAGAAAGGCGTCGTGGTCAACATTGATTCCACGGTACAGTCGATCAAACGCGCCATTGAAGAAGCCGAATTAATGGCCGGCGTTCGCATCCATTCTGTGTATGCGGGCATTGCCGGAAGTCATATTCAGTCATTGAATTCGAATGGTGTGGTCGCTGTTCGCGATCGTGAAGTGACGAGCGCGGATATTGATCGCGTGATTGAAGCGGCACAAGCCGTTGCTATTCCTCAGGATCAGCGCATTATCCACGTTCTTCCGCAAGAATACGTGGTGGATAATCAAGAAGGCATTAAAGAACCGATTGGTATGTCAGGCGTACGTCTAGAAGCCAAAGTTCATCTAGTAACGGGTTCTATGAATGCGGCACAAAATATCGAACGGTGTATTCAAAAGTGTGATTTGGTGGCGGATGCGATTATATTAGAGCAGCTCGCCTCTAGTTTGGCCGTACTTACGGATGACGAACGGGAATTGGGTGTGTGTGTTGTGGATATTGGTGGTGGTACGACCGATATCGCTATTTTTACCGAAGGGGCAATACGACATACTGCGGTAATCCCTATTGCTGGTGATCAAGTTACCAATGATATTGCCATGGCCGTCAGAACACCGACTCAGCATGCAGAAAAAATTAAAATTAAATATGCTTGCGCATTAACTCAGCTGGCGAAAGCCGATGACATGATTAAAGTCCCCGATGTGGGAGATCGACCAGCGCGAGATTTATCGCGACAAGCATTGGCCGAAGTGGTTGAGCCACGTTATGACGAGTTATTTACCCTAATTCAAGCGGAATTACGGCGCAGCGGCTATGAAGACTTGGTGGCTGCCGGCATTGTTTTAACCGGTGGAACGGCAAAAATGGAGGGTGTGGTTGAATTGGCGGAAGAAATTTTTCATATGCCAGTGCGTTTAGCAAAACCGCAAGGTGTTTCAGGGTTAACGGATGTTATTCAAAATCCTATTTATTCGACCGCTGTTGGCTTATTAATCTATGCAGCAAAACAGCATGGATTGCAAATAGCGAAAAGTCAGCCGGAAAGTCCTAAAAAATCAGCACTTTCCGGTATAAAACAATGGATAAAAGATAACTTTTAAGATTAAATATTAGACGCTCGCGGCGAAGGAGATAAAGCGATGTCTCACAATAGAGATGGTGATATGTTCGAATTGGCGGACGATCTGCAACAATCAGCAATAATAAAGGTCATCGGTGTTGGTGGTGGCGGTGGTAATGCCGTACAACACATGGTGGAAAATCATATCGAAGGTGTTGATTTCATCTGCGCGAATACCGATGCGCAGGCGTTACGCAACATTCACTCGCGTTCCATTATCCAATTAGGCAATGGTTTAACGAAAGGATTGGGTGCTGGTGCCAATCCAGAAGTGGGACGTCAAGCCGCAATGGAAGATCGTGAGCGTATCGCGGAAGCCTTAGCCGGTGCTGATATGGTGTTTGTTACCGCAGGCATGGGTGGTGGTACCGGTACGGGTGGTGCGCCTGTCGTTGCCGAAATTGCTAAAGAATTGGGTATCCTAACGGTTGCCGTTGTTACCAAGCCTTTTCCCTTTGAAGGCAAAAAACGCATGCAAGCGGCTGAGCATGGATTGAATCAGCTCCGTGAATGTGTCGACTCATTAATTACCATCCCAAATGAGAAATTGTTGTCTGTGTTGGGTAAGGGTACAACCCTGCTCGATGCCTTTAAAGAAGCGAACAATGTACTGCAAGGTGCCGTACAAGGGATCGCTGATCTGATTACTCGCCCAGGCATGATCAACGTCGACTTTGCGGATGTGCGCACTGTGATGTCCGAAATGGGACAGGCGATGATGGGTACGGGTGTTGCTTCTGGCGAAAACCGTGCGCGTGAAGCCGCTGAACGAGCCATTGGTAGCCCGTTGCTAGAAGACATTGATTTGCGCGGTGCTCGCGGTATTTTGGTCAACGTCACCGCTGGCTATGACTTATCGTTGGGTGAATATTCCGAAGTGGGTGAAATCGTTGCAGAGTATTACTCTGAAAACGCCACCGTTGTGATGGGTACGGTTATTGATCCGGATATGCAGGATGAATTGCGCGTAACAGTCGTCGCAACGGGTTTAGGCGAAGCCGTCGTTGCGGAACTACCACGTACTGAAGTGGTCGTAGACAACACCCGTAACCCAGAACCAGTGAAAGAACCGAAACGAGCTGAGCGCATGTCGACCAGTCATGGTTCGGGTAATGCGGTGCGCCAAGCCGAAATTACGTCTAAGCCTGATATGGATTACTTGGATATTCCAGCATTTTTACGTCGCCAAGCTGATTAAAAAGTGACCACTGGCGTCTTTGTAAAAAGTTGCTATAATGCTCGGCTAGTTATTTTGTTTAAAAAACATCCAAAGATGGGAATGTCTGCATGATTCGTCAACGTACGCTTAAAAATACTATTCGCGCCACCGGTGTCGGCTTGCATTCAGGTGAGAAAGTATTTCTCACTCTCAAGCCTGCTCCGATTAATAGCGGTATTGTATTTCGACGTGTTGATTTGGATCCGGTTGTGGATATTCCAGCCAATGCACTGAATGTTGGCGAAACCACGTTATCAACCACCTTGGTCAAAGATCACGCTCGTGTTGATACCGTTGAGCATCTGCTCTCTGCGATGGCGGGATTGGGTATCGACAACGCCATTGTTGAGCTCAGCGCGCAAGAAGTGCCGATTATGGACGGTAGTTCAGGGCCGTTTGTCTTTTTATTGCAGTCTGCCGGTATTGCTGAACAAGAAGCCGCCAAGCGTTTTATCCGTATTAAGCGCAAAATTGAAGTGACGGATGGCGATAAAGTCGCCTCTTTTCTTCCTTACGACGGCTTCAAAGTGAGCTTTGAAATTGACTTTGATCATCCGGTTTTCAAGCAAAGTGTGCAACGTGCCAGTCTGGATTTTTCTTCGACGTCGTATGTCAAAGAAGTCAGTCGGGCTCGTACCTTTGGTTTCACCAAAGATTTAGAGTACATGCGTTCTAAGAACTTGGCTCTGGGTGGCAGTGTAAAAAATGCCATCGTGGTTGATGAGTATCGCGTTCTGAATGAAGACGGCTTACGCTACGATGATGAGTTTGTGAAACACAAAATTCTGGATGCGGTTGGTGATCTTTATTTGCTAGGTCACAGCCTGATTGGTGAATTTGTGGGTTACAAGTCGGGTCATGGTTTAAATAACTTGTTATTGCGAGAGTTGTTAAGTCAGCAAGATGCATGGGAATTTGTGGAATTCCAAGAAGAAAGCGCGCCCATCACTTACATGCGTCCAGCGACGGCTGGATAACGTAATGAAACACGATTATATTTGTTAAAATTCCAACAAAGGCCATAATAGATTCATGGCCTTTGTTGTTTTTGTGCTTGTACTTTACGCCATCATTTGTTGGAGCATCTGCACCAAACACTATGAATATCATTATTGTTGGTCGCCGTCACGGGCAATCTAAAACTTACACACTGAGCGCATCGGCTAAAACCGTCATGTTGGGGTTTTTGTTTGCCCTGCCATTTGCCTTAGGTGTGACGGGTTATTTATTGGCTGAGCGTTTGGCTGATGAGGGCATTCTTGATCTTAATGCTGCTAAGGCCTGGGAGCGAGATCTGGTCATGCAGCGGCAAGAGCTGCAGGAAATACGTAAGCAAACGGATCAAGAGCTGGTGTCACTCACCATTCGTTTGGCTGAATTGCAGGGCAAACTGCTTCGTTTGGATGCGCTGGGTGAGCGCTTAGTCGACGTCACCAACTTGCAGTCCGATGAGTTTGATTTTTCTATTGCGCCTGCATTGGGCGGTCCATTGAGCTTGTCGAACAGTTACCAGTCGACAGACATCAGTCAAGTATTGAATGAGTTGGCGGAACGCATCAGTCACCGCGAACAGCAGTTAGAAGTCCTAGACAGTTTGATGTCTGCCAATCGGCATAATGCCGATACAACCATCGCCGGTCGTCCCGTTCGTTCCGGCTGGATGTCGTCTCGTTATGGTCAGCGCACCGATCCGTTCTCAGGCCGTCAGTCATGGCATGCGGGTGTGGATTTTGCCGCAAAAGCCGGTTCGGATGTCATCGCTGCAGCAGGTGGTGTTGTCACGTTTGCTGGGCGTCGTCATGGTTATGGCCTTATGGTTGAAATTAATCATGGAAATGGCTACAAAACACGTTATGCCCACCATCAAGAAATTACGGTGAATGTGGGCGACATCGTCCGTCGAGGCGATACCATTGCATTAGTCGGTAGTAGCGGTCGCTCTACCGGCCCCCACGTGCATTATGAAGTGTATAAAAACGGCCGCACGGTCGACCCTGCTGCGTATATTAATCGCAAACCGCGATAACCCCTTCTGTTTAGCAAATCTCGCTTGTCAACGCTCTGAGAGTACCGTATTTTCACGGCTCTCATTTTTCTGTAGTTTTTTAGATTAGATAGTGAAATTCTCATGATTGGTAATTTGTTCAGTAAGTTGTTTGGCAGTAAGAATTCTCGTGAATTGAAGCGCATGAATAAAGTCGTTGCGCAAATCAATGCGTTGGAAGCCAACGTGCAGTCGTTAACCGATGAGCAGCTCAAAGCGAAAACGGCAGAATTTAAAGCACGCGTCGCAAATGGCGAATCACTCGACAAATTATTACCGGAAGCGTTTGCGGTATGTCGAGAAGCCAGTCAGCGTGTCATGGGCATGCGCCATTTTGATGTGCAATTGATTGGCGGCATGGTTTTGCACGAAGGCAATATTGCCGAAATGCGAACCGGTGAAGGGAAAACCTTAGTGGCAACATTGCCATCGTATTTGAATGCACTGACGGAACGCAGTGTGCATGTCGTCACCGTGAACGATTATTTAGCACGTCGAGATGCCGAATGGATGCGTCCTCTGTATGAATTTTTAGGTATGCGTGTTGGTATCGTTGTACCTGGGCAGGATCCCTACGAGAAACGCGAACAGTACCAAGCCGATATTGTCTATGGCACGAATAATGAGTTCGGCTTTGACTATTTACGCGACAATATGGCGTTCTCTTTGGAAGACAAGGCTCAACGTGATTTGTATTTCGCGATTGTCGATGAAGTGGACTCCATTTTGATCGACGAGGCCCGTACGCCGTTGATTATCTCTGGTCCTGCCGAAGACAGTTCTGAAATGTACCGCCGGATTAACCTGTTGATTCCTAAACTGGTAAAGGGCGAAGTCAATGAAGCTGGCGAAGCCATCAGCGGTCACTATGTGATTGATGAAAAACAACGTTCGATTGAACTTACGGAAGAAGGGCACGAGTTCATTGAAGATTTGTTAACAGAGGAAGGATTGCTGAAAGAAGGGGATAGTCTTTATGCGGCCAACCATCTGCCATTATTGCATCATGTTCATGCATCGTTGAAAGCGCATGCACTGTATAAGAAAAATGTCGAATACATCATTCAAAACGGCCAGGTGGTTATCGTTGATGAGCACACGGGACGAACCATGCCTGGACGTCGTTGGAGCGAAGGGTTGCATCAAGCGGTAGAAGCCAAAGAAGGTCTGAAGATTCAAAATGAAAGTCAAACCTTGGCATCGACAACGTTTCAGAACTTCTTCCGCTTGTATGAGAAATTGTCTGGTATGACCGGTACGGCGGATACAGAAGCGTTTGAATTCCATCAAATTTATGATTTGAGTGTGGTGGTTATTCCAACCAACCGTGATGTTAAGCGTATTGACTTTAACGACATCATTTTTGCGACACAAAAAGAAAAATACGATGCCGTTGTGGAAGAAATTCGATCCATTATTGCCCAGAATCGACCGGTGTTAGTGGGCACGGCCTCCATCGATACATCCGAATATTTATCCAATATTTTGACGAAATCTAAGGTGCCGCATAATGTGTTGAACGCCAAAGAAAATGCGCGCGAGGCACAAGTGATCGCGGATGCCGGTCGACCCGGTGCCGTTACCATTGCGACCAACATGGCCGGTCGTGGTACTGATATTATGCTGGGTGGTAACTGGGAAGCGGAGGTCTCGGCGTTAGAGAATCCAACCGATGCCGACATCGAGCGCATTAAAAACGAGTGGCGTCAGCGTCATGAACAGGTTTTGGAAGCCGGTGGTTTGCACATTATTGGTACCGAGCGTCATGAATCGCGCCGCATTGACAATCAGCTGCGTGGTCGCGCTGGTCGTCAAGGCGATGCCGGATCGACTCGTTTCTTCTTGTCGCTCGAAGACAATCTTATGCGCATTTTCATGTCAGAGCGCATGCGCAATATGATGCAAGCGATGGGCATGAAGGATGGCGAGTCCATCGAACATAAAATGGTCAGTAATGCCGTTGAGAAGGCACAGCGTAAGGTTGAAGGCCGTAACTTTGATATTCGCAAACAGTTGCTTGAGTATGATGATGTGGCCAATGATCAACGTCGTGTGGTGTACAACCAACGTAATGATATTATGGCCATGGAAGATATTAGCGACATCATAAAGAACATCCGTCACGATGTCATTAATGACGTGATCAACGAGTTTATTCCGCCACAAAGCCTAGAGGATGTGTGGAATATTGCTGGCTTAGAAAAGCAGCTAAAAGCCGATTTTGATATCGAATTGCCGATACAAGAGTGGCTTGATAAAGAAGATCGGTTATTTGAAGAAGTGCTGCGCGAGCGTATCGTTGGCTTAATTGATGCCACTTATGACGAGAAAGAGGCCATTGTTGGGGCGGAAGCCATTCGTCGCTTTGAAAAACAAGTCATGCTGCAAGTGCTTGATAATTTATGGAAGGAGCATTTGGCAACCATGGATTATCTCCGTCAAGGGATTCACTTGCGTGGGTATGGCCAGAAAAATCCGAAGCAAGAATACAAGCGCGAATCGTTTATCTTGTTTCAAGAGTTGCTGCGCAATATCAAGTTAGAAACCATTCGTATTTTGTCACATGTTAAAGTGAAGCAAGCGGATGAAGTGGATGCGATGGAGCAAGAGCGCCGTGCTCAAGCCGAAGCGCAAGTTCGTGCTGCGAGTTATGAGCACGCCGCCGCTGATAGTTTGTCTGATGACGGCAATGAGGCAGAGCAAGCAGGGCAACCAGCACAACCCTTCGTACGTGATGAGAAGAAAGTCGGCCGTAACGAAGAGTGTCCTTGCGGGTCCGGAAAAAAATACAAACATTGTCACGGCAAGTTGTCGTGAATTGAGGATGAATCATGGCGGTTAATTTTACGGTCTTCGATGCGTTTTTACCGATTGATGGTGTGCGTTTAGGCGTAGCTCAAGCGGGTGTTCGTTATGCCAATCGTGATGATTTGGTGGTGATGGAGATAGCGGATGGTGCGCATGTGGCGGGTGTGTTTACTCGGAATGCGTTTTGTGCAGCACCCGTGACGTTGTGTCAGCAGCATCTGCAACAAGCACAACCACGGTATGTGTTGATTAATACCGGCAATGCCAATGCTGGTACGGGGAAATCCGGTTTTGCCAATGCTGAAGCATCATGCCGTATGCTGGCAGCGGCTACGGGTGTCGAACCACAGCACGTGTTGCCATTTTCGACGGGAGTGATTGGCGAGCCACTTAACATGGCGGCGTTTGAGCGAGGTATTCCGCTTGCACTGGCCAATTTAAGTGAAGATAACTGGGCACGTGCCGCTCGTGGCATCATGACCACAGATACCTTACCGAAAGGCTACAGCAGCGAATGTGATATCGATGGACACCGTGTTCGCATTACGGGTATCTCGAAAGGCGCGGGCATGATTATGCCCAATATGGCGACGATGTTGGGTTATATTGCAACGGATGCCTATATTGCTGAATCCATCTTGCAGGATTGGTGTCGTCAACTCGCCGATTGTTCGTTTAATCGCATTACGATTGATGGCGATACGTCAACCAACGACAGCTGTTTACTGATTGCAACGGGCCGGAGTGGTGTGCGTATCGAAGACGTGAACAGTGATGCGGCAAGCGCATTGTTTACGGAATTGAAAGCGACTTTCCAACGTTTGGCGCAAGCCATTGTGCGTGACGGTGAAGGGGCGACTAAGTTTGTCACTATTGCTGTTGAGCAAGCGGCAACCCAGCAAGAAGCCTTGGATGTGGCTTACACGGTGGCACACTCGCCGTTAGTGAAAACGGCGATGTTTGCCTCTGATGCCAACTGGGGGCGTATTCTTGCAGCAGTAGGACGTAGTGGCGTACAAAACTTCGATTTAGAGCGTGTGCAAATATTCATTGATGATGTACAAATTGTGGAAGACGGTGGTCGTTGTGAGCGTTACCAAGAAGCCTTGGGTGCTGCGGTATTCGCTAAAACCGAGTTTACTGTCACCATTCAGTTGGGTCGCGGTGATGTGCGCGAAGCATTATGGACCTGCGATTTCTCGCATGAATACGTCACGATTAACGCCAATTATCGTTCCTAATGAAACAAGTACACGTTGCCGTTGCCGTCGCCTGTTTGGAGCAGCAGTTCATACTGCTGGCCAAACGGCCAGACCATGTCCATCAGGGTGGATTGTGGGAGTTTCCTGGTGGCAAGGTTGAGCAGGGCGAAGGCGTGGCCGATGCGCTAGTTAGGGAATTGGCAGAAGAGGTGGCACTCTCGGCCTCTGTGGCGCAGATGCAGCCATTGCTGTCGATTCCGTTTCAATACCCGGATAAGCATGTGTTATTGGATGTGCACTGGCTTGACGTGGCAATGAACGACGCGCTACTGGTGCACGGTGCTGAAGGTCAAGAAGTACGCTGGGTGAGAGTGCACGAGTTAGATCAGTATGCCTTTCCTGCAGCCAATCAACCAATTATTGACGCGGTGTATGCCCGTTTAGCACTGCGTTAAAACCATCCTAAAAATGGCCAAAGCAGTACCGCAAGAATCATGATAAATGCCACAGCGACAGCAAGATGATCCATTGGATTTTGTTGTAAACGTACAAACCATGGTGGAATCTCACCACGCTGTTGGCGCGCTTCGTAGTCCTGTCGTTGTTGCTGTGTTCGATGGCTCTGATAGTCGTCAATCAGCGATCGAGCGTATTCAAAATCGTCATCATTGCGTAACCAGATTGCCGCGGTGGTGATACCCCAGCGGCCGCTATTGGTTTCATACACGTCAAACTGGTGCTGTTCTAGCAACGCCCTAACGTCGTCTGCTTCGTCTTCCGGAACGCCATTAAGGCGAAACAGTAACTTGGTCATGATGTACCTAAAAACAATGAGTGTAAAAAAACCGCCGTCAGTAAACTGAGGCGGTACCGCATGGAGTGTGCACTCTCAATTGGATAAACCAATAGTAGGCTGACCACGACTGGCATGCAAGCAGCAGGACTTGCGTACGTCATGAAAATTGGTGACACTGATGGTATTCTCATCAAATCAATAATAAATAATGACAAAAACATTGCCAGATCAAATCGCCGACTTGCTGCTGGCGTTGATCTATATCGGTGACATTGCGGCACACGAAAAACTCCCTCCTGAGCGCCAGTTAGCACAACTGTTGGATGTTGATCGCACGTCATTGCGCATGGCATTACGCATGCTTGGGCGTATGAATGCCATTCAAGTGGTACAAGGGTCGGGAATCCGTATCGCCGATATTCAGCAGGATATGGGCTTGGATTTTTTGGACAATTTGTATCGTATTCCCGAATTAAATTTAGGTGGTCATCTCTTATTATCAGGGTTGGATTTATTCAATCGAGCCGTCCCTACTGCCATTCGAATGGCCATCGAACAGGTTGGTTTGCCGCAACAGACCGGCGTCTCTGAGCACGTGAAAGGATTATTTTCAGGTTTGGCCGCGGGCGAAAATCACCGTCAATTGGCACAGCGCGAAGTGGCATTGATCGATACGATATTAATCGCTACCCAAAATCCGGTTTTGCGTGCGGCTGCGGTAAGTTCGCGCTCTATCCGCATTCAGGTTACGCATACCTTGTATGGCATGATCGATGTTTCTGACCATTATCGGTCTATGGTGACGCTATTGCGTCGTACTCGCACTGAACAAGCCGATATTGGGCGGGTAATCATGGATTATCAAGCCTATATCGATGCGTTAACTCAGCCATTGCGCACGTACTTTATGAAGATTCCTGCCGAGCCGTCACTGCGTGCTTCGCCATTACATAATGGCCACAACATTGTCAGCTTAAAGGCGCGTTTAGCGAATGGCTCGTAAGCGAGGATAACCCAAACCCGCTAAGACGCAGAAACTGATGAGCCATAAGGGAATTAACCCCCAGCGCATGTAAGGAGTTTGTCCGTAACGCGTTTGCGCGACACCCGTTAAGGTCGCCTGGCGTTCATACGGCAACCGCTCAACGATGTTGCCACGTTCATCAATTAAGGCCGTAATGCCAGTATTGGTTGCGCGTAAGACATAACGTTGATTTTCTAACGCACGCATTTGAGCCAGAGCAAGGTGTTGTTTGGGTCCCAAGGAGTCACCAAACCAAGCGTCATTACTTACCGTGATTAATAAGTCGGCTTCTTTCGCCATTTGGCGAACAAGGCTGGGGTATGCAATTTCGTAGCAAATGTAGGGCGCGATGAAGTAGCTCTTTTCGGTCTGGTCTGTACGCTGTAGAACGGGCAGTAACGACTGATCACTGGGGCCTGGTAAGAAGCTGGACATGGCCAAATCAAAAAATGGCATTAAGCCTCGTAGCTGACGCTCCAACGGAACGTATTCCCCAAAGGGGACCAATCGTTGTTTGTGATACCAGCCATGGCTTTGTCCAAACGCCAGCAGGCTGTTATGAAATTCACCAGCTAAAGGATGGTGAGCGGGATAGCGAAATGGAATGCCCGTGATGACGGTCGTGTGATTGGCCCTTGCCTCTGGCGCTAGCATGGCTTGGTAAGGTCTAAACCCGTCGTTCAGCAACGTGACAGCGGTTTCGGGCCATAAAATCAAATCCGCTTGCCAGTGTTCTCGTGTCGCTCGAAAATACGTATCGAGGGTTGGTTGTACCGATTCAGGCAGCCACTTGAGATCCTGTCGAACATTGCCTTGTACAGCCGCCACACGCAACTCACCATTGACTTGTGTCCATTCCATGGATTGCAATTGCCAGCCGATGGGCCAGACAAGGAGCACCAGCAAATAGCGCCATTCCCTCAAGCGCAGTGCTTGCCATAACGCGCTAGCCGTTAACGCAACAAAGAGTGATATGCCATAACTTCCCAGTACAGGAGCCCAACCGGATAGCCAGCTGTGTAGGTGCGCGTCCCCTAAAAATAGCCATGGAAAACCAGTCAACAGCCAACTGCGACACCATTCATGCAAGAACCAAAATACAGGGAACGTTAACCAAAATCCCGTTTTTCCAAAGACACGATGACGTAGCATGAACCAGCCAGCGGGAATCAATGCCAGCGCGGCGGCAAAAGCGACGACCATGAAGATGGCTAACCAGGCGGGGGTGCCGCCATAGGTATGAATGCTGACGTAAATCCAGCTAACACCTGTGAGAAATGCACCAAAGGCATAACTCCAAGCTAGGACAAACGCCGACATGGATGAGGGAGCAGTATACAGTAAGATGATCAGTGGCAGTAGACTAACAACGCCGATGGGCCACCAGAAGAACGGAGCTAAAGCCAATGGCATGGTCATACCAGCGAGCAGTACGATTAGGTACTGCAAGCGGTTAGGAAGGCGCCGTAACCTGTCCGTCATCATGAATTACGGCTCACTCACGAACACTTCCAGCAGGTTGATACGACGACTGTTGCCATTCACAATGGTAAAGGTAAAACGATCGATGCTGATGCGTTCATCGCATTCTGGTACACGGCCAAAATGATGAGTGACTAAGCCACCAATGGTATCAAATTCACTGCTGGGCAAGTGACTGTGGAAATGCTCATTAAAGTCATCAATCGTTACCAACGCTTTCACCATGAAACGTGTGTCATCGATGGGTTTAATCAAGCTGTCTTCATCATCAAAATCGTGTTCGTCTTCAATTTCTCCGACAATTTGTTCAAGCACATCCTCAATCGTAACCAGTCCGGCGATACCACCAAATTCGTCTACGACGATTGCCATGTGATTGCGATTGCTGCGAAATTCTTGTAATAGCACATTGAGACGTTTGCTTTCTGGTACAAAGGTTGCTGGTCGAATCACCTCTTTCAAGCGAAAATCCGTGCGCTGTTCGTTCAGAATCAATGGTAGTAAGTCTTTGGCTAATAAAATGCCAATCACTTCATCCTGTCCTTCGCCCATGACGGGAAAACGAGAGTGAGCCGATTCGATGACATTTGGCAGATAATCTTTAATGGAATCATTGATATTCATCGACATCATTTGTGAGCGCGGAATCATGATGTCGCGCACCTGCATTTCGGATACTTGCAAGGCGCCTTCGATAATGGTCAGTGTTTCTGGATCCACCACGCTGCGTTCAGCGGCCTCACGAACAATGACTTTAATATCTTGTCGTGTTTGTGGGTCATCGGAAAATAGGTCGGTAAATCGTTCCAGCCAGCTGCGTGGCTGGCTGTTCGTTCGGTCGTCGCTCATGGTGCCTCATCGTGGTAGGGATCAGGAAAACCCAATTGCGCCATAATTTGGCGTTCTCGATTTTCCATCTCTTCAGCTTCATCGTCCTTTATATGGTCGAAGCCTAACAAATGCAAGCAACCATGAATGACCATATGTGCCCAATGTGCGATTAATGCCTTATGTTGCTCGGTCGCTTCGCTTACCACCACATCCACACAAATCACCAGATCGCCCAATAACGGTAAATCAATGTGCGCAGGGGCTTCAAATGGAAATGACAGCACATTGGTCGGCTTATTTTTACCACGATAATCGTAATTGAGTTGCTGACTTTCGTCGCTAGCGACGAGGCGGATGGTTAATTCCAATTCTTCGTCGGCGTGGGCGTGTTGTAGGGCTGCTGCCACCCAGTGTTCAAATTGGTCTTGAGACGGAAGAGCGGTGTCGTTCACCACCTCGTCGGCGATTTGCAGATCCAGTATCATGTTCATTCTGGTGTCTCATTTAGGCGGCGTCGCTCTTGTTGCTGTTCTTGCGCATCAAAACGGTCGTAAGCATCGACTATGCGCTGCACGAGTGGGTGGCGCACGACATCACTGTTTAGGAATCGGGTGGTACCAATGCCGTCAACCCCGTCCAGTACTGCCAAACCATGTTTCAGGCCGGAATAGACGCCTCGCGGTAAATCCACTTGACTGATGTCACCGGTAATGACCGCTTTAGAGCCAAAGCCAATTCGGGTTAAAAACATTTTCATCTGTTCTTTGGTGGTATTTTGGCTTTCATCCAAAATCACAAAAGAATGGCTGAGTGTGCGACCTCGCATGTACGCCAATGGCGCGACTTCAATGACGTTACGCTCCATGAGTTTGGCCACTTGTTCAAACCCCAGCATTTCGTACAGTGCGTCATACAATGGACGTAAATAAGGATCGATTTTTTGTGCTAGGTCACCGGGTAAAAAACCCAGTTTTTCGCCAGCTTCAACGGCTGGGCGTACTAATAAAATGCGTTTCACATCATCGCGCAATAGCGCTTCGACCGCGGCGGCAACGGCTAAAAACGTTTTACCGGTACCGGCAGGGCCAATGCCAAAGTTCAGATCAAACTCGCGGATGCGCTGTAGGTATTCGAGTTGAGATTGGCCGCGCGCTTTGACCAACAACAACGGCGTTTTGATTTGCCCAGTGTGCGGGGCTTGCGCTGTTGGTTGAGTGTCGTCATCGTCATCGGCTTGCAGCAATAAATGAATTAAATCCGGTGTGATAACGGTGCCATTGTGTGTCTCTTGATACAGCCGACGAATAAGGCGCGCTGCGCGATAGCTGTTTTCTGAGCTACCTTCTACTTGAAATCGATTACCACGGTTAAAAATTTGTACCGAATAATGTTGGCGAATTTGATTGATATGACTATCAAGGTGTCCACAGACATTCGCCAAGCGTTTGACATCGTTTGGCTCCAACACAAAGGTCTTGGAGCGGGTCGAGTTGTCTTGAGTAGAAGCGGTCATAGTACTCCTGACATGGAGAGGAATTAATAAGCCAATTCGGGGTTTAGGATCAGCCCGCGCAGACTATTTGGATATGCATCTTCAATACGTACTTTCACAAACTTGCCGATCAAGCTGTGATCATCGTGCCGGAAATTCACCACACGATTGTTTTCCGTACGACCTTGTAATTCACCTGGGTCTTTACGAGAGACCCCTGTCACCAAAATGGTCTCTTCGCGGCCAACCATTCGACGACTGATTTGGTGTGCGTTTTGCACAATACGACTTTGTAGAATCTGTAGACGGCCTTTTTTCACCTCTTCCGGCGTATCGTCTTCTAGGTTCGCCGCGGGGGTGCCGGGGCGGGCGCTGTAAATGAAGCTAAACGACGTGTCGAAGCCAATGCGTTCGATCAAGGCCATGGTCTCGGCAAAATCGTGTTCGGTTTCACCGGGAAAACCAATAATGAAATCCGAAGAAATTGATATGTCAGGACGCAAGGCTTTGATGCGTTCGATTTTATCAATGTACATGTCAATTTCATGGCCGCGCTTCATGGCCGCTAAAATGCGATTGGAACCGCTTTGCACGGGTAGGTGCAAATGGCTGACCAACTCGGGGACTTCGGCATACACTTGAATTAAGCTGTCAGTAAACTCGACCGGATGTGAGGTCGTGAAACGAATACGATCAATGCCGTCAATATCGGCAACGAGAGAAATTAACTCCGCTAAATCGGCCAAATCACCATCGGCCGTGGGGCCTCGGTAGGCATTCACATTTTGGCCCAGTAGATTCACTTCACGCACCCCTTGCGAGGCGAGCGATTGTACTTCTTTGAGTACATCCGCGAGTGGGCGGCTGACTTCTTCTCCGCGCGTGTAGGGTACAACGCAAAAGGTGCAGTATTTTGAACAGCCTTCCATGATGGAAACAAAGGCCGAACAACCGTCTACTTTTGGGGCGGGTAAGTGATCAAATTTTTCAATTTCTGGAAAGGTAATGTCCACCACTTGAATGGAATTAGCGGCTTTATTCACCATGTCAGGCAGGCGATGCAGCGTTTGTGGGCCAAACACCATATCGACAAAGGGCGCGCGTTTCATGATGGCATCGCCTTCTTGACTGGCGACGCAACCGCCAACGCCGATTTTAAGATCGGGGTTGGTGGTTTTCAGTTTTTTCCAGCGCCCCAGTTCGTGGAATACCTTTTCTTGGGCTTTTTCGCGAATCGAGCAGGTATTCAGCAGAATGACATCGGCCTCTTCGGGATTGTCGGTGAGTACCATCTGATGGCTTTCACCAAGCATGTCAGCCATACGCGATGAATCGTATTCATTCATTTGGCAACCGTGGGTCTTGATGTAGAGTTTTTTTACCTGTTCAGTCATGACGGAGCTGTCAGCCTCACTCTTGTAGTTCGCGAAATAGCCCGCATTATACGGCTTCATGACCCTAATTCGCCAGCGTTAGCGTGTCTCTCTGGTATGTCTTTACCCAGTCGATTAAGATGCGCCGCCGTATTGGCTTGCCTGAGTAGGAACCATGAACAATATTGACAAGCAAGACCCTATTTACCGTATTGTTTTTCAGCAACAAGCGGAGGTGTACGAGTTGTATGCTCAGTACATTTATCAAAGTGATTTGCACGGCTTTATTGAGGTAGAGCAGCTGCTGTTTGGCGAAAAATCTCAGCTGTTGGTGGATCCTGGCGAAGAACGTTTAAAAACCCTGTTTCATGACGTGACACGTACATTCATTCCCATGCCTGCCATTATCCGCATTGACGAAGTGAGTCGGGCAGGCACGCCAACGGTCAGTGAGGGCGGCAGCAATGTCCGCCCCTTTCCTGTGATGCCCTTTCCCGCACGAGATCATTAAGGAGCCTCTGAATAACTCGGTGCCCGCTCTGGATTGCAGGAAAGCTCCTTAACGTTGGCGTTGTAAGGCTTGAATGGCTTTACGATACGATTCAATTTGTTGATCAAAGGGGAGGTGACGAATATCGTCATGCTGCAAGGTGATGGCAATTTGATACAGCCATTGCTCTACCTTTAATGCCGTTGCTTCTGCCTCGTTGCGTTTTGCATTCAGTACTTCAGTGCTGAATGCCGTGATGTGTGCCACATGCTGACTGGCTCTGTCGGTGGCATGAGCCGCTTGCTGAATGTCGGCTAAGGCTCTTGGCGTTGCCGCAATAAGTGCTTGCGCTTGCGCTAGGGTCTCTTGCGCCACTTGCCAGCTTTGCGGTGCTATCTTGGCGCCACCGAGCTGTTCGGTTTTCGCCAAATCTTGCTTGATGCGATGTAGGTGTTGGAACTCGACGGTTTTGATTTCCAAGGCGGTCATACGCTGATGCAATTCACGTTGTTGTTGTTCAAAATCGCTTAAACGCTGACGTTCGTGCAAGTCGATCAAGGTCGGTATGGTTCCTTCAATGGCTTGCAATTCACTGGGAAAGGCTCGATCGGCGTATAAGGTTCGTAATACCGCCAGGTGTTCGTTGCTGGGTGTTAACCGTTTCTGTACAGCCACCTTGTTGGCTAAACCGGCATTGTAAATATTGAAAGCCAGTAAGGCTTCGGTTTTAACCTGCTGGTCATTCTTGCCGCGAGATAAGGTGTTTTGTGCTTTGCTTAACTGCTCATTACCGGCTTGTAAATGCTGGGGTGAATAAACGGACAGTTGTTCGCTGATGGCCAGCACTTGTTGTGCTTGGGCTCGTTGTATGGTGCGAGCGCCTGACTCATCCGCTAGAGTCGCGCGACGGACAGCGTCATCGTGTAATTGTTGACGTTGTGGCAGTTTCTGCGCACAGCCGCTGAGAAGTAACGTAGCCGCCGTGATACCGATAAGGAATGTTGTTGAATTCATCATCTTTCTGGTCCTAGTTGTTTGCAATAATGGTAACATGAACCCATCCAACAGTAAGTGACAGAACGTCGAGCGTTATCACTAAGCTATACTGCAATATTAAGAGGAACGTCTAAATTTCGTTTGGACGACGCTTTTACATACGATAGGAGTGCCCTCATGAGCCAGCTTTTCAATACCCTATATTGGCGCATAAATGACAGTGATCAGGTCGGGATTGACGTGGTCAGCTTACTCATGCCAAACGTTGAGGGGCAATCTCCGATTGAGTATCCAACCGATGTGCGCATTTGCGCACGTCATGTTCGAACCGCCCCCCAAGACATTCGTTGGTCTGATGATGATAACGAGTTGTTTATGAGCTTGTTAGATCGTTTGTTGGATGACGAAGATGAGGATACGGAGTTGGACTTAGATATCAATGACGATGTGGTTCAGGGTATCGTGCAATTGGTGGCATTGCGTCGTTTTAAAGCCCCATTACCCACCGATGAGCTGGGTGGTGACACCATTATCACGGAACGAGAAGAGCTGGATATTGGTGACTTGGTGGCACTGAATACGGCCACTGGTTACCCGCTAGCCATTATTGTCGGCCTGGATTCGATTGACGCCACGTGTGTGTTATTGGATACCTTACCGCTGGGTAATGGCGATGCGATTGCCGATCACACGGTGTTGGTGATTAACCGTCTAAACGTCCTTCCAGCGGCGTTCGCGAGTGAAGACCGCGGGGAAGGTGCGGTCTTTCATTAGGCGAACAGGATTTGCTTAACGTGCTCGATGGCGCTGCTGTCGAGCACGTTTTTGTTGCAACGTTAATTGGGTCAAAACGTCGTAAAATCCTGACGTTTTATGCGGCGCTGAGGCAATGGCTGCATTACCGAGTAGCGTCGACGGAGTGGTTGCGTTATTGGATTCCAGAGTGTTCATACGGTTCACCTTGAATGAATGTTCATTCTATTCGTGTAAATGTGCGTTGGTATGTTGTATTCAGGATTTGATTGCGTCCCAGCATACGGTGAGTAAATCGTCTTCGTTTATCTCTGAGCGAAAGCATTCCGGTACGGTTTGTTGCTTTTTTGCCATCATCATCAAACTACCAAAAGTCATGGTGGTGAGTAGTTCATCGGGCAATTTCTTGATGTAACCTTGCTCTTTACCTTGTTGCAACAATTGCGCAATGACGCTATGAATCGGTTCAATGGCTTCGTCGCGCAGCGTCTCATCAATCGCAGGAGACGCGGATAACTGTTCAAACAGCGAACGATTACGTGGGCTAGACAACATAAAGCGATAAAAGTTACCCCAGAATTGGAAAAACTGGGTCTTTATTGCGGCGCTGCCATCGTGCCCATTTAAGCAAGCGTTGTTCATTGAGGAAACAAGGTGCTGGTAGAGGGCGCGGATTAGCTCTTCTTTGGTATCAAAATAACAATACAAAGTTCCGGCGGCACAGCCAGCCTGTTTCGCTACTTTCGACATGGCGCAGGATTCGATCCCCTGTTCCGTCATGACCGTCGCGGTTGCTTCCAGTATCTGTTGTCGCTTATCCATGAAACTCAGTTTGAAATTGAATGAACGTTCATTCTGTTGCTTTGCTGGTGCAAACGCAAGTGCGCTGTGTTGGCGAATGGATGTCATTTTTGCAACACTGAGTTGCATGGTGATTTCGGCTGGCGAAAGACGCGGCATGAGTGCCGTGTGGTGGGTCAAACTCAGTAAAGAAGGTGGTGCGCTATCAGTAGCGCACCTAAGTCATGTCATACATTAAAGCGGAAATGTATCACGTCACCATCTTTAACAATGTACTCTTTACCTTCTAAGCGCCATTTACCAGCCTCTTTGGCACCACTTTCACCACGGTATTGAATGAAGTCGCTATAGCCAATGACTTCGGCACGAATGAATCCGCGTTCAAAATCTGTGTGGATGGCGGCAGCAGCTCGAGGTGCGGTATCGCCAATTTTGATGGTCCATGCTCGGACTTCTTTCACGCCAGCTGTAAAATACGTTTGCAGACCCAGTAATTCATAGCCTGAACGAATGACGCGATCGAGTCCGGCTTCTTCCATCCCCATTTCTTGTAGGAATTCGAGCTTGTCTTCGTCGTCAAGTTCGGCGATTTCGGCTTCAATTTTGTTGCAAACGGCGACCACGGAAGCGCCTTCGCTCTGTGCGATCGCTGTCACTTGATCCAAGTAGGGATTGTCGGTAAAGCCATCTTCGGCCACATTGGCGATGTACATGGTAGGCTTAATGGTCAGGAGGTGGAATAGACGGGCGGTTTTCTTTTCGTCATCACTCAAATCGAGCATGCGTGCTGTTTTGCCGGCTTCAAAATGAGGAATTAAGCGTTCCAGTAATGCTTTTTGTTCAATGGCTTGCTTATCGCCGCCCTTGGCTGTTCTGGTGACGCGTTGTAATTGCTTTTCGCAGGAATCCAGATCGGCCAAAATCAGTTCGGTATTGATGATGTCAATATCGGCTTCTGGATTCACATGATTGGCGACATGAATGACGTTGTCATCTTCAAAACAACGCACCACATGCGCAATGGCATCTGTTTCACGGATGTTTGCTAAAAACTGATTACCCAATCCTTCGCCTTTTGAGGCGCCGGCCACCAAGCCCGCGATATCAACAAATTCCATGGTGGTAGGAACGATGCGCTCTGGATTGACAATGGCAGCCAATTCATCCAAGCGCTTGTCCGGCATCGCAACGATGCCAGAGTTCGGTTCAATGGTGCAAAACGGAAAGTTTTCGGCCGCAATTCCTGATTTTGTCAGTGCATTGAATAAGGTGGATTTGCCCACATTGGGTAAACCTACGATGCCACATTTAAAGCCCATAAGGAGAAGTCCTATCCATCGTCATAAAAAAGTTGAGGGTATTTTACCCTTTAAATGAGTGAAGTCGATTCATGGCTTTCGCCATGTTGCCGCTAATAACATCGGGAAGGACATGGATGGCTTCGCAGATAGCGGCGTCAATGGCATTCTGTTCTGTTTTGCTGGCTTTACCAAGTACGTATCCGGTTACTTGTGATTTATGCCCAGGGTGTCCAATACCAATACGTAAGCGATGGAAGTTAGCGTCATTGCCGAGTTTGCTGATGGCATCACGTAATCCGTTTTGACCGCCATGCCCGCCGCCGAACTTGAGTTTGGCTGTTCCGGGTGGTAAGTCCAAATCATCGTGAGCGATGATGATTTGCTCGGTACGTATTTTGTAAAATTGAGCAAGTGCAGCAATGGCTTGACCGCTCAAATTCATAAAGGTGGTAGGCAGTAGTAGCCAGCATTCATCGTCGCCAATTTTGCCACGACCACAGTAACCATAGAATTTTTTATCGGGACTGAGCGTGATGCGATTTTGCTCGGCCAGGCGTTCGACAAACCACGCACCAGCATTATGACGTGTTGCTTGATATTCACTACCTGGATTACCAAGTCCGACGATGAGTTTAATCGAGTTGGACATAACCGGTTCTCGTTTCTGGATAAAGAAAAAGCGGGACAAGCCCGCTTTTTACCGTACCAAGAGTGCGTGAATATTATTCAGCGGCTTCTTCGGTGTCAGTGTCAGTAGCGCCTTTGATCGCGGCAACTGTCACTACGGAGGTATCGTGTTCTGGGCCATGAGATAATGCCAAAGACTCAACGCCTTTTGGTAATACCAAATCGCTCAAGTGGATAACAGTGCCCACTTCCACGTTGGCCATATCGATTTCAATGAACTCCGGTAAATCACCAGCAGAACAAATGATGTCCAGGCTGGTCAACTGGTGCGCAATTTTACCACCGCCAGTTTTCACGCCAACACAGCTCTCTTCGTTGATGAAGTGCAGTGGAACGTGTGCTTTGATCTTGGTGTTTTTGTTCACACGCAAGAAGTCAGCATGCCAAATCATGTTTTTGGCTGGGTGACGTTGTAAGTCTTTCAAAACGACTTGTTCGGCTTTGTCACCGATGGTCAACGTGATGACGCTGCTGTAGAAGGCTTCGTCTTCTAACAGCTTGATCAATTCGTTTGACTTGATCGTGATGGATTGTGGCTTGCGATCGTTACCACCGGCTTTACCACCGTAAACGATAGCGGGTACGCCATTTTCGCGACGCAGGCGGCGGCTCGCACCTTTCCCTGAATCTTCGCGAATTTCTGCTGACAGATTGAATTCTGACATGGTTTTTTTCCTTTTAGGTTAAATAAAGCAGTTGGCATCTGCGACCAATGCCAACCACTGGATAAGTCGATAGTGACTTATCGAAACATGGCGCTGATGGATTCTTCGTTGTTGACACGACGAATCGATTCAGCCAATAGCCCGGCAATGGTCAATTGACGAATGGTGCCTAGGGCTTTGGCGGCTTCTGTGAGTGGAATGGTGTCAGTAACGACTAATTCATCCAGTTCGGCAGAGGCCATGCGCTCAATAGCGGGGCCGGATAGTACAGGATGTGTACAGTAGGCGACAACTTTTTTCGCGCCAAATTCTTTCAATGCTTTTGCCGCTAAGCATAATGTGCCTGCGGTATCGACCATGTCATCGACCAAAACGCACGTACGGCCAGTCACATCCCCAATGATGTGCATCACTTCCGATACGTTGGCTTTTGGGCGACGTTTGTCGATGATGGCCAGATCAACGTCTAATTGCTTGGCAATGGCACGGGCGCGAACCACGCCGCCAATATCGGGGGAGACAATAATGAGATCTTCGTAGTTTTGACGTTCTAAATCATCAATCAAAACCGGTGAGCCATAGACGTTGTCTACTGGGATATCGAAGAAGCCTTGAATTTGGTCAGCGTGTAAATCAACCGTTAATAATCGATTGATACCAGCACCTGACATCATGTCGGCAACCGCACGCGCGCTAATGGGTACACGTGCACTGCGTGGACGACGATCTTGGCGTGCGTAACCGAAGTAGGGTACTACCGCGGTAATGCGGCCGGCGGATGCGCGGCGCAAACCATCAGCTAATAACAAAATCTCCATGAGATTGTCGTTCGTCGGGGCACACGTCGGTTGTAAAATAAAGACGTCTTTACCGCGTACATTTTCGTCGATCTCGATGGTGATTTCACCATCACTGAATTTACCAACGGTGGCTTCACCGAGAGGAATGTCTAGACGCTCAACAACAAGTTTGGCGAGTTCTGGATTGGCATTGCCAGTAAATACCATCAACTTAGACACGGCAGTCCCCTTTGATGTAATGATTCAATGATGGATAATAAGAAGGTTGGCTGAGGTGGCAGGACTCGAACCTGCGAATGACGGGATCAAAACCCGTTGCCTTACCACTTGGCGACACCCCAACAACTTTTAAGACGGTCCGAATAATACCCTATGTGCAGGTGATTGGTTAACACCCTTAGCCACAAAGGCCACATATTCAGCCGGTAACTGCTCAGAAGCACTGATTGCCTCTGCTTCAGAACCGAAGCTTGAAAATAGGCAAGCTCCAGTGCCCGTCATCTTAGCAAAAGAAATTTTATTTAGCAAATTCAATGTGTTACCAATTTCAGGATACAGCATTGAAACAATTTCTTGGCAGTCATTTCTGCCTTCTTGCCTAAGCGCGGTGCGAATATTAATGGCAGGTGTATCCCTTGTCAAATACTTATTTGAAAATATTTTTGCTGTATTTACATGGACTTGCGGGCACACCACTAAATACCAAGGTTCTTCCAGCTCTGGCACCGGAGTGAGTATTTCACCAATGCCTTCAGCAAAGGCCGCTTGTCCCCGAATAAAGACGGGTACGTCAGCGCCTAGGCGTAAGCCAAGAGTGGCTAATTCATCCACGGAAAGGGCCAATTGCCACAGTTGATTGAGTGTTAATAGGGTCGTGGCTGCATCGCTACTGCCACCGCCCAGCCCCCCGCCCATGGGTAACCGTTTAATGAGATGGATGTCAGCGCCACAAGGGTTTGGATTGCATTGTTGCAGCAAACGCGCTGCGCGAACAATGAGGTTGTCTTCAAACGGTACGCTGTCGATGGCCGGCGATAAGGTAATGAGATCGTCGTGACGGCGGCGAAACGACAATTCATCGCCATAATCTAAAAATTGAAAGAGCGTCTGTAAATTATGATAGCCATCTTCTCGTTGGCCCAGAATGTGTAACATGAGATTGAGCTTGGCAGGCGCTGGAACCGTAATCCACGCCAACTCGGGTGAGGTCGGTGTTGCATTAATCATGAAGTGTCCATTCTCGAATGGCAAAAGTGAAGCGTAAATCATGGCCTTCCATGCGAATTAAGCCAGGTAGCCATTGGCCTTGATGGCGTGCATAGCGCGAAAATCGAATATCCCAGCCATGTTGTTGTAGGCGCTGAGCAAATCCTGCATCGCTGTATTCTAAGGTTGCCTTACCATTTGGGCTGGCTTGGCCTTTTACCCAATAGCGAATATCGCGCACTGGGAAATGCCAACCTAAATACTGCGACATTAATTGCTCGGGCGTATTGGCCGTGGCGGGTAAATCCCAGCCCGGCAGGCGCATCTCGGCTTGTTGGTCGTTGCCCTGTAAACGTGATGCACCTTGGCCGAAAGGTCCAGCAATAAACAGATCAAATGCGTCGTCGTGTTGTTGCCAGGTCAAGTATCCTGTGACGTTGTCTTCTGCTGTCGTGACCGACAGTTTGCCTCGGACTTGCCAGTGTTGAAGGTCACTGAGTAATTGCTGCTGATTGTCACTATCGCCTTGTGGCACTAGGTGGGCGCAGCCATTCAGCAATAGCAGTGTGATGAATACAAATAACGCGCGAATCATGGGGTTACGTCGGTATTTAAGCGTTTCAAGGTGTCAAGAATCACGGAGCTGTTTGGAGTGTGCTCCAGCCCCATGCGCCAGACTTCATGAGCACGTTCTGTTTCTCCGATGTGCCAGAGCAATTCACCGTAGTGTGCCGCAATTTCATGATCGGGCAGTTGCGCGAAGGCTTCTGCCAATAAAGGTTCAGCACGTTCGTAATCGCGTAATCGAAAATACAGCCAACCCAAGCTATCCATGATGGCAGGGTTGTCTGGTGCTAGCTCATAGGCTGCGATGATGTAGATCTTGGCTTCATCGAGTCGATCTGTACGATTGGCTAGGGTATAGCCAAGCGCATTCAGCGATTCTACGTGCATTGGATGACGTTGCAAAATCCATAGCAGATCACTTTCTACGGTGTCTAGATCGTTGAGTCGCTCGGCGACAATGGCGCGCAGATAACGTAAATCAATATCGTTTTTATCGTCAGTAATTAAGTCGCTAAGCACGGTGAAAACGGCGCGGTGCTGTTCAGCTTGAATTAATAAATCCACTTCCAGACGGCGCAGCTCGGCCCGTTGTTTTGGATAGCGCTGCTGTTGCTCGCGGAGATATTGTTGGGCGTCGTTAATATTGCTAAGGCGCTCGATGAGCTGAGCGGCTCGCATGTGTGCTGGCAGAAATTCACGGCTGGGTTGAACGAGCCGGTAGTAGCTGAGTGCATGCCGCCATTGCTCGTTATCGTACGCAATATTGCCTAGATAAAAATTGGCTTCGTTTTGATGGTGACGGCTTTCATTGAGGCGACTGAGATAGGTATACGCTTGGGCGCTATCGCCTACTTCGTATTCCAACAATGCTAAGGAAAACAACAGCGCGTCATCTTCTGGAAATTGTTCATAGAGGGCGGCAAACGCGTGTCGAGCGTCGTCTAAGCGGCGCTGGTCCAGTAGCAAGCGAGCATGCATCACTTGAATGCCTTTGTGTTCAGGGTATCGACGCTTTAGCGCGATGAGTTTTTTCTCGGCTTGTGCCGTCTCTTGCTGCAATAAAAGGACTCTGACTTCATGCAGGCGAATGTGTGCCACGTCAGGGGCAAGCTCTTGCGCTTGTCGGGTGTAACGTAAAGCGTCGTCATATTGCTGTAACTGTTGCATCAATAAGGCGAGTGCAAACTTGATCTGAACCGTATTAGGATAGCGGTCATCGATTTCGATCAATTCTACCAATAAACGCTGTTGTTCAAGATGACTGTGTCGTTCAGCATTGGCAGCGAGTACATCAAATTGATTGATGCCCGTTAATAACCAAAGTTGCTCGGTGTGATAGGCCGCCAGTGTCAGCTGTCCTTGCTCCATCGCAATGTTCGCGGCCGCTTGATGCGCTCTTGGGTTGTCTGCTTCAATCTCTAGCCATAAGGTCACGGCGTCATTGGCGTGTGGTTGGCTGCCAACGTATTGGGCGATGCGCGTACTGCGCTCTGCCACGGCCGGATCTCGCGTGTGCTGGGCCTGCTTTAGATAGTGATACAGCGCAACGTCGTATCGTTGTCGCTGCCCTGCAATTTCGGCGACCAATAACGCGTACAGTGTTTCTGCCTCAAATGGACGCGTAGCGTGTTCAGTGTCACGAGAATCGTCATGAAGATTGACGGTTGCCATGGTGAGAGTGTCACTGAACGCGTTATCATCGGCCGTGTGTTGTGTGAACGACAACGTAGAGCACCCCGATAGCAGTAGAATACTGAACAGGGTGAACGATAGGGTAACGAATGTGGGAAGGTGACGTGTCATAATGACTCAAAATTCCGGTCAACAAATGCTATTTAGGATTAGATGCCGAATGAAGTCAAAGTTTTCCACATGGGATTTCATCGCGCTGTCCTTTATAATCGCCGCTTTTACTCGGAGCAAGCACCGTTAGCATGGGTATTTGGACGCTGGGAATCAACCACAAAACCGCCCCGGTCGCTGTTCGCGAGCGCGTGTCGTTCGATCCTGCCAGCATGCCCAGTGTACTGCAACAGGTATCTCAGGTTAGCTCTATTTCGGAAGTGGTGATCCTTTCTACCTGTAATCGAACCGAACTCTATTGCTCGTCTGAGCAATTGGATGTTGCGCAGTTGGTACAATGGTTGTCGGAATACCACCAAATGAACCCGCAAGAATTGCAACGTGCATTGTATGCATTGAATGCCGAACAAGCCGTGCAGCATACCATGCGTGTTGCCAGCGGCTTGGATTCCTTGGTGCTTGGCGAGCCTCAGATATTAGGTCAAATGAAGTCTGCTTATGCGGTGGCGCAAGAATCTGGCACCGTTGGTAGTGAACTGGGGCGTTTGTTTCGGCAAACGTTCAGTATTGCTAAGCGAGTTCGTACCGATACCGCCATTGGTGAAAACCCCGTGTCCGTTGCTTTCGCGGCGGTACGCATGGCCCAACATATTTTCAGCGATTTGCGTCATAGCACGGCATTATTGATTGGTGCGGGTGAAACGATTGAGCTGGTGGCTCGTCATTTACGCCAAGCCGGTGTTCAGCACATGATCTTGGCCAATCGAACCTTGGCACGAGCACAACATTTGGCGGAAGAGTTTCACGCCGAGGCGGTGTTGCTGGAAGACATTCCTACGGTGCTGGCTCAAGCCGATATCGTCATTTCTTCTACCGCTAGCCCGTTGCCCATTTTGGGTAAAGGGGCCGTAGAAAAGGCGCTAAAAAAACGTCGTCATAAGCCCATGTTCATGGTGGATATTGCGGTACCACGCGATATTGAAGAAGAAGTGGGTGAATTAAACGATGTGTTTTTATACACCGT
The DNA here is from genome assembly GCA_014859445.1 of Bacterioplanes sp. Lineage (GTDB taxonomy): Bacteria > Pseudomonadota > Gammaproteobacteria > Pseudomonadales > Oceanobacteraceae > Kmv21. The sequence continues at coordinate 141,207 of JACUUC010000005.1, forward strand.
GGACGATTTGCGCGACATTATCGAAGAAAATGTACGTACCCGCCAAGATGCTGCTCAGCAAGCAGAGCAGCTGATTCTCGCTGGTGTTGAACATTACATGCGTGAACTCAAGACGTTGGACGCGGTGCATACGGTACGTGATTTGCGTCAGTACGTTGAGCAGATACAACAAGAGCCGATGGAGAAGGCATTAAAACAATTGGCCAGTGGTGTCGATGCTGAACAAGTACTGCGTCATTTTGCCCACAATTTCGGCAACAAATTATTGCATACCCCAACCGTGTCTTTGCGCAGAGCCGGTGCCGAAGGTCGGCATGATGCACTCAACTGGACACGTGAATTATTTCAACTAACGTCAGATTCCACGACATCGGACAAATCGTAATTACATGAAATCATCTATCCTGGCCAAATTAGAGCAATTACACGAACGCTATGAAGAAATTGGGCATCTGCTGTCATCGCCAGAAGTGATTAACCAGCAAGATCAATTTCGCAAACTATCGAAAGAATACAGTGAGCTTGAACCACTGGCTCAGACGTTTGGCCGCTATTTAGCCGCGCAAGAGAACTTGCAAGAAGCGCAATTGTTAGCGCAAGACAGTGATCCTGATATGCGCGCCATGGGCGAAGAAGAAGTGGATTCCTCTAAGCTTGCATTGAGTGAATTGCAGCATGAACTCGAAATCTTGTTGCTACCGAAAGATCCCGATGACGGTCGTAACGTGATTGTCGAAGTGCGCGCCGGTACGGGAGGCGATGAGGCGGCTATTTTTGCCGGAGACTTGTATCGTATGTACACGCGTTTTGCTGAAACTCAGGGCTGGCAAACAGAATTAATGAGCGCCAGCGAAGGAGAACACGGTGGTTTTAAAGAGGTCATTGTGCGCATCGCCGGCAAAGATGTGTACTCGCATTTGAAATTTGAATCGGGAGCGCATCGTGTTCAGCGCGTACCTGAAACGGAAAGCCAAGGGCGAATACATACTTCCGCTTGTACCGTTGCCGTGATGCCCGAAGTCGATGAAGCGGATGAAATCGATATCAATAAAGCCGATCTGCGTATTGATACGTTTCGTGCTTCCGGTGCGGGAGGACAACACGTGAACAAAACGGACTCGGCCATTCGAATTTTGCACATCCCTACCGGATTGGTCGTGGAATGTCAGGATGAGCGATCTCAGCACAAAAATAGAGCGAAAGCGATGGCACTGTTGGCAACGCGTTTGCGCGATGCCCAGCTCCAAGCGGCGCATGCAGAGCAAGCGGCGACGCGGAAAAGCTTGGTGGGTTCTGGTGATCGTTCCGAGCGAATTCGTACGTACAACTACCCGCAAGGGCGTGTGACTGATCATCGTATCAATTTAACCTTGTACAAGCTGGATGACATTGTTCAGGGGGATCTCAGCGCCATCATTGATCCATTAATGCGTGAGCATCAGGCGAATTTATTAGCCGACATGTCCGGTCAGTGATGGCCATGCCTATGTCAATAGAGAACTGGTTGCAGTCTGCTCGTGGACAGCTCAATACCGACAGCGCGCGTTTGGATGCGGAACTGATACTGGCTCATGTGCTGCAGGTTTCGCGCACGTATCTGTATACATGGAGTGATCGATTACTCACGGCTGAACAAGTCATGGCCGCCTCATCGCTACTGGCATTGCGTCAACAAGGACAGCCGATTGCCTATTTATGCGGTATGCGAGAGTTTTGGTCGCTACCGTTGAGCGTTTCCTCGGCGACATTGATTCCCCGTCCAGATACGGAAACTCTCGTGGAGTGGGCGCTAACATTGCCTCTGCCTCAGCATGCGCGGGTATTGGATTTGGGAACGGGAACTGGGGCCATTGCCTTGGCTTTGGCCAGTGAGCGACCACAGTGGCACATCACCGCGGTTGATTCGCAACCAGAAGCGGTGGCATTGGCACTCAGTAACCGTAATAAGCTCCAGTTGCCGATTCAAGTGCAGCTCAGCGATTGGTTTTCAGCCGTGACTGGATCATTTGATTTGATTGTCAGTAACCCTCCTTATATTGATCCTCTGGATCCACACTTGCAGCAAGGTGATGTGCGTTTTGAACCGCACAGCGCACTCATTGCCGCCGACCATGGCATGGCCGACTTAACTCACATTATCGAGCAGGCACCACGGTTCTTGCATCCTGATGGTTGGTTGTTGCTAGAGCATGGTTACCAACAAGCCGAGTTGGTAGTGGCGGCCTTACAGCGTCAGCATTTTGTTGGTTGCCGGACTCAGTCTGATCTGGCGGGGCAGCCACGCATTTCTGGCGGTTGCTGGCACGCTCAGACTTAGGGAGACTCTGAATAATTCCCGAAATCAGCGATAATACGGCCATCGTCAA
>JACUUC010000049.1 GCA_014859445.1 Bacterioplanes sp.
TGCGGGCTTATGCCGATGCTGGTGAAAACTGGCAGTTATTCAGACCTTCCCTAGCCAACCTTCTTGAGCAACTGAGAACAAGAAGGAATCAAAACGATCTACTGACCAAAAAGCAAACAGACTTAGAAAAAAGCCATAAAGCTTTAGATTCCGAACTATCTAAGGCTAAGAAAGAGATAAAAGTAATACGTGAAATGGGATTTACAAAGATGGCCTGGTTAAAGATTCTACAAAAACTGTAATTGTAGTCATTTCGTAGTCACTAAAGCCCTTTCAAAATCATAACCTACTGATTTTAAAGGGAATTAGTGGCGGTGAGGGAGGGATTCGAACCCTCGATAGGGATAAACCTATACACACTTTCCAGGCGTGCTCCTTCAGCCACTCGGACACCTCACCGTGTTCTGCTTGCAGGCAAGCAGAGGCCGCGTACTATATACATCTGCGCGGTATTGGTCAACAGATGCCATCAACCGCTTGTTTTCATTCAAGTTTTGCTTGGTGTCCAAGCGCGTACAAAATCGGCTTGGGGCAACTCAGGTGGCGCTTTTAATGTGCAATTGACATGACCAACATAGACAAAACCAACAATAATGTCGTCTTTGTCTAATCCGAGCGTGGTACGAATTGCCTCATTATGGGCCATATCACCGGTGCGCCAAATCGCCCCCAAGCCCAGCGCCCATGAGGCATTTAAGATATTTTGCACCCCCGCCCCCGTCGCCAACAGCTGTTCATCACGTGGCACTTTGGGGTGTTCAATGACATGGCAAATGGCGACAATAACCAACGGTGCCCTTAACGGCATGTTTTGCAGTTTTTCTTGCTTGATTTTCGACAACTGCGTCCAATCTTCTTGGCTTTCTAACAGTATTTGTCCTAGCGAGATTCGCGCATCACCTTCGATGGTGACATAACGCGACGGTCGCAGCCAAGCATGATCGGGCGCTCGGAGTGCCGCTTTAAACAACTGTTGTTTTTGCTCATTGGTGATGTTCGGGCCGGTTAATTGTGGTACCGATACCCGCTGTTGCAGTGCATGAAGTGCGTCCATAAGCATCCAAATCAATTTTTTCAGTTATGAGTTATTGTACAGTGCCATTCAGCCAAAAGAACGATATTAAAAGGATCAATGACTTGCCGCCTCGCCATTTTCTCGGTATACCAGTACTACCAACAAAATACGATTGTTTGTTGGTCAGTACCGTATCCCATAACAACAATAACGAGTTCTGAACATGGCTAGCCAAGCTAACCTAGCACACTTTACCGAAACAACGCTTCCTAAGCAGGATTACATCGCCCGTATATTTGGCTATGCCGTCGTCGCTGTCACGGTCTTAGTTGGTCTTTGGGCCAATTATTTCTCATCACAAGCGCTTTTGGTGGTGTTGATTGCTCTGACCTATCCGCACTTAGTGTATGTCTTAAGTCGACCTTTTCGTCGTCAACGGGGCTATGCCACTCGACAATTTTTAATCCATGGTGACGCCATACTCTGTGGTTTCTTTTTAGCCTACATCCAGCTACCACTAGAGCTTACCGCTCTGTTTGTTATCATGATCAATACCAGTTTCATTGTCGTGGGTAGTGCCACAGCATGGGCCTTTTGTGTTATTTCGTTGGTCTCTGGCGTTGCTGCTGGCTTATTGCTGTTTGGCCACAACTCACCAGACCCCGTGCCCGTGACCGTGTTTTTAACCGCCGCCGTTGGCGTTGGTATGCACTTGGCTATGACCGCGTTTAACAGCAACCGTCAGTCCCGTGATCTGATTCGCTTAAAACACAAATTCCAAGGCCAAGTTGAACGTTTTCAAGCACTGTCGCAGCAAGTGTCAAAATACGTTGCCCCTCAGGTTTGGGAATCGATTTTTTCGGGTAAACGGCAAGCCAAGCTGGAAACACAACGTAAGAAATTGGTGGTGTTCTTCTCTGACATTGTCGGTTTTTCCAGTCTATCGGAACAAATGGAAGCCGAAGAATTCACCGATTTACTCAACACGTATCTGACCGATATGTCACGTATCGCCCTAAAATACGGCGGCACCATCGATAAATTTATTGGTGACGGCATGATGATCTTTTTTGGCGATCCGCGCACCAAAGGCACCAAGCGCGATGCCTTGGCCTGTGTTTCCATGGCCATCGAAATGCGCCGTCATATGCTCAAGCTGCGCAAACAATGGGCGGAACATGGCATGACGGCGCCCTTACAAATTCGTATGGGCATTAATACCGGATACTGTACGGTGGGCAACTTTGGAACCGAAAGCCGCATGGATTACACCATCATTGGTAAAGAAGTGAATCTCGCCAGTCGATTAGAAACCGAAGCCGCTGCGGGTGAAATTCTGATCTCACACGAAACCTATGCGTTGATCAAAGATAAAATCATTTGTCGTCAGCGCGGCAGTGCTCGGGTCAAAGGCTTCCGCGATCCGGTTCCTCTGTATCAAGTCATCGACTATCGCCGTGATTTGGGTGCCAATCCAAGCTTTATGAATCACGAAATGGAAGGTTTTTCGCTGTATCTGGAATCCGATAAAATCGACACCGACGAACTGGATAAAGTCGCCGATGCCCTAGAAAAAGCAGCCTGCAAACTGCGCAGCAAAAAGACCGCCCCTATTGCCCAAATTGGCTCTTAATTATTGTCGTAACAAGCGGAAGTTGTCGGCTTTCGCATTCGCATCTGAGCTTCTAAATGGGTTGATGTCCAAACCACCACGGCGCACATAACGCGCATAAACCGTGAGTGCTTCTGGCTGACACGCCAAGCTCAGATCACGATAGGTGCGCTCTACACACTGCTCATGAAAATCTTGATGCTGACGCAACGAGATAATGTATTGCAGCAACGACGCCTCATCCCATTGCTGGCCGCGATAATAAATGTACAGGGTTCCCCAATCAGGCTGTCCGGTAACCGGACAATTCGACTTTAACAAATGACTGCAAATCCAACCGTCAAACTGCCCTTCGCGGGTGCGCAACAACGAACTATCCAACTCGTACGATGACACATCGACATCGATATCATCAATGCAACGCGCACTGGGGGCTAGCGGGTATTCACGATCCAACCCAGACAGCAACACGACTACCGGCGCGCCTGCGGCGGCCGATAAGTCGCGCGTCATTACGAGTTGTACTTCTTCCGCCGAGGCAAAACGTGTTTGATTGAACGAGTTCAAATACAATTTAAACGACTTGGACTCAATCAAATAGGGGCTCATGGCAGGCACGCGAAACTCCGCCACACACACCACGGGTTTCCCCGTTGGGGTTAACCAAGAAATTTCATAACCGTTCCAAATGTCTTCGCCGAAAAATGGCACCTGCATGCGCTGCAACCCTTGTGCGCGCCAACTCTCTTCCCGCTCAATGGGAAACAACAAAGTGGCATCGTATTGATCGACATACGCCGATACTTGCCCCAGTGGATTGGTTTCGCTGTGTACCGAACTCATAACTACCCTCTTAATGGCGTAAGCCTTTGCCGCGTTGTAACAGCCATAAACTGAAACTGGTTAACATCACAATAAAACCAACCAACATCAAAATAGCGTGCCCGACTGCCACATCGGACACACCTAAAATACCGTAGCGAAAGGCGTTAACCATATACAAAATGGGGTTAAACAATGACACCGTTTGCCAAGTGTCAGACAACAAGTGAATGGAATAAAAAACCCCGCCCAGATAGGTTAACGGCGTAATCACAAAGGTCGGAATGATGGCGATGTCATCGAACTTGGTCGCAAATACCGCGTTAATAAATCCGCCCAAAGAAAAGACAATGGCCGATAACAGCACCACCAGCACCACAACCCACGCACTGTGAATAGTCAAACTGGTAAAGTACAACGACAATAAGGTGACGATCAAACCCACAGCCAAACCACGCACCACACCACCTGCCACAAAACCAAACAAAATGGTTGCTGGATGCACCGGTGCCACCATCATTTCTTCCACACTGCGCTGGAACTTGTTGCTAAAAAACGACGATGCAACATTGCCATAGGCATTGGTGATCACGCTCATCATGATCAAACCAGGCACAATGAACGACATGTAATCGACACCGCCCATCTCGCCAATACGCTCACCAATCAGGCGCCCAAAAATAATAAAATACAGTGTCATGGTGATCGCAGGTGGCAACAAGGTTTGCGCCCAAATACGCATAAACCGACGCACTTCTTTAATCACCAAGGTACGCCCTGCAATCCATTGAATGCGCCAAACGCTCAACGAAGACGACTTCATGCGTTATCTCCTCGTACCAGATCCACAAACAACTCCTCTAATCGGTTCGATTTGGTACGCATGCTTCGCACGGCAATACCTTGCGCATCCAATGCAGTAAAAATGGCATTAATCGGCTGCCCCTTGGTGACACTAACCTGTAACGAATCATCACCGCTTGCACTGACAACGTCGTACCCATCAATTTGGCAAGGCTGTGTTAAGGGGGCGACCAAATCCAGCACAAACGTTTCGCTGTTTAACTGCGCCAATAACGAGCGCATGTCCGTCGACTGAATGATTTCGCCATGATTGATAATGGCGATGTTGCGGCACAATTGTTCGGCTTCTTCTAAATAGTGAGTGGTCAAGATAATCGTGGTTCCGGCTCGATTCAGTGATTGCATAAACGACCACATAGAACGGCGCAATTCAATATCAACCCCAGCGGTGGGTTCATCCAAAATCAACACCTTTGGTTGATGAATCAAGGCCCGAGCAATCATCAAGCGACGCTTCATACCACCCGACAACAAACGCGACTGTTGATCACGTTTATCCCATAAATCCAGTTCCGTTAATAAGGTCTTTGCCTGACCATAGGCTTGCTGGCGGGTAATACCAAAATAACCCGCCTGAGTCAGAACAATATCCAGCACTTTTTCGAACTGATTGAAATTGAACTCCTGTGGTACCACGCCCAGATCACGGCGAGCCAAGAAAGCCTGCCGATTGACATCATTACCTAAAATTTGGGCTTCACCCGACGTTTTCTGCACCAAACCCGATAAAATCCCTAGCGTAGTGGACTTACCAGCACCATTAGGGCCTAACAACGCAAAAAAATCGCCCTGCTCAACCACCAAATTTATGCCTTTTAGCGCTTCAAAACCGTTATCATAGCGTTTGTATAAATCACGAACCATTAACGCTGAAATCATAACGCTGCCCTATGACTGAACTGACCCATACCCATCGAACTCACTTACTTGACCTTTTGAAATCGGTTTGGCAACGCCTAGAAAAAGCGCATTGCAACAATCCCGAATTGCTCGAAGCTGACATTCTACAGCAATTACAGCAGATCATTGACTTACTTGAGCAACAGTCTGGTGCAGGGTATGTCGAAGGTCACGATTGGCTAGCGCAGATTTTCCAACACAGACCACAACTGGCCCCCGTGATTGATCGTGAATTGCTGTGGATTTTTGGTGGCGATTGCCTGCATTTTCTGACTGACGAAGAAATTGCCCACTACCAAGAGCAAGAAGAACAAGCGTAAAACTTGAGAACTACAACTTACACGGCTTTGGGGCAACCCACATCGAGATCGTTGCTCGAAAAACACATACTCCGGCTAGATCCTTGATCTCCACACCGACGAGAAATTTCCCGGCGGTGCTCCAGTCAAATTCTCCGAGCGGAGTTGCAATAGCAGTCAGTTCGGAACTGGCTTTTTTCAAGTATTCGACAGTCATTCCTTTAGGAATCCAGCGATGTGTTGACGGAACGGTTACCTCGGTCATCGTTCCTCCAGCAAGCTCTGCCATATTGCACATTGCGATGGCATGAACAGTTCCAAAATGGTTGAGTATGCTTCTGCGTTTGGCTACGTGAACTTTACAGTAGTTGGGCCGTAACTCATTAAATCGAGGTGAAATACTGCCAAAGTAGGGGGCCTTCATACATAACAGCTTTGAAAAAACCCACTTACCAAATAATTTTGACTGTAATATCTGCCAGATTTCAAATGTACTCAAGGATAATTTCATAACACAAAATCCTCTCGAAGAGGCCGAGCTGCATCATCATTAACAGCCCGACATCATCAGGTTTATCAGCCAATTTTGACGTTCATCGTGATTTGCGCCGTGAACACCTTATTACCCTCTGTATCAAAGATTTCAACTGGTACCACTTTTTCACCAGCAGTTTCCCAGTCAATCGAATCTCCGCTGGCAACGGCTCTCAACTCCGTCTTGGCTTTTGCTAAATAGTTAACTGTCATCCCCTGGGGAATCCATTTTCCATCACTAGGAATGGACGCATCGGTCATTAATCCGGCAACCAGTTCAGCAGCATTACACATCGCAATTGCATGAACAGTCCCGAGATGGTTAGTGATTTCTTTTCTGAACGGAATGCGGGCTTCAGCAAAACCTGCTTTCAACTCCGTTAGTTCAGGGCTAATGGTGCTGAAGTAAGGTGCCTGCTGGCACAGCATGTTCGAAAAGCTTTCAGCGCCAAATGCATTGAACGCAGCAAGGGCTTGACTCATAGAGATCTCTCCGTATTTCTGATCGTAGATTAATTAAAATAATTACAGAATATTATTCTGTATATAGAACATTATTCTGTTACGTATGGGACTGTCAAGCGTTAGAATGAGTATCAGCAACAAAGCTGCAGATAGCCCTTAGAGCAGGCAAAAGAAATTTATGAGTGAACTCACCATCCTAGAAAGGCGGTTTCCAGGTCGCAAAGCAGGATTAAAGCGAGAAATTCTTGAACAGGCTCTCGCCTGCTTCAATGAAACAGGCATCGAATCAACGACCATCGATTCAATCAGAGTCAGCTGTCAGGCAAGTGTCGGGGCAATTTATCATCACTTTGGCAATAAGGAGGGCATTCTTGGAGCGCTGTTCTTCGCCGTGCTGGACGATCAACATGAGTTCTTTGAGCAATACCTAGCCAGAGCCAATACCCTGAAGGATTTTGTTTCTGCGATTGTAATGAGCTACGTCGATTGGGTTGTACAAAACCCAGAATGGGCAAAATTCCAATTTCAGGCCCGCGGCTTTATTGCAAAAGGCCCGCTCCGACAAGAGCTTTCGAACAGAAACACCAAGCAACTCAAGGGTCTAAAAGCAAAGCTTCAAACAGTCGATAGCTGCGGCATCAAAATTAGCTTACCTTTCGAGCTAATACCGTCCCTAGTTATTGGAGCTACAGAAAACTACTGCCGTGCCTGGCTATCAGGAAGAGTACCGACCTGCCCAAGTGTTTATCGCGAGCAACTTTCAGCCGCAGCATGGCGTTCGATTCAAAATTGAACCTCTTCGCTGTTTTTATAACACCACTACGGGCGTTATATCCTTCTTGACGTTTCCTCAAGCATTTTTATCGCATCAGCTCTACAGGAAATTCAACGCATCACCGTAATTGACACTTGCCTGATATCCTCGGCTTCGCCATCATAGCCATACTTTTTTACTAACCACGTTGTTTATTTCACCAATCGGACGTAGTCGCTGTGAGCCGTTTGTTTCTTATCGTTATCTGGTGCTTTGTCACCACACCCATCGTTGCCGCCCCAAACAATTTCAGTCAGGCCAAGGTTGAGGCTCGGCAATACGTGTATTTTGATCGCACCGAGGCAGGTACCCTCTATTGTGGCTGCAATTGGCAGTGGGTAGGACGCTCTGGCGGCCGCACGATATTAGCCGAGGATTGCTATCAAGTACGCGCACAACCGCATCGTGCACAACGGACAGAATGGGAGCACATCGTGCCGGCATCCGTAATGGGCCAACAACGCCAATGCTGGCAGCAAGGTGGCCGCCAACATTGCAACCGTACCGATCCTATTTTTTCCGCTATGGAAGCCGATTTACACAATTTAAGCGTGACCGTTGGCGAAGCGAACGCGGATCGCAGTAATTTTCGCTTTGGTATGGTCGATGATCACCATCGACATTATGGACAGTGCGCATTTAAGGTGGATTTCGCTAGTCGTGTCGCTGAGCCACCGGACAGTGTCAAAGGCATGATCGCTCGGGTGTATTTCTACGTACATGACCGTTACCAATTGCGCATGAGCGATGGCCAACAACGCCTGTTCATGGCTTGGCATCGGCAGTACCCGGTAAGTGACTGGGAACGTGAGCGCGACCGACGCATTGCTGCCCGCATGGGACACCACAATCCCTTCGTCACGGGTGACAAAGTCTGGCGTTTAGGTCAAGAACCCAATCAGAAAACCTCTACACCCGCAGCCATTGACACTGACGGCCCCATTCATGGCAATCGCAACAGCAAGGTGTATCATTTACCGCAAGGCTGCCCTAGCTACCACGCCATGAGCGAAAACAACCGCGTGATCTTCGCTAGCGAAGCTCAGGCCATCGCGGCAGGTTACCGTAAAGCAGGGAACTGCCGCCCATAACCAACATGAGACAACGCATGAGCAATCCCATCCAGCCAAAAAAACTGCACTTGAGTAAATGGACGGCAGTCACACCAAAAAACAAAGAAAAGCACTTTTTGGTAACCAAGGTGATCGAACCAGACAACCCTGACGCCCCCATAGAACTGATTGAATTGCAGGCGGTATATAGCCAGCGCTGTGAAATACTGCCTTGGCGCCAATTACAAGACGAATCGCGCTGGCGCCAAGGCTGGCATTAAGCTAAGACGAATGGGACAGTGGCAAAAACTGTTGGAGAGTATCGCGCACATCACGCCCGCTAGGTTGCTGGAACACGCGCAAACCAAACTCTGGCAATATAGCGAATAAATGATCAAAAATGTCGGCTTGAATCCCCTCGTACTCCGTCCATGCCGTCGTATTGGTAAAACAATAAATTTCCAAAGGTAAGCCTTCTGGTGTCGGGCTCAATTGCCGCACCATCATGATCATATCTTGGTGTATACGCGGATGATGCTGCAAATAACGCTGCACATAATGACGGAATGTACCCAAATTGGTGATTTGACGAGAATTAATTGGATCCAGTCCGCTTTGCAGTAAGTTATCATTCCACGCCATCAGTTCCTGCTTTTTCTCATCCAGATAGTTCGCTAACAGCGAAAAACGGTGCAGTTTCTCTTGTTCACTGGCCGTTAAAAACGCCACGCTGGTTTGATCCAAATACAAGGATCGTTTAATTCGACGCCCCCCGCTTTCTTGCATGCCACGCCAGTTCTTAAACGACTCGGAAATCAGTCGCTTAGTCGGAATAGTCGTGATGGTTCGATCCCAGTTTTGTACTTTCACCGTGTGCAAGGCGATATCAATCACATCGCCATCGGCATTCAATTGCGGCATTTCAATCCAATCACCGACACGCACCATGTCCGCCGACGAAATCTGCACACTGGCGACCAACGACAGCAGCGTGTCTTGAAACACCAACATCAACACAGCGGCCATGGCGCCCAAGCCAGACAATAAAATCAAAGGCGAACGATCCAGCAACGAGGCAATGATCATGATGGCCGCAACGGCGTACACCACAATTTGAATGACCTGCAAATAGCCTTTAATCGGCCGATCTTTGGCATCGGCGCGGCGGTTATACAACGCATTGATGGTATGTAGCAATGACGCGATGGCCATAGCAATGGTCAAAATAATGTAGGCATTCGAGACATTGCGCACCACCACAACCATCGTATTCGGTAAATCTGGCACCCAACCAATACCCGCCCAGAGCACCAAAGCCGGCACCACATGCGCCAGCCGAGCAATGACGGCGGCGACACCCAGCTTAGGATCTTGGCCTATGGCGGTTAAACCCAACATTTTGCGCACCATACGCATCAACAAATGCTTGGTCACAAAATTCGATAACCACACCAAGAACAACAGCACACAGCCATACAACGCGGTATTTAACCAAATCAATTCAACCAACGCCGCTTGCAACCACTCGGGGGTCATACCCATCTCCTGACTCATTATTGAGTATTTTGTAACAGCCAGTGTACACAAGACCACTACAGAAATAAAAACCGAAGCCGATATAATGATTCACATTAGACGATCGTTAGAGCAACCACACGGAGTGACACAACAGCCATGGGCGAAACCGAGCGCGATCAAATTCATGCACTGACCACCATCCTCAACAATTTGGATGCCCTCGTGTACGTGTCCGATATGAACACGCATGAATTGTTGTTCTTGAATGATTATGGCGTGGAACGATGGGGAGAACCCAAACAACGTAAATGCTGGCAAGTCATACAGTCAAATCAGACGAGTCCTTGTGAATTTTGCACCAACCGCTTGCTGCTGGATGAGCAAGGACAACCCAATGGCATTCACGTTTGGGAATTTCAAAACACCGCCAATGGCCACTGGTATCAATGCCGAGATCAAGCCATTGAATGGATCGATGGACGCATTGTGCGGCTCGAAGTCGCAACCGACATCAGCGACCGCAAACAGCTGGAACAAGACCTGATTGCCGCTCGTCAACACGCGGAATATCTTGCCGACACCGACCCTCTGACCCAACTGAATAATCGACGTGCTTTTTTTACCCTAGCCCAACAAGTCATTAATGAAAGCAAACGCCAGCCCAAACCGCTGTCCATCATGATGTTGGATCTCGATCACTTTAAAGACATTAATGACCAATATGGCCATGCCGCAGGTGATACCGTACTCACCTATTTTGCCGATGTTTGTCGACAAAGCATTCGCGAATCGGATATTGTAGCACGCATTGGTGGTGAAGAATTTGTCGTTTTCATGCCAAATACCACGCGCGATCAAGCGTTAACGCTCGCAGAACGATTGCGCAATAATATTGATCAATGCCGCATTCCCTTTCAACAGCACACGATACAAACCACGGCCAGTATCGGTATTGCCGATAGCCCAGATGGCAATGTCGAATTAGATGCCCTACTCAGCCGAGCAGACCACCAGCTCTACCAAGCCAAAGACAAGGGTCGTAATCAGACCTGTTAATACCAAATCAAAGACATAAAAAAACCCAGTCTATCGACTGGGTTTTTGAATTTGGAGCGGGAAACGAGATTCGAACTCGCGACCCCGACCTTGGCAAGGTCGTGC
>JACUUC010000050.1 GCA_014859445.1 Bacterioplanes sp.
TAGTTCTCAAACTCATCATGGCACAAGGGGGACGGGTCCATCTCATTTCCTACAATATAACGATCACTCATTTTCACAAACTGCTTCACGTTACAAGCAGCGTCCAACGTCGCTGTTACGACACCAAATAGTCGATGTATTCATCGCGCAGTGTTCGTTTCTGCAGCTTGCCTGTGGCGGTATGCGGTAATTCTTCCACAAAGAGCACGTCATCCGGTAGCCACCACTTAGCGACCTTGTCTTCCAAGTAATGCAGGATGTCGTCTTTATTCAAATTGGCTCCGTCTTGCTGAACGATGAACAACAAGGGGCGCTCATCCCATTTCGGGTGACGAACACCAATCACACACGCTTCCAATACCTGAGGGTGACCAACAGCGGCATTTTCAAGGTCGATGCTCGAAATCCATTCACCACCCGATTTCACCACATCCTTGGCGCGATCAACGATTTGCAAATAGCTGTTTTCATCAATCACCGCAATGTCACCGGTATCAAACCATTGTTGGCCTTTGCTATCGATGAAGAATGAATCGGGCTTTTCATTTTTGTAATAGGCGCTTAACACCCAAGGGCCGCGCACACGCAAATAGCCACGTGTTTGACCATCGTGTGCTAAGGGTTCGTCGTCTTCGCCAAAAATTTCGATCTCAATACCAAACATCGGCTTACCCGCCGTGGTTTGCAGGCGATAACGCTCATCGTCCGACATGGCTTTCATCGCTTTGGTTGGGGCGCCTAATGTGGCCAAGGGCGATGTTTCGGTCATCCCCCAGATAGGCAGCAAATACACCCCGTATTCTTTATCAAGGCGTTCAACCAGCGAGCGTGGTGAGGCCGAGCCCCCCACGCCGACCACTTGCACCGAGTCCATTCGCTTGTTGTGTTTTTTTAGGTAATCAATGAGCCCCAACCACACGGTAGGAACACCGAGCATGAGATCCACCTGAGCCAATTCGATCAATTCGTGCAAGCTGGCACCATCCATGCCACTGCCGGGTAGTACCAATGTGGCCCCCGCCATGGGAGCGATGTAGGGCATGCTCCACGCACACACGTGGTACATCGGTACGACGGGCATCACCACGCTGTCGGAGAAGACATTCAACGCATCTGGATTGCGGCTGGCCGCGGCGTGCAGTAGGGTGGAATGGTGAGAATACAACACGCCTTTGGGATTGCCCGTGGTGCCCGAGGTATAGCATAAACAAGCAGCGTGGTTTGCATCGAAGCGTGGCCATTGCAGTTCATCGGATTGATTGGCGAGCAATGTTTCATAATTCATGACATTCGGTAGGGAGGTTTCTGGCATGTGTTCGGGGTCTGCCAAAACGATAAAGCCTTTTACCGATGTCAGTTGTGCGGCGATGGATTCGAGCAGTTGCACAAAGGTTAAGTCCACCAACACATAGCAATCTTCCGCGTGATTGATGATGTATTCGATTTGTTCAGCATACAGTCGCGGATTGACGGTGTGACAAATGGCACCAATGCCAGAGATCGCGTAATAGCATTCCAAATGACGATAACCATTCCACGCCAAAGTAGCGACTCGATCACCTTGTTGCACCCCCAGCGCCAGTAACGCATTGGCCAGTTGCTTGCTGCGTGTGAGCGCGTCGCGGTATGTGTAGCGATGAATGTCACCCTCAAGACGACGGCTAATGATTGCCCGCGATCCATGGTGAGCGGCGGCGTATTCCAGCAAGTCGGCAATGAGAAGCGGTTGAGTCATCATTAAACCGTTCGAGGTGTTGGCTACTGCGTTGAGCGTCATATCGGAATCCCTGTCATGTTCTTTTGTTCCTAGCTTAAAGGGCTTGAGTCTTAGCGGCTAGTCGCAAAATCCAAATAAATGGCGCAATTATGGCAATGGAAATAATTATTCAGAATTTTGTGTTCCAGTTGTGTTTGAGAATGGATAGACAATCCGCACAAAAATCATACAATAGTTTCAATATTAATCAGATAGGGAACGTCGATGAAACGCCTTCTGCTTGTTGTCGTAGTGACACTATTGACTGCCTGTGGCAGTGATAGCAAAAGTAACAATCAATCACCGCAATTGCCGACCTATTCTCCACCGCAAGTTGAGTTGTCAACGCTCAAGTTAGTGGATGCCAGTGGTGCTCCGTTAGCCAATGCCACGGTCACTATTGCTCCAAAAATGCCAGCGGGTTTGATGATGGCGAATGCCAGCAGCGGCGTCGTTTCGACTGTCGAAAACGGCACAGTCATACTCAATAATTTAGCGCCTGGTGTTTATACCCTCACGGTGACCGTTGGTAGTGTCGACCCTGTAACGGTAACCAGCACCATCACAATTACGCCGAATAATGCCAGTGATGTGAGTGCGGTGGCGGTGCCCGTTATTGTCGATGGAGACACCATTACGTCGTTGCAAGATGACAATAATGAGAACACCGGTATTTTTGCATCCATCAGCGGTGTGATTTACTCAAATAATGGTCCACTTGCCGGTGCAGAAATTTCATTGTCTGGTGGCGTAGCAACCAATGGTTCGGTGGCATCGGATGTGACCGACGATCAGGGCCGTTACTTGCTGATTATTAACGTCTCTCGCGCTAACTTGGAAGCGATGAAAACGGCCACGTTGCGTATTCGTCGCGATGGCTATACCACCTTTTCAAAAACGTTTGATGCCACCGCGGCGTTGGCTTTTATTGGCGAGAATTTTGCGTTGGCAGCGGCCAACGTGACCTCGGATTACATCGTCTATCAGGATAATTTCAATCAGTCGGTAAACGGCGGTGTGTGTGGTGAATGGACGGCAGAAGACCTGCCGCGATACGAGGACGATTTTGCGTCTCAGCCAGTTGCTTTCGCCTATGCCGGTGATGAGCAAAATAATACAATGCTCAATTTATGGCATCGTCATACCAGCAATCGCAATATCAGCAACGCAGCGCTGAACAACACCCCACGGCTTGTTAAGTTGGCTCCCGATGACACCAGTAACGGCAAAATTCCAGAGCCGTTTGATGGCGGAGCCTGTTGGTACGGCCAGGGCAGTGGCAATGATTTGGGGTTGGGTAACTTTTTAGGTGAGTTTGCTGACACTAATGGCGGCGACGAGCTTGATGGGGGGACGTCGGATAACCCGAATGGCGGTGCTATCGTGTCTCCAGACATTGATTTAACAAACATTACTGGCTCTATTGCGTTGACGTTCCGCACGTGGTGGGAAATTGAGTCCGTGAATCCGAACAAATCGGGCTTTGATTTGCTGATGGTGCAAGCGCGTCAAGGCGATGGTGCGTGGGAGAATATTGCCCGTCTGAATCCTTTTACCGATCCGGAAACCGGTGATCTTGATCGCGCGCCTTTGCCATTCTCGAATCGGGGTTTTAACCGAGCCCCCGCTTGGCAGTGGCAAGAGCTGATCGATATTTCAGAATTAGCTGGCCACCATGCTGTGCAGATACGGTTTGTGTTTCGTACACAGGATGGTCTGTATAACGGCTTTCGTGGCTGGTTGATTGATAATGTGCGCATTGTGCGTGATGTAGGTACCTTCCCACGTTATGACGGTGACGATTGGGATGATGAATGTCATGAAGACGATTGCGATTGGGGTGACTGGGATGATTGTGATGACAGCATTGATTGCGACGATAACGATGATGAGTTCGTTGTAGAATTCTAATGCAGTCGACGTATTACTTTGTATCATCGTTTTAATGGACAGCGTTGCTGTCCATTTTTCATTGGTTGATTTGAATGTTGTTATTTCTAATGTTGTTATTTCTAATGTTGTTTTTTCTATGGTGTGGATTTTGAACTATGTCATTAACATTTAACCTGCTCAGTACGATGCTGTTGTTGTTCTGGCCCTTGTTATTGATGATGTCTCCTATGGCGTTCGATGCGCCGGGGTCCGAGAATCAACGCAGTCATGTATTTGTTGTGTTGCTGGTGTTGTCGTATCCGATTGGTTTGGCGGCTTTGTATTGGGTGTTGGGTGGGTCGTTCTGGGGCCTATCAGGACGCACGTTCACATTACTGGCGACGATCATCGTCGTCGGTGCGCTCACGGTTTTTGGTTATGGCGCTTTGCTGAAAAACAGTGTGCGTGGCATTGCCTCAAGTGGTTATGACGTGGTCAATGAGCGCGTCTATTACAACGCCCGTTGGCTGCCAGAGGCGAATGCCAAGCAATTTGAATTACTGGATTCATCGTATGGTCGTGGCGGGTATGCGCGTGATGATCAGTCGGTGTTTTATCGTGGAGAACGATTAGCCGATGTCGATGCCGCATCGTTTGCGCCACTGGATGATGGGGAAGAATACTGGCAAGACAAACAGCGCGTTTATTTAGACGGTTTTGCCTTAGAGGGGGTCGACTCGGGCGCGTTTACGCGCATCAAGGATGCGTGGGGGCATGCGACCGATTATGCGCTCGCCCAGCAGGGTGAGCAGAGTGTGCTGTATTATCGACAACATCGAATCACCGAGGTGCTGGCCGCTGATGTGGTGGTTCTCTGGCCGCACATTGCCAAAGATAAGCAGCGTATTTATTACTTGCAGCACATCATTTTGCCCATGGCCGATGCGGCGAGTTTTGACATGCTGCCTAACAGCAATGAATACGGGAAAGATCAATACGCCGTCTACGATGTGTTATATGACCAATCTGGCGTGATTGCAGGTGCTGATCCTAATACCATCACCCTGCTGGGGCGAGGTTATCTTAAGGATGAGGAGCGGGTGTATTACCGTTCGGGTTATGAACCCACGCAGGTGTTGGCTAATGCGGATGTCGACTCGTTTGTGGTCACGGATTGGGATTACGCCACGCAGTCGGAAGCGCGTGACCGATCGTCTTTGTTTATGCGAGGGCAAGTCATTGCCCCCGCACCTTAGTCGCCATCGCGTTGAGTGCTCAACGCGTGGCGTCGTCGGCTAGGTGCGCTCGACGGCCAGAGCGACGCCCATGCCGCCACCAATACAGAGGGTGGCGAGTCCTTTTTTCGCATCACGGCGAATCATCTCATGCAGCAGGCTGACGAAAATGCGACAGCCTGACGCCCCGATTGGGTGACCTAAGGCGATAGCACCACCGTTGACATTGACCTTGCTGCTGTCAAAGCCCAAGCCTTTATTGACCGACAGAGCCTGCACGGCAAACGCTTCATTGGCCTCAATCAAATCCAAATCATTCACCGACCAACCGGCCTTTGCCAAACATTTTTGGGTGGCCGGAATGGGGCCTGTGCCCATAATGGTCGGGTCAACGCCCGCATTGGCGTAGGCTTTGATGGTGGCCAAAATGGGCAAACCGAGTTCTTCCGCTTTGGCGCGGCTGGCGAGCATCACGGCGGCGGCGCCATCATTCAGCGAAGAGGCATTGCCTGCGGTGACGCATCCATCTTTTTTGAAGGCGGGTCGCATAGCCGCCAGTTTTTCAACCGTGATGCCTGCGCGCGGGTTTTCATCGGTATCAAATACCACGGGGTCGCCTTTGCGTTGCGGGATAATAACGGGTGTGATTTCATCCTTAAACGTACCAGCAGCGATGGCTGCTAACGCTTTCTCTTGTGAGGCGGCGGCAAAGGCGTCTTGTTCGGCTCGATCAATTTGATAGGTTTCCGCGATGTTCTCTGCGGTAATCCCCATGTGGTAATCGTTAAAGGCATCCCATAAGCCGTCACTGATCATGGTGTCAACCATGTTCCAGTTGCCCATGCGCTGGCCATTGCGAGAGTTGGGCAGAACATGCGGTGCGTTCGACATGGATTCTTGGCCACCGGCGATGATCAAATCGGCATCGCCGCTTTTGATCGCTTGCGCGGCTAAGTGCAGTGCCTTTAAGCCTGAACCACAGACTTTGTTAATGGTCAGTGCGCTGGTGGTGTGCGGTAAGCCACCTTTAATGGCCGCTTGGCGAGCGGGATTTTGACCGGCCCCTGCCGTCAATACCTGCCCCATAATGACTTCGTCAACGGCCTCGGCGGCGATACCGGTTTTTTGTAATAACGATTCAATAACACGAGCACCTAAATCAACGGCTTGAACACCGGCTAACGAGCCAGCGAATGCACCAATGGCCGTGCGGGTAGCAGCAACAACGACAACGTCGGTCATAACGACCTCCTGAAATAAGGTTGGAAGAGTGAGCGGAGCGTGACAGCCTGTCTGTATGACAGACACGAGAATGGCTCATTATAACCCATTCGTCTAGAGGGATGGGGAGCACAAAATGCGACTTTCGTCGTAACTCATCCCGCCACGAGAAGGCGGGGAATCAATGATGTCAGCCGTAAAGTGCGGCCAAGAGCCGGTTACAGCAGGTCGGAACGATCCAGCGCGCCCACATCCAATACCGGAGAGGCATCAATGTGTTGAGCATCCATCATGTAAGCCACGCGCTCGAGTGCACTTAATATGTGGGTTTGTTCCCAGTCATGCAAATCTTGAAACTGCTGCACAAAGCTATCTTGCAGTGGCTTCGGTGCCTCTAGTAACGCTTTGTGCGCGGCGTCTGTTAGGTAAACGTACACTTTGCGTTTGTCGCTGCTGCCCCGTTCGCGTTTAACAAAATCTCGCTTTTCGAGGCGATCAATAATGGTGGTCACGGTGGCTTGTGACAAATTGACCTTACGAGCGACTTCGCCCAAGGTTAATTCATCATTGTGATTCAGGGTTTGCAGTATCAGTAGCTGCGGTGCCGTCAATCCGGTGGTTTTGTTCAGTTTCTTCGAGTACAGATCGGTTGCTCGAATAATGCGTCTTAGGGCAACTAAGACATCTTCATAACGGTTCATGGCCGATTCGCTGTGGCGAGTTAAAGCGGAATTATACGGCGCAGAGGATGGCTCACACCAGTCTGAATGGTGGTTTGAGTTCAATTTTCTTGCAAGCATAAATACCTCCGTTGCGGGGCCTGCGGGTACGACTTGTGTTCGTATTCCCGATGAGATGATTTGATGACGAAGCATCGTGTTTTTTAGTTATGCGGTTTCCATCTAACTATTCATGGAAAACGAATCAAATTAGCGCACTAAATGAGCTATTGATGCGCCATGTTTGGGCGAAAATCTCGATTAAAGAGCGGATATACCCCTATGGTTCGATATTTATTTAGAGTTGTAACTAATTTTTCTCTATGTTAAATTGTTTCGTGTACTAAGTAAATAACGGGGCGTAACAGAATACATCTTTGATTCTGGTAAGCGTAACCCGACACACTATGCAGATGGAAAAGCCGTTACCGGCAATGGAAGAGGCGCTTGACGTCGTGTTTCGTCAACCAACGCGTGATGATGGCGCGGCCGTATTTGATTTAATTGAGCGGTGTAAACCACTCGACACCAATTCGATGTATTGCAACTTGTTGCAATGTCATCACTTCAGTCAGACCAGTGTGATCGCAGAATGCGAAGGCAGCGCGGTTGGCTTCATTTCAGGTTATCGATTGCCTGATCAATCGGACACCTTGTTTGTTTGGCAAGTCGCTGTTGATAGCCGTATGCGTGGTCAAGGGCTGGCCAGTCGCATGTTGCGCAATCTATTGCAGCGTCAAGGGCATGCGGTTCGTTATTTACACACCAGCATTACCGCGAACAACACCGCGTCTTGGAACACGTTTAAGCGTCTCGCCCTTGATTTGGGCGCCCCCTTAACCACACAGGTGATGTTTGACCGCGAACAGCATTTCGATTCGCGTCATGACACCGAGTCATTAGTGGTCATTGGACCATTCACTCTTTTCGGTAACACCGAACAATAAAGGAGCAAGATTATGGGTATTTTTAAAGACATTGAATCGAACGTGCGTGGTTATTGTCGTTCATTCCCCGTCATTTTTGCGAAAGCACAAAACGCCACGCTGACCGATACCGATGGTAACGAATACATCGACTTTTTGGGTGGTGCGGGCACGCTGAACTACGGTCACAACAACCCGTTGTTTAAAGAAGCCTTGATTGAATACATTCAAGCCGATGGCTTAACGCACGGTTTGGATATGCACACCGAAGCCAAAGAAGCGTTTTTACAGACGTTTAAAGATGTGATTCTGATGCCTCGCGGCATGGACTACAAAGTTCAGTTTACTGGCCCAACGGGTACCAATGCCGTTGAAGCGGCGTTGAAAATTGCGCGCATGAATACCGGTCGTCAAACCATTGTGTCGTTTACCAATGGGTTTCACGGTGTCACACAAGGCTCGGCCTCGGTGACAGGTAACGACAAGTACAGTAAGGCCAATGGCTTGCCCATGATGGGTGTGCAGTTCATGCCGTTCGATGGCTACTTAGGTGATTTCAATACCTTGCAGTATTTCGAGAAAGCGCTGCAAGACGGCTCATCGGGTTTGGGTCATCCTGCGGGTGTGATTGTTGAGTGCATTCAAGGTGAGGGTGGTTTGAACGCTGCCAGCGCGGAATGGTTACGAGGATTGCAGGACATTTGTCGTCGCTACGACATGGTGTTGATTGTCGATGACATTCAGGCTGGTTGTGGCCGTAGTGGTACCTTCTTTAGTTTTGAAGAATTTGGTATTGAGCCTGATGTGATTACCTTGTCAAAGTCGCTTGGTGGTTATGGCCTGCCAATGGCCGTGGTGCTGTTGAAAGAGGCGTTGGATACGTGGAAGCCCGGTGAGCACAACGGCACGTTCCGCGGTAACAACCATGCGTTCGTGACCGCACGACGCGCGCTGGAATGTTACTGGAAAGATGACCAGTTTCAGAAGTCGGTGCAACATAAAGCGCACATCATTCGTACCCGTTTGAAAGAAATTCAGGCCGAGTTTGGCGGCCAAATGAAACACAAGGGCCGTGGCATTATGCAGGGATTGGAGTTTGCCAATGGTGAGATTGCTGAACAAATCACGGAACTGGCGTTTGAGCGCGGTTTGATTATCGAAACCAGCGGCTCGGTGGGGCAGGTGGTGAAAATTCTGACGCCATTGACCATCGAAGAAGAGCAATTACAGGCCGGTCTGGCTATCTTGGCATCGTGTATTGGCGATGTGATGGCAGAGCAAATCTCGAAAGCGTCGTAAATGCTGATTCAAAGGATAGTAGAATGATTGTTCGCACATTAGATGACTGTAAAAAATCCGCTCGTACCATTAATGGTGGTAACTGGGAAAGCGTACGCATGTTGTTGAAGGACGACAACATGGGCTTTTCGTTCCACATCACGACCATTTTTGCGAATACAGAAACCCCGATTCACTATCAGAATCATTTAGAGTCGGTGTATTGCATGAGTGGTGAAGGCGAAATTGAAACCTGTGACGATGGCAAGGTCTATCCGATCAAACCAGGCACCTTGTACATTTTGGATAAGCACGATAAACATTTGCTGCGTGGTTTTACCGATATGCACATGGCCTGCGTGTTTAATCCACCGCTGGTGGGCAATGAAGTGCATGACAAAGATGGCGTGTACGCACTCGACGCGGAAAAAGTCACAGACTGATCTGACCGGTAATTAGTCTGCCCAATGGGCAGGCTCCCTTCTTTCACTGGTCAAAGGAATTACGTATGTATCATACCGTAGAAAAAATTGGCGGCACGTCCATGAGCCGCTATCAAGAAGTGTTATCAAATATCTGGTTGCGCCCGCAAACACACAGCGGCAAACAAACCCTGTTTCAACGAATTTTTGTGGTGTCAGCCTACGCAGGCATCACGGATGGTTTGTTGGAACACAAAAAAACCGGTGAGCCGGGCGTCTATGCGTTGTTTGCCGAAATGGATGATAAGCGTCCTTGGCAAGACAAGTTGGACACGGTGGTCGAACACATGCTTGCCATCAATGCCGATATGTTCCCCGCTGAACTGCAACGCAAGCGCGCCGATCAATTCATTCGTGGCCGCATGACGGATGTACGAGAATGTTTAGAAAATCTTGAAGTGGTGTGCAGTTTTGGCCATTTTCAATTGGATGATCACTTGCATCGTGTGCGAGAGATGTTGAGTGCGCTGGGGGAAGCTCAGAGTGCCTTCAACTCCGTATTGCTGCTGCGTCAGCACGATGTGAACGCCACGTTTGTGGATTTAACCAACTGGCGTTCCGACGATCAGCTCAGTTTTGACGAGCACATTCGCCAAGCGTTTGAAACCATTGATCTGGCCCAAGAAATGCCGATTGTGACGGGGTATACCCAGTGCCGTGAAGGCTTAATGCGTACCTTTGATCGCGGTTACAGCGAGATGACGTTCAGCAAAATCGCCACGGTGACCGGTGCCAAAGAGGCCATCATCCACAAAGAATACCACTTGAGTACCGCCGATCCGGCGCTGGTGGGTGTCGATGTGATTCATCCGATTGGGCAAACCAATTACGATGTGGCTGATCAGCTGGCAAACTTGGGTATGGAAGCGATTCATCCTCGTGCCGCCGCAGGGTTGCGTAAAAAAGACATTATTCTCACCATCAAGAATACCTTTGAACCCGAACACGCGGGTACGCAAATTCGCAATGATTACAGTGCGGGCAAGCCGAAGGTCGAGATCATTGCGGGTAGTCGTAATGTGTGGGCGCTGGAAGTGTTTGACCAAGACATGGTCGGCGATGCGCAATACGGCCAGCGCATGAATGACTTGGTGTTTGAGTCGGGTGTGCGCGTGCTGACCAAGGATTTTAATGCCAATACCGTGACGTTTTATCTGAAAGGTAATAAGCGACGTATTAATTGGCTGATGGATCGCCTGCAGCAGGTCTATACTGATGCGGATATCCGCGTGGAAAAATTAGCCATGGTCAGTGCGATTGGTAGTGATATGAAAGTACCGGGCTTATTGCAAAAAGCCGCCGGTGCGCTGTCCGATGCGGGCGTTAATATCTTATCGGTACACCAAGCCATGCGCCAAGTGGATATGATGTTTTTGGTGGGTGACAATGATTACGCGGCAGCGGTCAAGGCACTGCATACTTCACTGATTGAAAAGGCAGACACATGGCAACAAGCCGTCAGCGCGTGATGCGTTCAGCGCGTCAAATGGTGCAACAAAGTGG
>JACUUC010000051.1 GCA_014859445.1 Bacterioplanes sp.
TTTTAAATTGCCGAAAAACGATAAAAGTGGGTCAGTTTTAAATTGCCGTTGACAACATGCTGCACCTTTCGCACCCACAGCGGGTGTTCTGAGAGAAAATTTCCGTTGGATTCGTGGCGAAGAAAAACTTTCTAGCTTTGAATCTAGTCAAGGAAAGTTGAGACATTTCTGCTCAGTATGCGGGACGCATTTGGTAGCTGAAAGACCTAGTCAACCTCATGTAATATTGCGTGTGGCTACTTTGGACGAAGATCCGGGAGTTAAGCCTGAAGCGCATATTTGGTCATCACATGACGTTAGTTGGTTGGAATATGAGGGCGTTCCTATTTATCAAGAGTGGCAGCCAAATAGATGACAAGTACAGTTAACAAGTCGTAGCAGTTCGTGCCTGCGGCACCGGATACTGACTTCGTTCGTGCCGCTGTGCTCGGGCGTTAAACGAAGGGAAATATAATTGATTGGGAGCCGATTTCCGAAGCAAGATTATGGGATGACATTAACGGTGCGTTTGAACGTATGTCTCCAGAACAAAGAAAGATCTGGGATATCATAAAAATTCTTCCAGAAAAATGGCAACAAGACCCATGGGGCAATGAAGGAAATGGGTTTTGGGTTGTCGGCATAATTGGTAAAAGTATTATTTGGTTTAACGATATTGAAGATGGCTACAATCAATCAACATACACAAAATATGGCACAATTAATGATTATTGGTGCAATCAAGATGAACTTGAGTGGGCTGTACAAAATGTTATTAACATACTTAGAGACGGTTATGATTCAGCCGGGCGCATGGGGGCTCCACAGCCAATCGCTTAACAAGTGCATCTTGCCGGACTTGGGTAAACTTTCACCTATTTCGCGCTGCGCGGCAAAAAAGTCGCCAGTTCACCCAAGCCGCAAATGCAGACGTTAGGTAACACGAGGAGGTTATGTGCCGATGCATAAAGGAAGCTGCCACTGCGGCGCAATAAAATTTCAGTTTGAAGCCCCTGCAATTGAAAGCGGCTTACGCTGCAACTGCTCCATCTGTCAAAGAAAGGGGGCATTGATGAGTTCATTTACAGTAGTTCCATCTGAGCTGACCATCACCGCCACTCCCGACGCTCTATCAACGTATGAATTCGGCAGTTGTATTGCAAATCACCACTTCTGCAGCAAGTGCGGAATCTACCCATTTCATCAAACGGTGAGAAAGCCAGGTCATTACCGCATCAACCTCGGCTGCCTCGAAGGCATCGACACATCTTTGATTCCGTTTGAGGTATTTAATGGCGCAGCTATCGAGGTGTAACCTAACAACTGGTTCAAATCGTTCGCTTCGCTCGCAGGGACGGGCTAAAGCCCGCCCCTTAACCAAACGTTAAAGTTCAAGGGAATGCTATGAAAAAACTACATATAGCCATATCAACTGACAAAATCGCTGAGACCGTCGCTGATTACACACAACGGTTGAATGCGGCGCCATGTTTGGTCGTTCCCGGTGAATACGCACTTTGGAGAACTGATAATCTAAACCTGTCTATCCGCCAAGATACTACAGCCAGCCCTGGTTCTTTGCGGCACCTAGGATGGGAAGATCCCTCCGAAACGGAGTTCACTCAGGATGCTGATGTAAACGGCATTGTTTGGGAGCTATTCAATGCTCATCATCAAGCAGAAGAAATCAATGAGGTATGGCCCGAAGCGGGTTATCAGCCATAAACGTTAACCAAGCGCGGCACTCGGCGTTATATGCCAGCGAATATTTGGTCGCCCTTGTGCGGGGCGCTACAACGTCATTTGGGTCGTTTGAGATCGCGGTAGAAGTTTTCGTGTGAGCCTAGGGTCATCAGTTCAAGTACAAGGTCGCCATCATTAAAACTGTAGCCGAGTAGGGTCAGTTGCTTGTTCATCTTGAACTTATGGACTCGTAAAAAAGCCAGATCCCCTTTCTTTTGTTCCCCGATGTAGGGGTTGGCCATAAGCTCCTTTACGGCCAAATCAAGATCCTTTTTCTGGTTCGGTTTGAGTTTTTTTACTGCTTTTTTGAATGTAGGGGTCTGCAATACTGCCGTGGCTTTAACCAAAATCATAGGCCTCCAGTTTTCCAGCGTCCCGTTCTGCCTGAGCGATGATGGCTTGCCTTACAAACTCGTAGGGTAAATCGGGGTTATCTTCCATTATTTCGCCGATTTTTGCCCAATGTTCAATTTGCTTGGGCGGGGTTCGATTAAGCGCCTTGGCCATAATAGTTGCCTTTTCGATTAGGTTTTGATCTAAGCGAATGCTGTTTGTAGCCATTTGTACCTCCACAGTTGGTTTTCTCGATTGTAGCAATGCGCCACAGATGAGGCAAGTTGCAGCAGTGTGTCAACGGCAATGTAAAACTGACCCACTAACGGAGGATTGTTGTTACATTAGTGGGTTTGTTGCGTCAGAGATGGTCTAGAGCCTGCTGCAGTGCTTGAGCCAGAGGCGTGGTCGGCCGCTTAATCAGCTGACTTAGATTCAAACCATCGTCAAACAGTGCGCCTTGGCTGGCACCTTTCGCTTTAGCGGGCTTCGTCGCAAGATTTCCGGTGAATGTCGCATGACTCGTTGTCAACAATACGTCCATGCCAGTACGCGCGTGATTTTATTGCCTTGTTTCATGTCGATTTCTCGAACATCCCGTGCCCCTTGCTTGTGAATTAATTTAATAGCGGGTTTTACATGGTCGCTGTTGGATACGAGGCTGCTGAACCAGCGGCATTGCGTTGCATGGTGTTGGCTTTCTTTAATCATTTTTTTAAGGAACAGCGATTCGCCGCCTTTGCACCACAGTTCGGCACCTTGCCCACCAAAGTTGAGGGTGGGTGTTGGCTGTGCCGCCTGCGATTCACCGCGGTTGCGCGCTAGGTTGTTGAGTTTTCTCTGGCTGCCTTTTAGGGCGTCTTCGAGTGATGCGTGAAATGGCGGGTTGCAAACGCTGACGTCAAAAAAATCGTCGGGCTGAATGATGCCGTCAAATACGTGGTTTTTATCGTCTTGTCTGCGCAGTGTAATGCGACCTTGCAGCGTTGGGTTGGCGTTAATCAGGTGAGTAACGTTATGCAGTGACTGTGGGTTGATGTCGGTGCCGACGCAGTGCCAACCGTATATCTGGCAGGCCAGCAAAGGGTAAATGCCACTGGCGCCGGTGCCTATGTCGAGCAGTCGAACATCGGATTTTTCGTGCCCGATGAGGTCGGCTATATGGTGAATGTAGTCGGCTCTGCCCGGGATGGGCGGGCACAGAGCACCGTCAGGTATGTCCCAGTCGACGATGTGGTAGCAATGATGCAGTAGGGCGGCATTGAGCGTTTTTACCGCCAACGGGTCGGCAAAGTCGATTGATAGGTTGCCATGTGCATTGGTGGTGACATACGGGGCCAGTGCAGGGTAGTGCGTGGTCAGTGCCGAAAAATCATAACCCTGTTGGTGACGATTGCGCGGATGCAGACCTTTTTGAAGGGGTTTGCTGGGCTTGTGTTCACGAGGGTGATGAGTTTTCACAATAATGGGCCTAAGGCTGGGTGATGGTCGTGCGTGTTGGGTTTGGGCTATGATTATAAACCGAATGCTCGCGTTCAACAGACAAACAAGCAGGTTTCACAAAGGTAATCAGTGTTCATGGCCGCAGGCTCAAATCGTCTCGACCGATTGTTGGCGCGCACATTACAGTATCCGATAAAACGGGTTCGTCTCGATATTGCGCAAGGCAAGGTGCGGTTGGATGACGACTGTTGTCGTGATCCCAGTCGGTTGGTGCATCGGTTTTCGCTAATCACCTATCAAGGGCGCGTCATTCAAGCACAGTCGCCAGTGTATATCATGTTGCATAAGCCGGTTGGGGTGGTGTGTGCCACGCGCGATGAGCAGCATCAAACGGTGTTGGATTTGATTGATCATCCGCAAAAACACGAGCTGCATATCGTCGGTCGGCTTGACCTCAACAGTTCGGGCTTGGTGTTGCTGACCAACGATGGTCGCTGGTCGAGTGCCTTGACCGATCCGCAACACAAAGTACCGAAAGTGTACGAGGTGCGCGTCGAAAACCCTTTAACGCCCGACTACGTCAGTGACTTTGCGAACGGTATGTACTTCGCCTACGAAGACATCACTACGGCGTCGGCCGAGCTGACGCTGACCTCGACGTACACGGCACGCGTGGTGCTGACCGAAGGTAAGTATCATCAAATCAAACGCATGTTTGGTCGTTTTCGTAATCCGGTATTGGCGTTGCATCGTGTGGCCATTGGCGATCATGTCTTGCCCGCTCAGTTGGCCGCGGGTGAGTGGTCTGTTCTGTCGTTGACGTCATGATGCCGTACCGATTTGGATTGAGTGTTTGTGTTGTGCGTGGGTTTTGTTAAGCTCGTGGCTGGTGACACGAATTTTCATAATGTGTTGATGTCTTTTATTACTGGATCTTTCTTTTGAGTCAGCTTTTTTCCTCCGTTGTGCGTTGCCCTTCATGAAAACCCCAAAGCCCCTTTTGCCCTTGATCGAAGACGGCATCGTCGATGAGGTTATTTCGCAGTTGATGAGCGGAAAAGAAGCCTCTGTGTTCAGTGTCCGTTGTGGTGATGAGATTCGCTGCGCCAAAGTGTATAAAGACGCCGCGCAGCGCAGTTTTAAGAAAGCGGTGCAATACCGTGAAGGACGCAGTGTGCGTAATAGTCGCCGTGGACGGGCGATGGAAAAAGGCAGCAAATTTGGTCGCCAGCAACAAGAGGCCGTTTGGCAAAACGCCGAGGTCGAGGCCCTGTATCGTTTGGAGGCGGCGGGCGTACGTGTGCCTCATCCGTATGGCTGCTTTGCCGGTGTGCTGTTGATGGACTTGGTGACGGATGACGAAGGCAATGTCGCGCCGCGTTTGAATGATGTCAGTATGTCGGCAGAACAAGCGCGTGAAGATCACGCCGAGATGATGGAAGCCGTCAAACTCATGTTGGTTGAGGGCATTATTCACGGCGACTTGTCGGAGTTCAATGTGCTGGTGGATGACTACGGCCCGGTCATTATTGATTTGCCGCAGGCGGTGAATGCTGCAGGCAATAACAATGCTTTTGCGATGCTAGAGCGCGATGTGCGTAATATGACCCAGTATTACGGGCAATACGCACCGGAGTTGCTGCACTCGCAATACGCGCATGAAATGTGGGCATTGTATGAGGAAGGCGAGCTTAAGCCGGATACCGAATTGACCGGACAGTTTGAGGCGCCTACCGAATCCGCAGATGTCGATGCTGTGATGCAGTCCATTAAAGCGGCGCTGGCAGAAGAAGACGCGCGTTTGGCGCGCCTTCGAGACAGCGATGAGGACGAATTGAATCAGCGACCTTTCACATGACAGTGGTTGCTGGACGATTGATTTTAGTTATCTGGGGCAACGTGAATCCTATGTGGCGCTAAATCACGATGGGCGTTCATGGCAGCCAGTAGTAGGAAAACATAACCCCAAAATTCCAATATTTCTTCGTAAAAACGGAACAGTTCCGGTTTAAAGATTTCCTTGTCAAACACGCCACCGGCGATCAATGCCAACGCTGATGCCATAAGATACAGGGCCGTTGGTGTTTTAACGCGTTGTACAACGACTTGCCAATAGGTGCGCCAAAAAGGCAGCAATTTAGCCAGTAAGTACACCCAAACAATGACCATTATCAGGTTAAAGCCTTTGCCATCGGTCACAAAGGTTAGCCAATCATAACCCCAATGTTTGGTACTGGCCTCACGCAAAATAAAACTGGCAGACAAGGCGGCCATGCCCATCATGCTCCAACGCATGGCTTTGGTGTGTGCTAGCGTGTCGGGCCATGTTATGCGAGCAAAAAGCCACGCCGAAGCCACCAATAGTGCTAATTGTGCGTGTTCCATGATGTGGTTTTCATCGTAAATGTCGTGTAGATCATAAATCACAACGGCAATGACAAAGCCAAGGCTGGCAAGGCCACTGAATAAAATCAGTAACATTTGGATTCGTGATGACGTGCCCATTGGATGATCCTTGAAAAGAAAAGGGTAAGATCTTAGTATGAAAAACCGCGTTAAACAAGGACAAATATGACAGTAATAAGACTGTTTCATGACGCGGCCTAATGCCGGAGAAAGGCGAGTCTACGGCCTTATCTAAGCCGCAGACTCAGGGGGTGGGCTACAAACGATTCAGCTGCTGTTGCAGTACGTCCATCACCACTTGTGGGTTGACCCCTTTTGCGGCTTTACGCACGAGGCCAATGAAGGGACCAATGGCTTTGGCGCGTTTGTCTTCTGGCGTGGCCAAGTAGCTTTCCACCAATTTCGGGTTGGCGGCCAGTACGTCGTTGACGATGGCTTCGATGGCACCGGTGTCGGACACTTGTTTCAAACCCAGCTGATCAATCAGTGCGTCGATGTCCGTTTGGCTTGGATCGGCCAATAGGGCATTAAACACTTCTTTGGCGCCACCGTTGTTCAGCGTGTTGTCTTTGATGCGCAGCAAAATCTGGCCCAACTGTTCAGCGCTGACCGGCAGCGCGGTGATGTCGAGCTCTAAGCGATTGAGTGTCGCTGACACATCACCTTGCACCCAGTTGGCGGCCAGCTTGTAATCGTTGGCGATCTGCGCGGCGGTTTCAAAGTAGTGCGCCAATTCGCGTTGCGACGACAAGACGGCGGCATCAATGGCGGACAGGCCGTGATCTTTTTGGAAACGATGACGTTTTTGATCGGGCAGTTCGGGCAGGGTCGCGCGAACGGCTTCGATGTAGTTGTCGTCGATGATCACGGGCAATAAATCAGGGCAGGGGAAGTAACGGTAATCGTTGGCGACTTCTTTCGAGCGCATGGCGCGCGTTTCGTTTTTGTCGGCATCGTACAGGCGGGTTTCCTGGATGATGCGGCCACCTTCCTCCAAAATGTCCATTTGCCGTTCGATTTCCGCCTCAATGGCGCGCTCTACGTTACGAAATGAGTTGACGTTTTTGATTTCGGTGCGTGTGCCAAATTCGGTTTGACCTTTAGGTCGTAACGACACGTTGCAGTCGCAGCGCATGGAGCCTTGCGACAGGTCGCCATCACAAATACCTAGGTAGGTGACGATGCTGTGCATTTTGCGAAAATACGCCGAGGCTTCTTTCGCGCTGCGTAATTCGGGTTCCGATACGATTTCAATCAGCGGCGTACCGGCACGGTTTAAGTCGATGCCACTGAGTCCGCCAAATCCTTCGTGTACCGATTTACCTGCATCTTCTTCGAGGTGGGCGCGCGTGACATTGATGCGACGCGTGCTGCCATCGTCCAGTTCGATATCAATATGTCCCATGCCCACGGTTGGGTAATGCAATTGGGTGGTTTGATAGCCTTTGGGCGAATCGGGGTAAAAGTAGTTTTTGCGGTCGAAGACCGATTTTTTGCCAATCTCCGCGTCGATTGCCAGACCGAATTTGACGGCCATGCGTAAGGCTTCTTCATTGAATACTGGCAAAACGCCCGGTAAGCCTAAGTCAACGGCGCAGGCTTGTGTGTTGGCGTCGGCACCGTATGCCGTGGCGGCACCGGAAAAGATTTTGGATTGTGTGGCCAGTTGGGCGTGAATCTCAAGGCCGATAACGACTTCCCATTCCATGCTGTTACCCCTTACGCTAAGTCGTGTGGTGTGTGTTGATGCCAATCGGTGACTTGTTGGAACTGGTGTGCGCAGTTCAGCAGTCGTGCTTCATCAAAGTAATTACCGATCAATTGCAAACCAACCGGTAATTGGTTGATGTGCCCGCACGGAATGGACATGCCGGGTAAACCCGCGAGGTTCAGTGCAATGGTGAAGATGTCTTCTAGGTACATAGCCACGGGGTCATCGCTGTTGCTGCCTTGTGGGAAGGCGGGTGTCGGGGTGGTTGGCCCCATGATGACATCCACTTCTTTGAAGGCTTCAACAAAGTCGTTTTTGATTAAGCGACGCACTTGCTGTGCTTTGTTGTAGTAGGCATCGTAAAAGCCCGCCGACAGCGCATAGGTGCCAATCATGATGCGGCGTTTCACTTCGTTGCCAAAGCCTTCACCACGCGAACGTTTGAACAAATCATTGATGTCTTTCGGGTCGTCGCAGCGGTAACCAAAACGCACGCCGTCCATACGGGATAAGTTCGCAGAACACTCGGCTGGGGCAATGATGTAGTAGGCCGGAATTGCTAAGTGGGTGTTGGGTAATGAAATGTCTTTTACCGTGGCACCCAGTTGCTCGTAGTGAGCAATGGCGGTGCGTACTTTCTCGGCCATGGCTGGACTGAGGTCACGGCTGAAATATTCTTTCGGCAAGCCAATGGTTAACCCTGCCAGCGAATCATTGAGGGTCGCGGTGTAGTCGGGTACAGGGTGATCCATGCAGGTGGAATCTTTGGCATCAAGGCCGGCCATGACATTTAGCATCATGGCGGCATCTTCTGCCGTGCGCGTAATAACACCGGCTTGATCGAGGCTGGATGCGTAGGCAATCATGCCCCAACGTGAAACACGGCCGTACGTCGGCTTGAGTCCGGTTAAGCCACAAAAGGCGGCAGGCTGGCGAATGGAGCCGCCGGTATCGGATGCCGTCGCACCTGGCACCAGTCGCGCCGCAACGGCGGCCGCCGAACCACCGGACGAACCACCGGGGACGCGCGAACGATCCCATGGGTTGGCCACGGGGCCGTAATACGAGCTTTCGTTGGACGAGCCCATGGCGAATTCGTCCATGTTCAATTTGCCCAGCGATACCGCACCGGCTTGATTGAAGTGATCAACGATGGTGGCGTCGTAAGGGGCAACAAAGTTGCTCAGCATTTTGGAGCCGCAGGTGGTCAGTACGCCATTGGTGCAAAAGATGTCTTTGTGCGCAATAGGAACACCAGTCCATGCGCTGGCTTGGCCGGCAGCGCGTCGTGCATCGGCTGCCGCGGCTTGCGCTAACGCCTGTTCGGCTGTCACGGTAATGAAACTGTTGTACTGGGCATCGTGTTGTTCTATGCGTGCCAGCAATTCGCGTGTAATGTCGACACTGGTGTAGACGCCGGCCGCTAGATCACGTGAAATTTCGGCAATGGTTTTGTTGTGCATAACGAATCCTTATTCAACCACTTTAGGGACAAGGTAGTGGCCTTGTTCGGTGTGGGGCGCGATGGCTTGAAAATGTTCACGTTGATTGTGTTCGGTGACGACGTCGGCACGTAGGCGCTGAGTGGCATCCAGTGGATGCGCCATGGGTTCAATACCTTGGGTGTCCACGGCGGCTAATTGATCGACCAGTGCCAAAATATTACTGAGATTTTGCTGATACGCGGTGATTTGATCATCGTCGATTTGCAGTCGAGATAATTCGGCAATGTCGCGAATCTGGTTTTGATCCAGAGCCATGAAGATACCCCAAAGTTGCTAGTAATAATAAAGCCGCAGAGCGTAGCACAAATGCGCCTTGCTCTAAATCCCCACCGTTGCTAGAGTTACGGCAATTTTTGCGAGTGCACACAGGAATAATTTGGATGTTTAAAAAGTTACGTGGTTTATTCTCAAGTGATCTGTCGATCGACTTGGGAACCGCCAATACCCTGATTTACATGCGCGACAAGGGCATTGTGTTAAATGAGCCTTCTGTTGTTGCTATTCGTTTACAAGGTCATCAGAAAAGTGTGGCGGCGGTCGGTACGGAAGCTAAGCGCATGCTAGGCCGAACGCCAGGTAACATTCAGGCCATTCGTCCGATGAAAGACGGCGTCATCGCTGACTTTGATGTGACCGAGAAAATGTTGCAGCATTTCATTAAACGCGTGCATGAAAGCAGCTTTATGCAGCCGAGCCCGCGCGTTGTGGTGTGTGTGCCGTATCAAGCCACTAAGGTCGAGCGTAAAGCGATTCGTGATTCTGTGCTGGGTGCGGGTGCCAGTCATGCGTACTTGATTCACGAGCCCATGGCGGCTGCCATTGGTGCGGGTTTGCCAGTCGATGAAGCGCGTGGTTCGATGGTGGTGGATATTGGTGGTGGTACCACCGAAATCGCCATTATCTCATTAAGTGGCGTGGTTTATGCCGAATCCGTGAAAGTGGGCGGTGATCGCTTTGATGAAGCCATTGTGGCGTACATTCGTCGTAATTATGGCAGTTTGATTGGTGAGGCCACGGCCGAGCGCATTAAGCAAGAAATTGGTACGGCGTATCCGGGCGGCGAAGTTCGTGAAATCGACGTGCGCGGCCGTAACTTGGCCGAGGGTATTCCGCGCAGCTTTACGTTGAACTCGAACGAGATCCTAGAAGCGTTACAAGAATCCTTAGCGGCCATTGTGCAAGCGGTGAAAGCAACGCTTGAACAGTCTCCGCCAGAATTGGCTTCCGATGTTGCCGAGCGTGGCATGGTGTTGACCGGTGGTGGTGCTCTGTTGCGTGACTTGGATAAGTTGCTCAGCGAAGAAACGGGTTTGCCGGTGATTGTTGCTGAAGATCCTTTAACGTGTGTTGCACGTGGTGGCGGTAAGTTCTTAGAAACCGCGACAGAGCAGCAATTGGCTATGTTGGCCATGGATTGATGGGTTGTTTGCCAGAAAAACGCCGATCAAGACGTTGATGATAAAAAGAGAGCTCCGGCTCTCTTTTTTGTTTGCCCAGCGAAGCTGGCAAACCCGTCAGGCTGAAAGAAGCCTGAA
>JACUUC010000052.1 GCA_014859445.1 Bacterioplanes sp.
CTAGAGCAAATGCTTGATGAACTTTTGCATAGTTACTTTTTGGTATTTTAAAGACCCGTCTCAGGTAACGAAAATAATCAATTTTTTACCCAAATCCTAATGAAAAAAGGCGATGTGTTTCCACATCGCCTTTCGCTTAACTCAACGGAGCATCAGGATTCTTTTTCGATTTGCTTAGTAATCCAATACTGCTGAGCGATCGATAACAGGTTGTTTACCACCCAGTACAGAACCAAACCAGCAGGGAACCACAAGAAGAACACAGTGAAAATAACTGGCATGAACTGCATAACACGCGCTTGCATTGGATCGGGCGGTGTTGGGTTCAATTTCATTTGCACAAACATGGATGCACCCATGATCAATGGCAAAATGAAGTACGGGTCCATCACCGACATATCATGAATCCACAAGATAAACGGCGCTTGACGCAACTCTACCGATTCCATCAACACCCAGTACAGGGCAATGAATACGGGCATTTGAATCAAGATTGGCAAACAACCACCCAACGGATTGATTTTCTCATCGCGATACAACTTCATCATTTCCTGACCCAGTTTTTCGCGGTTATCACCGTATTTCTCTTTGATTTCCTGCATCTTTGGCGCGACTTTACGCATGTTCGCCATGGAGCGATAGCTGATCGCCGAAGGTTTGTAGAACAGCAGCTTAATACTGATGGTCAACAAAATAATGGCAAAGCCCCAGTTACCCACAAGACCGTGGAAGAAGGTTAACAACCAGAACAACGGCTGAGCAATCCACCACAACCAGCCGTAATCCACGGTCAAATTCAAGTTCTCGGCAATTTCTGCTAACCGTTGTTGTGCTTTAGGACCAACATACAATTGCGCCCCCAACTCACCCACTTCACCCGGAGCAATAACCGTATTGGTGCCAAAGAAACCAAACAAGTAATGACCATTCACGAAACGACCATTGTAAGTAAACTGCTGATCTTGTGGTGGTACCCACGCCGATAAGAAGTAATGTTGCAACATGGCTGCCCAGCCACCTTGTTCTACCGAACGGTAAGGGCCTTTTTGCAAATCGCTGAAGCTGATTTTTTCATAACGATTATTTTGTGTCGTTAACGCCGCACCCAAATAGGCTTGCATACCCAAGCCTGAACCAGAGGTCGGATCGGGTGATCCATCACGTTTCAGCTGTGCATAAAACACACCCTGCCAAGGCTGATCCGAGTTGTTATGCACGCGATAGGTCACATCCATCAAGTAATCATTACGAGTAAAGGTAAAGATTTTCTCAACCAAACCTTTATCACTGTCCGTCGTTAATACAACACTCAGCGTATCTTCACCATCGGCCAAGACGTACTCCGTTTGCGCCGCTTGGAAACGAGCAGGCGACTCACTATCAATACCATCACGGCCTAACAAACCGGATTGTGCCGTGTAGGTACGACGCTGATTACGCTCTAATACAACAAATGGTACATCGGGTTCAGATAGTGACGCTGGAAATTCATGCAGCAGCACCTCAACCAATTCCCCTCCCACAGGATCAATGCGAACCGTAATGACATCGGTACGAACTGTGATTAATGACTGACTGCCATTACCAGAGCGCGCTTGCAACATAGGTTCGTTAACAACACTGGGTATATCGGCTTGAGGAGCGTCGCCAGAAAGGGAAGTCACCTGAGGCTGCTCAATGTTCATCGGTGCATCGTTATGATTGACCTCCGATGTTTCGATGATAGGCGCGTTTGCGTTGGCTGATTGACCGTAATCGTTGTTCCAAGCAAGGATCAACATATAGGACGAAATGGCCAAACCAATAAATATAACCGTACGGCGGATATCCATGTTTAGGGTTTCCGTTGACAACAGTGGGTTGAATGGTTGGGTAAGTCAGGCACCGGATCGTAACCATGGGAACCCCACGGATGACACCGGAATAATCGTTTTATCGCTAAATGGCCACCACGCACAAACCCGTAACGACGAATGGCTTCTTCGGCATAGGATGAACAAGTAGGAAAATAACGACAACGACTAGGAATAAACGGACTGATGGCATTGCGATAAATAGCAATAAGTAATAACAACAGCCTAGCGGCCAGACTGGCGCTTTTTGTTGCGATTGCTATTTGCTTGTCTGCCATGAGTAGGACGCTTTAATCTGAACCAAAGGCCGTCAATCATCTCACGAATTTGCTGGTTGTCCAGCTCTATGAGACCGGAACGAGCAAGTATAACGTAGTCCAGCGCAAGCATGTCGTGTTGATGATGGCGAAACGATTCGCGAATCAAACGCTTAATGCGATTGCGTTGAACAGCATGTTTAATTTGCTTTTTGGCAATAACGAAACCAAGTCGCGGACATGCTTGCTCGTTCGCAGACGCCAACACCAATAAGTGAGGCGTACTTCCACGCAGCTCAGTGTGATCAAAAACCCGTTTAAACTCGGCCGGTTTAAGAATTCGTAACTGACGAGTAAACGTTAAATCAGGCATTAATCAGCCACGTGGAAAAATAACGGATGATTATGCACTCAGCTTAGCGCGGCCTTTGGCACGACGACGAGCCAAAACTTGACGACCATTTTTAGTGGCCATGCGCGCACGAAAACCGTGAGTACGTTTGCGTTTTAACACGCTTGGTTGAAAAGTACGTTTCATATCATTGTCACTCAGTTAAGTGAATTTAGCTAAGGCGCGTTTCGTAGAGTGTGCAATCCAATCAAATGGATGCCAACTAACAACAGACTGCACCAGGAATTTAAGGCCGGCAATTGTATGAGAAAGCGTTGCTCGACGCAATGACCAATTTTTGTTCAATTTTTTACGCACTAAGACGTGTTTTCTTAAATTAAGATTATTTGATTATGTATTGTATGAAATGATGATTAGAGAAACTCGTTATTACTACTATTAAGCAA
The DNA here is from genome assembly GCA_014859445.1 of Bacterioplanes sp. Lineage (GTDB taxonomy): Bacteria > Pseudomonadota > Gammaproteobacteria > Pseudomonadales > Oceanobacteraceae > Kmv21. Next base: position 2,909 of record JACUUC010000052.1, read on the forward strand.
CCAAAAATCTGTTGATAACAAGAAAAATCCTTTTAAAATCAATTTGTTGGGTGATTCATAAGTGCGGTATAGGTGTGGTACAACGGGTGTGCATCCTGAGTATGAACTGTGCATGGATCGGTTAGTTATACACGTGCGTCGCAATTTCTCGAATTCCATCCTTTTTCATCCCGCAATTGCTCATCACTTTTCCACAGCTTTTACGGCACTCGGATTGTCATGATTCAGTCTACAGGCATAACTTTTTTGACCATTCACAGCACCGTATTTTTCTTTCTTCTTTATATAGAGGATGTTGGTGGTGTGACGGCCCTCCCTTGGGTACAATACGCGGCTTGATTGCTAGTTAGAAAAGACCGAGGTAGCTGTGACAGGTTTGTGGCAAGACTGTACATCGCAATTGCAACATGAATTGCCTGCGCAGCAATACAACACATGGATTAGACCCTTATTGGCCAGTGAAAACAGCCAAGGTCAACTGGTGTTGAGCGCGCCCAACCGATTTGTTAAAGATTGGGTCAAAGACAAGTACTTACAGCGTATCCAAGAAATATTGTCTGAATTAAATGGTGGCCGAATTACTCACGTTGAACTGGCTATTGGTTCTGCTCAGCCGATGTTTCAAGTACCTTCTGCGGCACGAGCCGAAGCACCAGCTCGTCCTGCGCCACCACCCCCCGCCCCCGATTATGGATTTGCCGCACCACCAACCAGTGCGCCCGAACAAGGTGAGCTTCTTCCTGACAGTGCTGCTGTCGAATCAACCAGTGTTTCGACATCGGTTAATACGTCTACTGCTAGTTCTGGTCGAAATAAACGCGGAGTTCAGGTGGAGGGCGGCGTACGTCACCAAAGTTTTTTGAACCAAGATTTTACCTTCAGTAGTTTCGTTGAAGGTAAGTCCAACCAGCTGGCACACGCGGCGGCTCGGCAAGTGGCGGATAATGCCGGTGGCTCTTACAACCCACTGTTCATTTATGGTGGTGTTGGTTTGGGTAAAACGCACTTAATGCATGCGGTGGGTAATCACTTACAAAGCAAAAATCCCAACGCCAAAGTGTTGTATGTTCATTCTGAGCGTTTTGTACAAGACATGGTGAAAGCACTTCAGCTAGGTGCCATTAATGAATTTAAGCGCTTTTACCGTGGCCTTGATGCGTTATTGATTGACGACATTCAATTTTTTGCCGGTAAAGATCGCTCACAAGAAGAGTTTTTCCATACTTTTAATGCGCTATTAGAAGGTGGTCAGCAAATGATTTTGACTTGCGACCGTTATCCGAAAGAAATTGAAGGTTTGGAAGATCGCTTAAAAAGTCGTTTTGGCTGGGGCTTGACGATTGGCGTTGAACCGCCAGAGTTAGAAACACGAGTGGCTATTTTGTTGAAAAAAGCCGAACAAGCGGATATGCATCTACCCGATGATGCGGCATTTTTCATTGCCTCTAAAATACGTTCCAATGTGCGTGAATTGGAAGGGGCATTAAAGCGTGTGCGTGCCAATGCTCAGTTTACTGGCAGTGAAATAACGTTACCCTTTATTAAAGAAACCTTGAAAGATCTGTTGGCTTTACAAGATAAACAAGTCAGTGTGGATAATATTCAACGAATTGTGGCTGAGTATTACAAAATTAAATTGGCTGATTTATTATCTAAACGTCGGACTCGCTCTATTGCTCGCCCACGACAGGTAGCGATGGCGCTAAGTAAAGAATTAACCAACCACAGTTTGCCTGAAATTGGTTCAGCATTTGGTGGTCGAGATCATACAACCGTGTTGCACGCTTGTAGAAAAATCAAAGAGTTACAGGAATCTAATGCAGACATTCGCGAAGACTATAAGAATTTGCTGCGTTCACTGACAACCTAGATCTGAGTGGAGAATTATGAAATTCGTTATCTCTAGGGAAGCCCTATTACGTCCCTTACAGTTGGTGGCTGGTGTGGTGGAAAAACGCCAAACATTGCCTGTGTTATCCAATGTGCTGTTGGATTTACAAGGTCAGCAATTGTCGTTGACGGGCACAGATCTGGAAGTTGAGTTGGTCGGTCGTGTGACGTTGGACGAAATCGGTAGCGATGGTCAAGTCACGGTTCCGGGTAAAAAGCTGATGGACATTTGTCGTTCGTTGCCCGATGGTGCCATCATTGAAGTTGAACAAGATGATCAACGACTGAATGTGCGCTCTGGTCGTTCACGCTTCACCTTATCCACATTGCCAGCCAGTGAATTTCCTAATGTGGATAACATCAGTGGTGATACCCATTTTGCTATTGTGCAAGCGAAATTACGTCGTGTTATTGAGCGCACCAGTTTCGCTATGGCACAACAGGATGTTCGCTACTACTTAAATGGCATGTTGTTTGAAGTCACTTCCACCCAACTACGAACGGTGGCCACTGACGGACATCGCTTAGCGACTGCCGTTGCTGATATATCCGGTCCCGAAGTTGCACAGCAGATTATTTTACCGCGCAAAGGTGTGTTGGAATTGGCGAAGTTGTTAACCGATGCCGAAGCACACATTTCTTTGACGTTAAGTAGTAATCACTTACGCGCAACTACCGATGAATTCACGTTTACGTCGAAATTAGTTGATGGGAAATTCCCAGATTACAGCCGTGTCATTCCAAAAAATGGCAGCAATATTATGCTGGCAGATCGCCAAGAGTTACGCCAAGTATTTAATCGAATTGCCATTCTCTCGAACGAAAAATATCGCGGTGTGCGTTTAAATTACAACGAAGATCAGTTGAGAGTATTGGCCAACAACCCAGAACAAGAAGAAGCTGAAGAAACGGTCGCTGTGGATTATCAAGGCGATGTGTTGGAGATGGGTTTCAATGTCTCTTATTTGTTGGATGTCATGAGTGTGTTGGATACTCAGCAAGTGAAAATGACGTTGTCGGACGCCAATTCCAGTGCTTTATTAGAAGAGCCTGAAAACGGTGATGCCATGTACGTTGTTATGCCCATGCGCTTGTAATTTCTGAACACGGTCACTCTATGCCTATTCGGCGTTTAACACTTAGCGGTGTGCGTAACTTGCAGCCGCTAACGTTGTCTCCCCATTCTGCGGTCAATTTTATCTATGGCGATAATGGCTCGGGTAAAACCAGCTTATTAGAAGCCATTTCACTGATGGCGTCGGGTAAATCCTTTCGCAGTAGCCAAATCAAACACGTATTGGCTCACGATGATGAGCAAATGGTGTTGAAGTTAAGCGTGAGCGATGACCACTTGGGTGAATGTGAGTTAGACAGCTTACGTCTTCGCTCAGGCGACTATCTATTGAAGATGAATGGTTCGGTACTGACCTCTCAAGCGCAAGCGGCCCAGTGGCTTCCTGTACAAATCATCGAACCCAATACGTTCAAATTGCTTTCTGGTTCGCCGGAAGAACGCAGACAGTTTATTGACTGGGGCATTTTCCATGTTGAGCAAGACTTCATGGCTCAGTGGAAAGTGTTTCGTAAACAACTGAAACAACGCAACGCGGTGTTAAAGCAAAAAGAAAGTGAATGGCTGTCTATTTGGAATGATGGCTTTATTGAAAGTGCGTTACAGATTGATGCCCATCGACGCGCCTATTTAAAACGCTTTAAACCCGAATTTGAGCGCATTCTTAACCAACTCGATGCCCATATTAGCGTACAATTAGCGTATTATCCTGGGTGGGATAAAGACAGCGAATTGTCCGCTGTGATGGCACGTCAACAAGACCGCGACCTGGTGTTGGGGTACACCCAATCGGGTCCGCATCGTGCCGAATTACGAATCAAAGTGGACAAGTATTTAGCGTCTGATGTGTTGTCTCGGGGGCAACAAAAAACGGTGGTTGCCGCTCTTAAAATTGCTCAAGGTGCGTTGTTTCAACAAGAGACACAGCGCAGCACGATCTATTTAGTAGACGATCTCGCTTCTGAGCTGGATGAAAAGCACCGTTTTGCTTTATGCAAATTGTTAGAAGATTTAAAATGTCAGGTCTTTATTACCAGTATTGATAAAGAAAAACTGACGGACATTTGGCAACCGCGTTCCAGTAAATTGTTTCACGTGGAACAGGGTGTCATTACCGAACAAGCGCAAGCCGATGGCTCGGCCTGATAACGCGAATAAGCCGTTTCCGTTTGTTATCCATGTTACTAACGCTAAAACGATAACAAACCTAGAAAAATAAAGGGGATCAGACATGAGTGAGCAGAGTTACGACTCGTCGAGTATTAAGGTCTTAAAAGGCCTAGACGCCGTACGTAAACGTCCAGGGATGTACATTGGCGATACCGACGATGGTACAGGTCTGCACCACATGGTGTTTGAGGTTGTGGATAACTCCATTGATGAGGCCTTAGCGGGTCATTGTGATCAAGTGGATGTGGTGATTCACCCAGATAATTCCGTGTCTGTTTCTGATAATGGCCGTGGCATTCCTACGGACATTCACGAAGAAGAGGGTATCTCCGCTGCAGAAGTGATCATGACGATTCTTCATGCGGGTGGTAAATTCGACGATAACTCCTATAAGGTATCTGGTGGTTTGCACGGCGTGGGTGTTTCGGTCGTTAACGCACTGTCTGAAAAGCTGACGCTGACCATTCGTCGTAATGGTACTTTGTACGAACAAGAATACACGCATGGCGTGCCTGACTATCCTCTGAAAGCGGTTGGTCCGACAGAAAGCAAAGGCACCATGATTACCTTTTTGCCGTCAAAAGAAACCTTCACCAAAACGGAATTTAGCTACGACTACTTGGCCAAACGTTTGCGTGAATTGTCGTTTTTGAATTGCGGTGTTCGTGTGCATTTGAAGGACGAACGCAGCGATCGTGAAGATACCTTTGCGTTTGAAGGGGGCTTGGCTTCTTTTGTTGCCTATCTAAACGAAGGTAAGAACATCGTTAATGACGTATTCCACTTTAATATGCAACGGGATGATGGCATTGCCGTTGAAGTGGCCATGCAGTGGAATGACAGCTTTCAAGAGAACATTTACTGCTACACCAACAACATTCCACAACGCGATGGGGGTACGCATTTAGCGGGTTTCCGTGCGGCGTTGACTCGGACACTGAATACCTACATCGAAAAAGAAGGTTTGGCGAAAAAAGCCAAAGTGTCGACCACCGGTGATGATGCGCGCGAAGGGTTGACTGCTATTATTTCGGTGAAAGTGCCGGATCCTAAGTTCAGTTCTCAAACCAAAGACAAATTGGTTTCAAGTGAAGTAAAAACCGCCGTTGAACAAGAAATGGGTCGTTTGTTCAGTGATTTCTTATTGGAAAATCCGCAACAAGCAAAAGAACTGGTTGGTAAAATGATTGATGCGGCTCGTGCTCGCGAAGCGGCTCGCAAAGCGCGTGAAATGACACGACGCAAGGGCGCGTTAGACATTGCCGGCTTACCCGGCAAGTTAGCGGATTGCCAAGAAAAAGACCCTGCACTGTCCGAAGTATACTTAGTGGAAGGGGACTCGGCTGGCGGTTCTGCCAAACAAGGCCGAGATCGTCGCACCCAAGCCATTCTTCCATTGAAAGGTAAAATTTTGAACGTCGAGAAGGCACGCTTCGATAAGATGTTGTCCTCGGCCGAAGTCGGCACACTGATCACAGCACTCGGTTGTGGTATCGGACGTGAAGAATTTAACCCCGACAAATTGCGTTACCACCGCATCATCATTATGACGGATGCTGATGTCGACGGTGCTCACATTCGTACGCTGCTGTTGACCTTCTTCTTCCGTCAAATGCCTGAAATTATTGAACGCGGTCATATCTACATTGCTCAGCCGCCACTGTATAAAATCAAGCGTGGTAAACATGAGCAGTACATCAAAGACGAAGAAGCCATGGAAAGCTATTTGACGCACATCGCGTTAGAAAAGTCGGCATTGCATCCAAACCCTGAGGCTCCAGCCATTAGTGACGTGGCCTTTGCTAAATTGATTGAAGATTATCGTGCAACGCAAGAAACCATTCGTCGTCGTGGTAATTTAGTACCGACCATTGTTCTGCATGAAATGCTCAGTCTGCCACGGTTAACATTAGCGGGTATGGCGGATGAGTCTGTCGTCAGCGATTGGGTTGCTCAGCTTAATGCACGTCTTCCAGATGCTGGCCGCAGTGGCAATGTGTTCCACGTGGAACACGCTAAAGATCCAGAGCGTGATGTATTCAATGTTGTTGTAAAAGTGATTACTCACGGTACGCCAAAAGAATACAAGCTCGACAGTGATTTCTTTAAAGGCGATGGCTATAACAAGATCGCAACCATGGGCGAGTCACTTACGAATTTGTTGGAAGAAGGTGCGTACATCCAGCGTGGTGAGCGTAAACATGAGATTGTTGATTTTTGGGATGCCGTTAAGTGGTTACTGCACGAAGCGCAAAAAGGCTTCAGTATCCAGCGTTACAAAGGCTTGGGCGAAATGAACCCTGAACAGCTTTGGGAAACAACGATGGATCCTAACTCACGTCGTATGCTGCAAGTAACCATTGAAGATGCCATTGGCGCTGACAAAATGTTCACGACCTTGATGGGTGATGATGTAGAACCACGTCGAGCCTTCATTGAAGCAAATGCATTGAATGTAACGAATCTCGACTTCTAATTTGTCAGGAAAGGCTTTTCAATGAAACCCCGTTTGCGTGGCTGCAAGCGGGGTTTTTTCTTTACACCCAGAAAACGATTTCGTGGTTTGCGAGCAATAACAATTCTGCTAAATTAAAGAGACTTCCACCTAAAAAGAGTCTCTCTTATGCGTATTCAGCCCACTGTTAAAGCGTTGGTCAGCACGGCATGCTTATTGTCCTCGCCCTTCCTGTTCGCAGACAGTAGTTTGTCGTTCAGTTTTGCACCGCCACCGATTACCTCAGTCAGTGACAGCGGTGAGCGAATTAATAAAGCAACGTTCGGTTATACCTCACTGGAATACGACAGTGACGATTTTAACCAAGAATTTACGTTACTGGGAGCAAACTGGTTGTCCAAGCAAGATGGACAGTTTTTTTCATTAGGCGTGACGACAGGCGAAGATGACACAGGTGATGTCTATTTGCTGGGTTTCACAGGGCAATATGGTTTAGAGCAGGCATTGCAGCAGGGAGCGCTTTGGTCTATCGCGGGTGGTTTGTCCTACTTGTATACCGAATTCGATTCTAACGACAGTTATTTTGAAACGGAACTGATCACTGTACAAGCATCGGCCAGCATTCAGCAACGCTTCCCTGTCGCAGATCGTGTTGGTGTAACGCCTTATCTGCTATTGACAGCGGTTCTATTGGGTACGGGAACAGTCGATAGTAATACGGTGGGTGGTGTTGATAGCAGTGATATTGATATCGATCCGTATCTTGGTTTCACACTAGG